>CAVJCD010000026.1:0-10283 GCA_963648005.1 Tannerellaceae bacterium | reverse complement strand
CAGTCACACTGTCCACCTTTTGCCAAGCCTCGTCAACATGGAGCTTCAGAACCTTTATGCCCGAGAGCGTTTCCAGGCGGATTGTCGTCTTGTCGGTCATCCCTCTTTCAAAGAGATATTTACCGATGCATCGGGATGCGTTTCCACACATCATGGCTTCCGAGCCGTCGGCATTGAAGATGCGCATACTGAAGTCGGCTTTCGTGGAAGGACCAATCAAAACAAGGCCGTCGGCTCCGATGCCCGTATGCGGCGCGCTCCATTCCACGGCCAATTCTTCGGGGTCTTTAAGCGGGTAGACCATCGTATTTACATATATGTAGTCATTACCCGCTCCATGCATCTTTGTGAATCCGACTGATTGTGTCATTTCGCTTGTTTTAATCCCTAAGATGTTTCTTTTTGTTCTTCAACGGCGCAAATGTAAATCGTTTTGACATATTATTCGCAATAAACGAAACCAAATGTTATGTTAAATATATATAACCATGAATTATTGCTTTTGGGCGGCTTTCACCCTCTCGTTGACCTTTTGCAACTCTTCCACGGTCATAATCTTTTGCCTTGCCATTTCGGGTTGCGGAGCACGGTTGGAGACGGCACCGGGGATGGCATACCAGAACGATGCCGAGGCGTAGAGCAGATGAAACCAGCTCTGGCGTCGTCCGCACGAAGCCTCCATATCAAACTTGAAACGACCCCGGAAAGGTATGGCATCGAGCACACGGGTACGTGAGCAGATGTTATAGCCCAGTGAATTGGGATAACCCACCAAGACGTTTGCCACAAAAGGCTTCGAGAACTGGTCTTCGGGGTTCGGAACAATGCCGCCTGCCCAGCCGTAGTAGTCCTCCGTGCCGGTGCCGAAGTGAGACGGGAAGCCTCTGTCGATATCCTCGTCGATATATATCTTTTCGTCACCTTCGCCCCACCAGCCTTCGGCAGGGTTGAGCACCGTGAACTGGTCACCCACGTAGAGACCTTTGCCTTCCACTTCCACCATGTTGCGGTCGAATATCGGGAGCGTAGGTGTGGGGTTGTCCTTTCGCCATGAAGCATGGAAATGCATCGTGTGCGAGGTCCACTTCCATTTGTCTACGTAGGTATCCATCTCCACGCGGACAGGTTTGGTGCCGTAGTTGGTAAGAGTTATCGTGCCGTTCTTCTTGTAGGGCATCACCCAGCGGCATTCCATCCATCCGTCGGGCGAGACGGTACGTTCCCACATATGGTAGGGCGCCAGTTTAACGCCATTGTTGAAGAAGTCGCCAACGGGGCACCAGATTGTTTCCTCGCCGTCGAACGAAGCCTGCATGACGGTGGAGCGCAGAGCCTGCGGCATCTCGTCGGAGCTAAGATGTATGCGCATAGTCTTTATGGCGTGCGACGAGTGGGGCAGAGGTATATCCACCTTTTCGCCCGGCTGCAGGAGGGCATTGGTCTTGAGGGGGTCGCCTGTGGTGGCGGCAGGAGTGTTGTTGAGTTTCTGAGCCACGTCCTTGAGCACGTCTTGCGAGTTGTTGAAGTCCTCGCGGGTGAAAGTCTTCACCTTGGTACCCTCGGGATAAGAACGGTAGCTTATACTGTAGTAGAAGGCTTTATTGTCGAGCGTGATTTTACAGCTTTTCTGATAGGGGATGGGGAGATAGAGGTTGCCGGCTCTTGTGGAAGCATCGGCAAACGGCGGCTTAACGAAGTCGCGACCCTTCACCAGTTCAAAGAAGTTGGCCTCAATAGTTGGCTGCGTTGCCCCGTCGAGATAGAAGCGCACATTAGCACCGATGGTATCCCGAAGGCTGTAATAGAAGCATACCGCCCATATCTTGGAGATGCATCCGGGACCTTCGGCTTCCATCAGCACCCACTCGTCGCGGTCGCCGTTGGTCTCGGCACGCAGACAGCTTATACCGTCGGAGTCTTCGAACCATCCGGGAAGGTCGGGCGACACCGACAGGCGGTTGTAGCTGCTCGACTGAAGCGTTTTGTAGGGCACGCTTGGATATTCGGCTATGGCATCTCGGTCAACCATCTCGTTGAGCAGAGATTGAAATGTTACTTCCTGGCCCGATGCATTCCATGAGGAAGCAAACAACAACTGAACCAGAATTAGCAGGGGAATAATACGTGTTTTCATAAGGTTTGTTTTAAAAATATCGGCGAAAGTAACACAATAAGAGCTTCAGAACAAGATTGCCGGGAACAAAACCCCGAATAAAATCAAGAGGTGGGCATCTTTAGTACGACGACTCGTGGACGCCCTTTACGGCACGTCCGCTGGGTTCATTCATATTGCGGAAAGACTCGTCCCATGCCAATGCCTCGGCGGTGGAGCAGGCAACGCTCGGCACTGAAGGCACGCTGAGTGCCGCACTTTTGCTCGGAAAATGCTCCTCGAATATCGTGCGGTAGTAATACTCCTCTTTGTTTCGCGGGGTGTTGATGGGGAATCGCTCGGAAGCATGAAGCATCTCATCGTCTGACACCTGCTCCGAGGTCTGCGCCCTCAGACTGTCAATCCAGCTGTATCCCACGCCGTCGGAGAACTGTTCCTTCTGCCTCCACACTATTTCGTCGGGCAGCATGTCGGCAAACGCCTCGCGAAGGATTCTCTTCTCGATGGTCTTCCCCGGGCACATCTTTGCCGAAGGGTTAAGGCGCATCGCCACGTCCAAAAACTCCTTGTCGAGGAATGGCACGCGGCCCTCAACGCCCCAAGCCGAGAGACTCTTGTTGGCTCTCAGACAATCGTACATATACAGCTTGCTCAGTTTACGCAACGTCTCCTCGTGGAAAGCGCGTGCGTCGGGTGCCTTGTGGAAATAGAGATAGCCGCCAAACACCTCGTCGGCTCCCTCGCCGCTAAGCACCATCTTTATGCCCATGCTCTTTATCACTCGCGAGAGGAGATACATGGGAGTGGAGGCACGTACGGTTGTTACGTCGTAGGTCTCGATAAAGTATATCACGTCGCGGATGGCATCGAGACCTTCCTGCACGGTGTAGTTTATCTCGTGGTGCACGGTGCCGATATAATCCGCCACCTTTTGTGCGGCAGCGAGGTCGGGCGCCCCCTTCAGCCCTACGGCAAAGGAGTGGAGCTGTGGCCACCATGCATCAGTCCTGTTACCTGTCTCGATACGCTTGGCGGCATACTTGCGGGCAATGGCGGAGATGATGGACGAGTCGAGGCCTCCGGAGAGCAGAACGCCGTAGGGCACGTCGCTCATCAGCTGGCGCTGCACGGCAGCCTCGAGGGCCTCGCGCAGAAGGGTTACGTTGGAGGTGTTGTCCTTCACGTTGTCGTAGTCCATCCATTCGCGCACATACCAACGGGTCGGTTTGTTGTCTTTGCTGTAGAAATAATGGCCGGGAAGAAACTGGTCGTAGCTCGTGGCGAAGCCTTCCAAGCCTTTGAGCTCGGAGGACACGAGGAGATGCCCTTCATCGTCATGACCCATGTAGAGGGGAATGACGCCCATGGGGTCGCGGGCAATGAGGAAGGAGTTGTTCTCTTCGTCGTAGAGGGCGAAGGCAAAGATGCCGCTGAGATGCTCAACGCAGCCGGTGCCATACTTGCGGTAGAGGGCAAGGATGACCTCGCAGTCAGACCCCGTAAGGAACTCATATTCGCCCTTCATCTCTTCGCGTATCTCGCGGTGGTTGTATATCTCGCCGTTGACGGTAAGAATCAGTTTGCCGTCTTTGCTCCTTAGGGGTTGTCCGCCGGATGCCGGGTCAACGATGGAGAGGCGTTCGTGGGCGAGAATGGCTGTACGCCCCTGATAAATGCCGCTCCAGTCCGGTCCGCGGTGACGGATACGTTTACTCATTTCCAAAGCCCTGCCGCGAAGCTCTTGGGCTTCTTCACGGATATTGAAGATTGCTGTAATGCCACACATATGATATTGTATGTTTTAGTTCGTTTGATATGGAATTTACTGCTGCGAGAGATAGTTGTCGATGGCCTCTGCCGTCTTCTTGCCCGACGCCATGGCACGTACCACAAGGCTGGCGCCGCTCACGGCATCGCCGCAGGCAAAGAGCTTGCCGGAGGCAATCTGCTGATGGCTGTCAACGGCGATATTCTTCCTTGCGTCCACCTCAAGATTGAGCTCGCTTACTAGCCCATCCTGCTCGGGATGCACAAACCCCATGGCGAGGAACACCAGGTCGGCTTCTATTATCTCTTTCTTCCCCGTGTGCTTCATCTCGGGGCGGCCGCCATCCGTTGCCGGAGCCCATTCCACTTCTTCCACCTCCACGCCTCTCAGGGTGTTCTTCTCGCCGATGAAACGACAGGAGGCGAGGCTCCACCTGCGCACGCAGCCTTCCTCATGGCTGCTGCTTGTCTTCAGTATCTGCGGATACATGGGCCAGGGGGTGGCGGGGTTGTGGCCTACGGGCGGCTTGGGCATTATCTCTATCTGCGTCACGAGGGCTGCCCCGTGGCGGTTGGCTGTGCCCACGCAGTCGCTGCCGGTGTCGCCGCCCCCGATGATGAGCACCTTCTTGCCCTTGCAGTTGATGATGTTCTTGGGCGGGATGGCGATGCCTTCAAGCAGGCGGTTTTGCTGTCCGAGCAGCTCGAGTGCGAAATGAACACCTTTGAGGTTGCGCCCTTCGATGGGCAGGTCGCGAGGCGTCTCCGAGCCGATGGCGATGCACACGGCATCGAAGCTATCCACCACATCCTTGGCAAGGATTTCCTTGCCCACCATGGTGTTGACGCGGAATTTCACGCCTTCCTTTTCCATCAGGCGGATGCGTCGGTCGATGATGTTCTTGCTCAGCTTGAAGTTGGGTATGCCAAAGCGAAGCAATCCGCCCGGCATCTCGTCTTTCTCGAATACGGTAACCTCGTAGCCTTTATGGTTTAGTCGGTTTGCAACGGTCAAGCCCGAGGGGCCGCTGCCTATCACTGCCACGCGCTTGCCGTTGCGGGAGGGAGCCACAGGCTCAACAAAACCTTCGCGGAACGCCATCTCGACGATGGCAACCTCGTTTTCGCGGATGGTGACGGGCTCGTCGCAGCTCAGTTTCAATACGCAGCTCTTCTCGCAGAGGGCAGGGCATACGCGCCCCGTAAACTCGGGAAAGTCGCTCGTTTGTGCAAGCAGGTGATACGCCTCGCGCCACCGGCCTTTGTAGAGAAGGTCTTGCCACTCGGGTTGTTTGTTGCCCAGGGGACAAGCCCAATGGCAGAAAGGAACGCCGCAGTCCATGCAGCGCGAAGCCTGACGGCGGCGGTCGCTGCTGTTGAGCGTCTGCTCCACTTCACTGAAATCATCTATACGGTCTTCTACAGGACGGTATCCTGCTTCTTGTCTGTGTATGGTGAGGAATGCTTTTGGATTTCCCATGATGAATGATGTATGTCTTAGTCTGAAATATTCCGGTTCAATAATCTCTCTGCATCTCGGCAATCTTCTGCTGAAGTTTCTTCATTTGTTCCTCTTGGAGTACCTTCTTGTATTCAATGGGAACAACCTGGATGAACTCGTCCACCCGCTTGTCCCAGTTGTCGAGAATCTTTTCCGCCAGGTGACTGCCCGTGTAGTGATAGTGCTTGCGGATAAGCTCGTGGAGCTCCTTGCGGGTGGCGCTGTCTTCGATGAGCGAGAGCTCCACCATCTCCATATTGCAGTAGTAGTCGAAGTCGCCCGCCTTGTTCCACACGTAAGCCACTCCTCCGCTCATTCCGGCAGCGAAGTTGCGGCCCGTTGTGCCGAGCACCACCACGCGTCCGCCTGTCATGTATTCGCAGCAGTGGTCGCCCACGCCTTCAACCACGGCAATGGCGCCGCTGTTGCGCACGCAGAAGCGTTCGCCAACCCTACCGTTGATATACACCTCGCCGCCGGTAGCTCCGTAGAGCAGGGTGTTGCCGGCTATGGTGTTGTTTTCGGCAACGAAGGTGGAGCGCACAGGGGGCATGAGACTGATACGTCCGCCACTGAGACCCTTCCCCAGGTAGTCGTTGGCCTCTCCCTCAAGACGGAAATGAACGCCGTGGGCAAGGAAGGCGCCGAAGCTCTGTCCCGCCGAGCCCTTGAACTTGATGTTGAGAGTATGTTCGGGCAATCCCGCGTTGCCATAGCGTTTGGCTATCTCGCCCGAGAGCATGGCGCCCACGCTGCGGTCGGTATTGGTTATGGCATAGTCGAGCGACACTTCCCTCTGGTGTTCGATGGCTTCCGAGGCATTGCGGATGATATCCACATCCTTCACTCTGTCTGTTTGGTGTATCTGGTCCGTCACATGATGGATGGCGGTATGTGCGGCTTGCTCGGGCATATGCAAGATGCGGGAGAAGTCGAGCAAATCGTGTTTGGGGTTAAGATTCGTTTCCGTCTTCTTCCTCTCGATAAGGTCGGTGCGCCAAATGATATCGTCCATACGGCTGAAGCCCATCTCAGCCAAATACTCGCGCACTTCTTCAGCCATAAAGGTGAAGAAGTTCACCAGATACTCGTGGCGTCCGTGGAAGCGTTTGCGCAGCTCTTCGTCCTGCGTGGCAACGCCCACGGGGCAGGTGTTCATATGGCACTTGCGCATCATGACGCATCCCAGCACAATCAGTGCCGCAGTGGCAAAACCAAACTCCTCGGCTCCCAGCATTGCCATGAGCACAACGTCGCGCCCCGTCTTGAGCTGTCCGTCGGTTTGCAGGCGCACCTGTCCGCGGAGACTGTTCATGACGAGTGTCTGCTGCGTCTCCGACAATCCCAGCTCGGGGGGCAATCCGGCGTAGCGTATGGAACTGACGGGCGATGCCCCCGTGCCACCTTCGGCACCGGAGATGACGATGCGGTCGGCCTTGGCCTTGGCAACGCCGGCAGCAATCGTGCCCACGCCGCTTTCCGACACCAACTTCACGCTAATCTCCGCCCTCGGGTTTACGTTCTTGAGGTCGAAGATGAGCTGTGCCAGGTCCTCGATGGAATAGATATCGTGGTGCGGGGGAGGGGATATCAACGATATGCCCGGGATGGAGTGGCGTGTGCGGGCAATGATGTCGTTGACCTTGTATCCCGGCAGCTGACCGCCCTCGCCCGGCTTGGCTCCTTGGGCAACCTTTATCTGTATCTCGTCGGCATTGACAAGATATTCGGTGGTAACGCCAAAGCGTCCCGAAGCCACCTGCTTGATGGCAGAGCGCAGCGAGAGTCCGTCTTCCCTTGGAACGAAGCGCGCGGGGTCTTCGCCGCCCTCGCCGGTGTTGCTCCTTCCGTGAATCTTGTTCATAGCCATCGCCATTGTCTCGTGCGCCTCCTTGCTGATGGAGCCAAAGCTCATGGCGCCGGTGACGAACCGTTTCATTATCTCGGAAGCGGGTTCCACCTCCTCCAGGGGGATGGGTTGCCGTTTCTTGAAGGTAAGGAAGTCGCGGAGAAAGATGGGTGCTTCCTTGTCGTCCACCATATGGGTATATTCCTTGAACTTCTTGTAGCTACCAAGACGCGTGGCAAGCTGTAGAGTGGAGATGGTCTCGGGGTTCCATGCGTGTTTCTCCCCGTCTTTGCGGAAGCTGTAGATGCCTTTGTGCTCCAGCATTTCGTCAACCTCACCGCCAAAAGCCTCCTTGTGCATGGCAATGGCGTCGCGGGCTATCTCGTCGAGCCGTATGCCGCCCACCTTGCTTGCCGTGCCGCCGAAATAGGTGCGTGCCAGCTCGGCATCCAGCCCCACGGCTTCGAACAACTTGGCTCCGCGATAGCTGCGGATGGTGCTTATGCCCATCTTGCTCATCACCTTGAACAATCCCTTGCAGAGGGCCTTCACGTAGTTTTTGCGCGCTGTCTCGTAGTTGAGCTGTATCTCTTGTTTCCCTTCCAGCTCTTTCAGGATGGCAAAGACCATATACGGATTGACGGCACTTGCGCCGTAGCCAAGCAGCAGGGCGGCATGCATCACCTCGCGCATCTCGCCCGTCTCCACCACCAAAGCCGTCTGCACACGCTTCTGCACGGATATCAGATGATGGTGCACGGCGCTTACGGCAAGCAAGGAGGGGATGGGCACCCGCTTTTCGTCGACGTCCTTATCGCTAAGGATAATGTAGTTCACACCGTCGGTAACGGACTGCTCTGCTTGCCTGCACAGCTCGTCGAGAGCTGTCTTCAATCCCTCGCGCCCCTTGTCGGCATCAAACAGCATCGGCAGCTTGACGGCCTTGAAGCCTTTGTAGCGGATGTTGCACAAAAGGTCTATCTGGGTGTTGGTGAGTATAGGATGGTTCAGCCTGACCATCTTGCAATGGCTCTCGGAGGGGGTGAGGATATTGTTGCCCACGGCACCGATGTATTCCTCGAGGCTCATCACCAGCTCTTCGCGAATGGGGTCGATAGGCGGGTTTGTTACCTGTGCAAACTGCTGGCGAAAATAGTTGAACAACAACTGGGGGCGGGAAGAGAGCACAGCCAGGGGCGTGTCGTTGCCCATCGAACCGACAGGCTCGGCACCGGCGGTACACATCGGCATGATTATCTTCTCCACGTCTTCGCGGCTATAGCCAAAGGTGCGCAGCATCCTGTCGTAGTTGTTCACCGTATGAGGCACCTTGCGGCCAGACTTCAGCTCGTCCAGCTCCACGCGGTTGTTTGCCAGCCATGTCTTGTAGGGCTTGGCCTCGGCAAGCTGCTTCTTCAGTTCGCCGTCGTAGTACACCTCGCCCTTCTCGGTGTCCACCATCAGTATCTTGCCGGGCTGCAGGCGGCCCTTCTCTTTTATCTCGTTTGCTTCGAAGTCCATCACGCCCACCTCGGAAGCCACCAGCATCATGTCGTTCTTGGTGATGAGATAGCGTGCCGGGCGCAGTCCGTTGCGGTCCAGCATACCTCCGGCATACCGTCCGTCGCTGAAGAGCAGGGCTGCCGGACCGTCCCAGGGCTCCATGAGGATGGAGTGATACTCGTAGAAGGCCTTCAGGTCGTCGGATATGGGGTTCTTCTCGTTGGTGCTCTCGGGCACAAGCATCGCCATGGCGTGGGGCAGACTCAATCCGGATGCCACCAGGAACTCCAGCACATTGTCGAGCGAGGCACTGTCGCTCATCCCCGGCTGAATGATGGGGCGGATGCTGTCGATATCACCTATGGTAGGAGAGGTGAGCACGCTCTCCCTTGCCTCCATCCATCCTCTGTTGCCCCGTATGGTGTTTATCTCGCCGTTGTGCGCCAGGAGACGGAAGGGCTGAGCCAGACTCCATGTGGGGAAGGTATTAGTGCTGAAGCGCGAGTGGACCAACGCCAGTCCGCTTGTGAAGTAGTTGTTCGTAAGGTCGGGGAAGTAGTGACGCAGCTGCATCGACTCGAGCATTCCCTTATACACAATGCTCTTTGTTGAGAGCGAGGGGATGTAGAAGTCCCCTCGGCCGGGGATGTCGGAGGCTGCCACCCGCTTCTCTATGCGTTTGCGGATGACGTAGAGCTTGAGCTCCAAATCCTGCGGGTTGTCGCAACCCGTGACGAAGAGCTGCTTGATGTCCGGCTCGGTGGCAAGCGCGTCTTTTCCCAATATCCCGCTACAAACGGGCACCTTCCTGAGGTGCATCAGCGTGAGTCCGTCTTTTTCTATCTCCTCAATCATGATGCTGAGGATGGCAGACTGCCGGGCCTCGTCTTTGGGGAGGAAGACCAGCCCTGTGCCATACTTGCCCTTCTCGGGCACGGGGATTCCCTGCAAAAGAATAAACTCGTGAGGAATCTGAAGCAGGATGCCTGCACCGTCGCCGGTCTTGTTGTCGGCACCCTCTGCACCACGGTGGCGCATATTTTCCAACACCTTGAGAGCCGACTCTACGATGTCGTGCGATTTGCCTCCGTGGATGTTTACCAACATTCCTACGCCGCACGCATCATGCTCGTTTGCGGGGTCGTATAACCCCTGCTTTTTGTTCAAATAAATCTTCTCTTCCATTGTCTGTTGACCTTCTGTTACGGGAAACGCCTGTTTCCCCTGTCAAAATGCGCGGCAAATATAGGGCATTTCTTTCATTATGCTACAATATTCCGCAATAAAGAATAAAAATTTTCCACTCTCCCCCTCGCGCGCCAACCATTTGTTAGCATATTTCCCGTTTCGGTATCAAATTGGAAAAGGAAATGTGTAGCGTTTTTTGCTCTCCGCACGAGGGGAGGAAGCAAGAGAATAGTGTTTCCAGCTTGCCGCGAACCGGCGGGAAGGTAGAGTACAGTGTTTCTTGTTTGCCACGAACTGGCGGGAAGGGAAAGTACTGTGTTTCTTGTTTGCCGCGAACCGGCGGGAAGGGAAAGTACTGTGTT
>CAVJCD010000025.1:11770-16636 GCA_963648005.1 Tannerellaceae bacterium | reverse complement strand
ATAGAACTCATTGCATTCATCTCGCCACTTATTTTATACATAAAATATTTATAAGGTCTCCCTCCGATGGATGGCAGAGGGTACCATGTCGAGTTCAAATCATTTGAACCGTATATTTGAAGCGTACAATTCGACATTGAACTCGACAGCAGCCTCACTCTTCTAAGAGACTTCAAGAATAATGCTCCACCCAACTTTAGAGGTCGCGACACAATCTCAAATCCGTACTTGTTGTTGTCGTGATAGCGAGCTTTCACAGATGATAGCCTGCAGTTGTAGGTTGTAGGAACTCCGCCAGACACCAAATATATATCTGGATAATCCTCAACCGCTGAGATAAATGTTGCTTCGTCAGCCATCGGCGACGTTGAACAATAATAAATGGTTACACTATTTATATCGTAGACAAAATAATCCTTACGGCCAGGATATAACATCAATATGGCTTGCGTATAGTAGTCGTAGACATAATATCCGTTCTTTGCCACCTCCTCGTAGTAGTCATAAAGGGGACTATTTACGCTATCTCCTACCGAAATTGAACCACCGTTGATTACTATCTCTTTTGGGGCTACCCCTTCATGCGTAAATTTGGGGACTGCAGCGGATACGCCCTCTTCCGATGTTGCAACAATACACATTAGACCTTTTCGAGAAGCGAAATACACCTTGTTGTCTGTCATTGTTACAGAGTTCTTATTCACGCACACCTCGCGCGAGAATGCAGGCGAGACAGAGGTAAACGAGCCGTCGTTTCCGCAAGTAATACTCCATATACCCTGCGTAGTAAAAGCTATTATGGTACTCACCTTGTAGGCATCCTGGGTCAATGCCGTTGTCAACGATGCAACCTTTATGATGTCACCTTGCCCTACCGACTGCTTTGATTCATCGTTAAACACGTTGTCTACGGGACTTTGCGCTATGCGGTTATCAAAATCGACTGTATCGCCATTATTGTTTTGGGTCGTCCTCCAGTTGATAGTTGTTACACTTCCTGTAGCTAGCTCTTGTGTTGGATATCTCCCGAAATAGTATGAGCCTCCAATAGGGGAGTCATGCTGAAATTTTGCCGTCACTACATATTGTTTCTGGTTATGCACCCATACAGTAAACTGCGTGGCGCGGGGGTCGGGATAATAGAACCACATCTGCTCGCCATCAATATATATACTGCGGCTGTCACACGTCTGCCAAACAACTTTCAAACCCGCCGCTGTCTGTATTTGAATTTCTATGTCATACGCATTACCGGAAGATGGGTTATATATATAGGTAGATTCCCATAGGTAAGGATTGACGTAAAGCGACTGCTTGCCTCCTATCTGAAGAAGACGACGGTTTATCGCATTAATATCGTCCGGATAAGAGTTGCACCAATCTTCATATTCGTCGGAAAACGTAAGCAATTCCTGATTGTCAAGGGTTTGCAATGTCGACTCTGTCATATAGTCGGCAACGTTTATCGAAGATATTTTACCATCGTTTGTGATTCCATACGGAATGCTCGCAATTTTGCGGAACTGCCCCAGACTATCTATTAGCTCTTTTTTTATCGTACTGTCATCCTTTGCGTGGTACGGGTCGTATGTTGATTCCCACAGGTCATTTACGGCATTATTGGCGTCGCTATACCGAAACTTTAAGTCGCATTTTGCAGGCCACGCGGACCGCACTTGACTATTAACTGCTAAACTATCAAAAATAAGCCTTGAGTCTACAACTCCGTTATATGTCGCTTGATAGGTAGCTTTGCGCCACATAGCCTTATCGCCTGACTTTTCGCTTTTGCCATCATAAAATTCGTCCAACTGTACTGGACGTGTGATAAAAATATCTATAGACTCAATGCTGTTGATGCCGTTTATGTTGGCATTCATCGAACTAAGATTTATGTTTTGGGTAAATGTTAGATTCCACTCCCCTATCAATGAAGCTCTAATTAAATCAATGCCAGCATAATCTTGGTTGTAGCAGCAAGGATAATAATACAGTACTGACGGCCCCTTTGCAAAAGTCAACATAAGCTGCGGTCTGCCAATATATTTATATGAGCCATCGAACATTCTTATCGCAGCAACAGCAAAGAAGGGGAATACAAAATGCTTTCTCTTGTAAACCTCTGTAAGAAGTTCATTCCTTAACGTCTTGAGCACATTTACGCACGTATCGTAGGCATCATCACGTACAACCAACATATGATGCTCATTGTCCGTTCGGAAGCAACCCGACTCGTGGTCTATATTCTGAGATTTGTAATTGTCTGAATCCGTATCCTCAATCCCAGAAAATCCCCTTCCGCTAACTCTTCTCAACTGGAACATATATCGGGGAGACACATCTTGCGATGTCACAGTGTAACCATTTCCGTTCCACGTAGCGTAAGAAAGTGTGCTATCAGTATGCAGAACGACCAAAGTTGAGCCGACAGAGACAATCCTCGCAAAATTAGACTTGCATATACCTATTTTGTTTGTTGGTGCATTATCGTCAGTCGTCCAATACAAATACTTATCCGATGTATTATAATATACTAGACGTTTTGTCCCAGCGTATTCATGCACAAAGACAAGCTTTAGGTTGGTGTACCCACCCGTGTTTGTATAGCTACGACTTTGAATAGCCTTCAACTCGCCATCTACATACCTCACGCCATTCGCGAAAAGTATAGCATTGTCATCACACGCAAAATCTGACGGGGTGTTACATAGCCCCGACAAAGGTGTAATTATATGTTGCTTCGTTCCGTCTTCCATACCACATTATTGTTGTTGAATTTGTTGAGGTTGCTGCATGCCCATAATCTGCTGGGCAGCTGCTACACTTTGCTGATTGGCCGTAGGCACTTGAAGGTTCGCATTAGCTATGCCTTGCACACCTTGTTGCTGCGCTTCGCGAATTTTCTGTGCCATATCCTTTGCAAAAGGCTCTGGCGAGTTATCAAGGTACTGCAAGATGTCAATAGCTTGGCGTTCCAAAAGGAGGTTAAGTGTGTCCGTAATTCTATCTTGATATGCTACTGTTGCTGCTGATTCTTTCACAGAAAGAACAAATTTGACATCGCGAGCAGTAAGTCGGTCGTACTCTATAAGATTTTGCGCAGACTTATTGCCGAATATTAAACGCCCATGTTCATAATACTGCTTAATAAGTTCGCAATTCTTTAATGCGAGATTCTCCATAAAATAAGTAAAGTCATTCAAGATGGAGTAGAGGGACGTTGTTGAATTTTCCGCCTCCATTGCATAACGAGATGCCGCAGTACCTGCAGATGGAGTCTTGCCCTGCAACGCACCACTTACGTTCGCCGTAGATTGCATCAAATTTATCTTCATTTGAATCATCTCGGATATACCAAGATTGGCAGGTGCGGACGTAATAACATCAGGACGTGCATTGGGGTTGAGACGATTTACCTTATAACGAACCACGCCGCGATAAGAAGTCAACTGGTCGTTGAACTCTTCGGGGGTCATATCATCGGGAATAATATCCTCTGGATATATTGTCAGACCTTTCGTTGCCGAACGAATGGCAAGGTCATTCATGATATTTAAGCGATTAATATTTCGCTGTTGGTCAATCACGAACGACATGTAAGGATAAATCTTTCCGTTCACCATAGGATAAAGCAGAATGGTAAACGGATGCGACTTGTGGTCATAAGGAGTTTCACCTTCGCAGAGCACTGTTCCGTCGGGAGCCATAAAGGTGTAGTTCCAATAGGTGTCTTCTATAGGTTCCACCATAATGAGAGGCACAGAGCCCATATCTGTAATACCAGCATCAATGGCTTGCTGTTTGCGCTGCTCGTTGATAGCTTTAATTGCCGCAAGCTCCTTCTTGTCGTTCTCTATCTTAAAGTAAGCTTCTTCCTGCTTGATGGCAATAGGGTCCCAGCACTGCCAACGAGACTTACTTTCAAGAGTCCAAGCTTCAATCACGCGATAGCAATGTGGTGTGTTTGGGGAAGAAAACGAAATGTTCGCCAAATCGTTCTTCTCATTATAGTAGTCTGACGAGTGAGATGCACTTGTGCCGTAATAGTCTACATAATCGGCATGCTCGCCTTCCACAGAGTGGATATGATATATTTCGTTTATGTCATCTACTGTAAGTCCATATTCGGGACGAGCAAACTTCTGGTACAAACGCTCTCGCGGCTCTTCGCAGAGTACACCGATAAGTGTCAAATCTTTTGCGTTAGGGTCGGTGCCAGCCTCCCAAAAAGCCTTGAATGGGTCTATCAACTTGGTCTCTACATCTGGGATACCGTCGGGCTGCTCTTCGTATGTCGAACGAGTAATGGCAACACCTGTGTTTATAAATTCACGCCAAGCAATAGACAGTGTTCGTGAAACTTTATTGTTCTGCCAGTTACACTGCATTGTAGCAGACATCATCTCCGAAAGCCCCGGATGCTCGTTGTCTCTTGCGCGCGCCGAAGGCTCGGAGTTCTGCTTGTCATACAGACCCGTGATGGAAGAGAAAATCGAAATCATCATATTATCAGTAAGAGGCACGTTACCCATCCTCTGAATATACTGGCGTTCTGTCATTACGCCTTCGTTTGTTTCGATAAGGTCACCCCACTGGTCGTCAGCAAAAGTGTAGTTCATAGTCCTCTCTGCCAATTTGCGCACCTTATCCAAAGAGTTCCATGCCTGTTCGCAACGAGAGCGTAATGTTAACGCCACCTTACGTTTTCCGTCTTGGTGGGCGTATCGTTGCTGGGCCGTATCGTTGTGTCGACGAAGGGCATCAGCGGGCATAATATCGCGAACGTTAATAAATTTTTTTTTTGGCATATTTTCGTACGAATTTATATTTTCTTTGCAAAAATACACATTAAGAAGGTGCATTTTG
>CAVJCD010000025.1:1988-11752 GCA_963648005.1 Tannerellaceae bacterium | reverse complement strand
AGGGTTGTACTTAGGTTTGTTGTTTCACGGACAAAATCGTTAAAAAGTGTGCGTATATTTGCCAAAAAAAATAACGCATTGCATATTCGATATGGCACAAGAGACACAAGAAATTAGTTCTAAGAATGCGGCTCCTGAAGCAGAAGCAAAGGAGTTGCGTCCCAACCGTGACGAGTACTCCCGAATGTGGTCGGAAGATAATGAAGACATCGACTTCGAAGACAAAGAAGCGCGATATGGCCGTGCTATTGCCGACAGAAACGAATTACGCGAACGCCGCAAGGCAGACTCTAGCATCGGTAAGCTTTTCGACCAGCACGAATGGTTAGCCGTAATGGCTTCGGAGCTTCGCGACAATCCGGACATCGACCCATTTGAATGGCTTGAGGGTTTCTGTAATGAGAACGATGTTACTATTAACGAAATTCTCGAAGAGCCAGAGGCTAGAAAACGACTTACTGCAAAAATCGCACAGCGACAGAAAAGTAATGCCGACAAGATGGCCAAGTCGCAGGAAATCAAAGATAACCTTACTAAAAGTTACGAAGCAATCGCCAAAGCTTTTCCAGATAAATCTCCCGAAGAAGTGGATGAGCTGTGGCTCAAGTTCTGGCAAATAATTGAACAAGCCGACAATGGTGTTGTAGACACAAAAACAATGACCGACTTCGCCCACTCTCTTACTTACGAAGATGACATGAAGAATGCTCGTGCAGAAGGTGGTATGGCGGCTCGAAACGAAAAGATTCAGAACAACCTTCGTAAGCCAAGCGAAGATTCTGCAAAGATGCCACCCACACTAAACCAAGGCGCGGGGGCTATGCCGAAGAAGGATATTCCAAAGAAGAAAAGTTTTGCAAAAACAATCTTTGAAGATTTGTAAAGCAGACCAATAGTTCATTATAATTATACACACAACGCAGTATGAAGAAATCGTACAATTATTTTCAGAGTTTTGTTAGCGTTATGCTAACGGTGCTTGCTGCCTTTGTTGGTGGTGGCGCAATGGCTGCAGGTATCGGTGCCGAGGGCCCAGACCCTAACACATCAGGTAACCCGGGCACTGCAGCTGATGGTACTAACAGTAACTCCGCAGCAGACCCTGCTCACCCAGATGCAGCAGACCGTATTGCTCCGGGCGGAGAGAAAGCGGGCCAAGACCTTACGGGCACACAGGCTTCTGCTACACAGATTCGTAAGGGTGGCCTTGCAGACGATGAATGGGATAACGAGTTGGTTCAGTTTGAACCATACAACACTCCATTCCTCAGTGTATCTCGCCTCAAAACAAAGGCACACACTTATCAGACACAGGGCTATGAGCGTAAGCACATGCGCAATGGCGGCGAGACGCTCGAAGCTACCGTTAAGACAGAAATCGCCGCAGGCCCAACAGTAAAGCTTACCACAGCAAATTGTTCAGGCAATCTTCGCCCTTTCTACAAGGGTTCTAAGATTTATTGTCTTGGTGTTGCAGGTTATAAGCGTGGTTCACAGACTATCAAGCAGGGTACTCTTACTCTCGTTGTGGCAGAGACAAACAAGAACTTCTCCGAAATTACTTGCTACGCCCTCAACGGCCCAGCAACAACCGAGGGCGAATCTTTCGTAACGGACGAACTCGACTGCCGCACCGTTCCATCTATCCCTGCAGGCACTATCCTTGCAGCTGGTGCAGTCTCAATGTCCGAGTCTCAGCTTCTCGTTACTCCTGAAAACTATCGTCCTTCAGAGTTCGAGGTCTACCTCCAGAAGAAAGGCTTTAACATCATCTTTACCGACGAGTACGAGAAGATTAAGAAGAAGCAGCCTCTCTCAGTTTCCAACATCAAGGCCGACACTATCCGCAAGTACAACCTCCGTGCAGAACGCGACTACATCCTCGGCACTAAGGCTCGTTGGAACACCACTAACGAAGATGGTAGCGTTGAGTACGCTTACTCTTCCGAGGGTATTGTAAGCCAGATTCCTAACAATATGTGTCTTGATACCAAGTTTACATTCGGTGTATTCGGCGCAATCTCTATGGCTCAGTTCACAGAGTTCTCTGCTCACAATGTAGCTTACGCATTCTGTGGTAAGAACATTATGCAACAGATGAATACCGTAGAGCTTCCAAAGGGCTACGAGCACAACGTCGACACTGTCAAGGAATTTGACATTGATTTCAAGAAGTACAAGGACACCTTCGGTACTATCTACTACTGCTGGGACCAAACACTCGATATGCTCCACATGGAGGACTGTCTCTTTGTTGTAGACATGGAAGGTCTTGTGCGTTACGTACACCTCGCAGAAAAGGAGCAGACCAACGATATGTCTAAGGGTGCAGGCGAGATTCGCGATGCTAAGCGTCTCATCAAGACTGAGGCTGATGCACTCGCACTTCGTGGCTACAACGGTCTTCTTGTAGGCCCAACCGCTAAGGTTCTCGGCTTCAACCCAAAGAACAGCAGCAACCCAATCAATGTTGTGACGGAGATTCCTGCTGCTCCTGCTGACGGCCAAAAGATTGCACCATCTGTAGATATTGAGACTGCCGACCTCACCTTTAAGGCTGGTGTCGTATACGTTTACAATTCTAACACTGCAAAGTGGTCTACATATAACGCAACTGACATTGCGTAAATACATTAGGGGGGGGTGGAGTGGACTTATACTGGCTCTACTCCCCGTTTTTCTTTAATTCGATACCACATAAAAGAAAAGATATTATATGAATAGAGTTTATCTTTATAATCTCCCCGCCAACAATATTCAGTTCTCTCTCTACGGCAAAGGCGGTAACGAGGTCATATACAAATTTACAAACGGCAACATCACGCTTAATCAACCAGCCTATTTTATGACAAGCGACCCATATTTTCAAATGGTATTGGAAGACTCCCAACTATTCAAGGATGGTTCAATATCATTTGACAAAGAGACGGCAAAGAGTGTTGCTGCAGAGAAGGCTATTCAGAAAGCAAAAGAAAACGCCCGCAAAGCAGAGGAGGCGCTTGCCGCTATAGAAAAAGACGATACGAGCGAAGCTGAAGAACTCACAATAATTGCCGATATCAAGAGTGTTACTCAAGCCATCAACTATGTACAGGAACACTTTGGAGAAGTTGCGCGTACAGCAGCACAGGCACGTTCTATAGCAGAAAAGAATGGTGTGTCATTTCCCAATCTCAAGGTAAGCACAAAGGTTTCTAAAGATTAACACAGTATGACAGTCAGCGAAATAATAAAACAAGTACGATGGTGCGTCGACGAAGAGTCGGGCTATCAAGACTACGAAGACACGTACTTTGACAATATTATCAAGTCAAAGATTGGCGTAGCTCTCCGTTGGTGCGCCATGTTCGCTGACGTATCTTTGCTTAACGATGGAACCAAGAACAGCCTCACCAAAGACGTTGTCATTACTTGTAGTGCAGAAACGAAACATTTTGACCTACCATCAGACGTACTACGAATTACCAGAGTTCGAGTTTCTAACTGGCACAAAGCGGTAATGTCTTTCATTGCAGAGGATTCGAGTGAATATTTGTTGCAATCTGACGAAACAGGAAAAGGAACCTACGACCGACCGGTTGCAGCTCTTATTGCCACCACGCCAACACGGATAGAGTTATATCCTGCAGCGCCTGTTGGAGCGACTATATCTTATAGTGTGATATATTGGCCAAGTATTGACACGTCAACAACAACTAGCGATGTCCCTATACCTTCAAAACTAGAGGGCGCATTTATCTATTATCTTGCTTTTCTTGTTATGACTGCGCACTGCGATATGACCAAAGCCAACGCAATGCTTGCCATCGCCAAACAACACCTCTCACTAACCGTTGATGAATAATGGCAACAATAAATATTAATGTTAGATACACCCAGCTAATAAGTAAGATTAAAACGCATCTTGCTCTCATTGGCAAACGAGCCAAAGATACCAATGGAAATTCTGCTTTTGAGGATATATCCACCTCAACAACAGAAGATGCAAAGGTGTGGGCAGACCTTGTAGGTATGGGAGCCGAATTACTCGTGTCTACCATCGAACAAGTCTCTGGAGGATATTCAGATAGCGGAGAGATATTATCTTTTAAGCTTGTGTCTGATAGGTGGCAAGACAAGGTTACAAACGGAGCTGACAACCGAAATTTAACGGAGGCATTATCCCGTGCAATATTCAAGTATTTGTGGATGTACGCTGTTCGCCAATATCTCTCCATTATAAGACCAGCAGTGGGTGAGCAAGGTCTACCTCCGTATGCCGCAGCGTATTCCGAGGGGTGCGACCATTCTATATCTACTATAATCAGTTTGGCTTACCTTAAACGCACCCCAGAAGCCGCCTCAAACAAAGACTATACATCAATAACAGGAGAAGTCGTAAATGAAAATTAAACTGACACTTTACAAATCCGTGATACTAGAAGCGGTAAAAGCGGAAACGTACCTTAAAGGTATCATTGACAGGTCTGCGGACGATAAAGCGATAGCTGTTGCGTATAACGAAACTGCAGGGGATGAACAAGTACACGAGCGCAAACTGTCACGTTGTATAGAGAGTGCACTTGCTGCTCTCAAAACAAGGCTCTCTCCTTATCTTGATTCAACCAACTCTACTGCTGGTCATAACATCTATAGTGAGAGTCAGGGCGATATAATACATCTCTATCTCACAGTTAGTGATAGATTCAATCAGTCAATGGTAGAGCCTATCGCCAAGCTTTGCTCTAAGTTCATTGAAGATTGGTCACTCCTTTCTTGGTACGGAGGAATCGGAGACAAGAACCAGACGGGCTTTTATCAAGATTTGTTGATGATGGATTTCCGTAATATCACCGAAGCTATATCCAAGAAGAGTCCAGTTGTCGTTAAGATACCTTACACGTCTAAGATTGGACTAAGCGTCGGCACCGGATTAACATTGTACGACGGCGAAGATGTTAAGATTACCTACGAACTAGACGAGGGGGCTGTTGACGATATCGAGATTCTTCCTTTGGGGGCTTGCGTTGCAGTACGTCGAGATTTGGATTGCTTCGTTATCCATGCCGTTTATCCGGGATATACCAAATGTATAATCTACTCAAAACATGATGATGCCAACGTCCGCAAGGAAATTGACATTGTAGTCCTTTCCCATAAGTAAACTATGAACATGCCACCAATCATAAAGAAAGTCGCGCCGTCACACGATATATACGGAGGGCGATACGAGCAACATCCAAACAAGAAGAAGATACTTTATATTCGCAAAGACCAAATACTTGGTGATATAGATGCAAGCTTGGAGATTGTTGCCCTTACGCATGCGACGGAAAACGGAGAGACGATGTCTCCCTTCGTCAAACCTCTGGAGCGCTTTAAGATTTTGTTTGAGAGATGGATAAACAAATACCTCGATAACAGTAAGCAGCGTATGCAGGCGTATGTAATGGAGCCGCAACAAAAAGCCGCAATGAACGCCGAGCGCGAGTGGGAAGAGAAGGAAATTCATCTATCCTTCCCTTGGTATTGGGACGACACTGCCTTCAATGCACTAAGCGGCGCAGTGCATGATTACATCGTGAACAGTGTGTTGGCCGAGTTCTTCGCTATGACAATAACGAGCAAAGACCCTATCACTTTAGACAAACAATCGCTGGCCCAAGATGCTTATGATAATATCAAACACTACTGCGTTACCACATTGCCTGGCACGATGCGAAAGAAATTACACCCTTTCTGACCGATAAGAAACAACGCTAAATGTCAAGATGGAAGATAAAGAAATAATAAAACGACTACCCAAGACTAATGTAGAGCTTCCTAATATAGTAGGAAGAAACTTTAAGTTTCTCTCTTGTTGGGCAGACCAAAACGAAGCCCAATTCGAGCAGGTTATGCGCACATTAGCAGAACAGATGCCTGCAAAATACGCAGATGTCTACGTTAAAGTCTTACAGATACTATCCGTGCAAGCCAAAGTACCTTCAAAAGTAAAGGTAGAGGTTCATGACGGAGATTTGGATAAGCTGAGGAACCTATCCAAGCAACGAGAAAAAAATAAATTTGACGACTATGAGGAAGTGTAACACGTTTCATTTCCTGCGCTTTCATTATTCCGCAATGAAAGTCGTAATAACGGCACTTCTTGTGGTATCGAACCTCTGCGCCTTTAAGGTTGGGTTTACTCCCTTGGGCGCGGAGGACTTCGATATACTCAATAATATACTATTCCCGCTATCCCACGCTAACATTATACACCTATTGTGTAATCTATGGTGTTTATGGATAATACGACCGCCGTATTTCTTGTGTAGCGCAGTCTTACTCTCGTTTATCTGTTCCATGCTCCCCGAACCATTCCTGCAGGAACCTATTATGGGAGCGTCAGGAATACTGTTTTCCATGATTGGAGCAAAATATGGAGAGGTGTCAAGGGGGAAGGAACTTCTTCAGAAGACTTGGCTATTCTTTCTTATAACGGCTTTGCTTCCTAATGTAGCATGCCTGTATCACTTGTACTGCATAACCACAGGTTTTGCTTGGGGATGGACTAAACAAACATACCGCCTATGGCTTTCGACGAGAATAAAATAAAAAGTTACGACGGAGAAGTGCACCCTGACGACATAAAGATGCTCGTTAAGGAGAACAATGCACGAATGGAGAATATCTTTGGTCCATACGACCCATTATCTGGGCTACACTGCTATGACTTTGAAGCGAGGAAGAAGGTCTGCATCAAGGATTTTTACGTCCCCGATGTAGACCAGATAGTCCCCGAAATGTATGTGCTACCAGATATGTTTGAGAGCACGATGTTCAAGAAGGTTGTTGAGCTAGGCTCTGTTCACGCATACCTTCGTCATAAACATATTTCTGCTGCAGACGAAAATTTCCTTTTTATTTGCAAAGAAATATGCAAAATGCGTTGCAAGAAGGACAGGGAGTTCTCAATGTATCTTGGAGATAAGATACAAGACAAACGTACTGGCCAAATGATACGCTTCAAACTAAACTATCCGCAACGAGTGTTGCACAAGACTATCGAAGACTTGAACAAGAAGCATCAAGGCGTGTATATCTGTCTCTTGAAAGCTCGTCAGTGGGGCGGCTCGACATACACCCAGATGCGTATGAAGGACACCCAAGACCATGTACACGATGGCTGGAACGCAATCATTATCGCGCAAGGAAAGAAGACCGCCAAGAAAATTAAGGCGATGTACAAGAAAGCCGTACAGCGACAGGCTGGCTGGATATTAGGACAAGACGGCAAGAAATTGCAGCTTTCTCCCTACGAAAACTCGCAGGACGACTTCTGGGTGACTGATGAAAAGTTCAAACCTATTCGCCGTTCTATCCTCTCCGTCTCTGCCTACGAGGTGGTTGATGCCGACCGTGGCGAAAACTACCACATGGCACACATGTCGGAAGTTGGTGTATGGAAGAAAACGGACGAGCACGACCCGGAGGATGTTATTTCGTCTATTATGGGCGGTATTGATAACATTGAAGACAACCTAGTCGTAATGGAATCTACAGGTAAGAAAGCGTACGGATTCTTCTATGACACTTGGAAGGAAGCTATAGACCCCAAGACACCTTCTCTTTGGTACCCACTATTCATTCCATTCTACATCATCGAGAAAGACCACACTCCGTTAGAAGAAACTGACGAGGAGTTTGCTGCTTGGCTACTAAAGCACAAAGACTCCACCTTCTGCCCCGACGGATATAAGGAGCCGGGCAAGTTCTTCTGGAGACTATGGAAATTAGGTGCAGACTTTCAAGCCATCAACTGGTATCGCATCAATCGCAACGTCTCGCGCTCCCACGCGATATGGGCAACCGAGGCTCCTATTGACTCTACTGAAGCTTTCCGCACCGCAGGCAACCTCATCTTTGACGCATATGCCATAGACGACTTGCGCGACCGATATGTAAGAGAGCCTATTATGAGAGCAGATGTTATTCTGAAAGGTCACAACTATAAGGAGATGGCCAGAGACTCATTCATTAAAGAACGCACCGACGGACACGGAGAACTGGAGATTTGGGCAAAGCCTAACAATGACGTAATGCGCGCCAAAAACCGCTACCTAATAAGTGTGGATATTGGCGGAAACTCTGCCAAGGCCGACTTTACCGTAATGTCTGTAATAGACCGACTTGGCACTATCGAAGGAATGAACGGCAGACCCGAAGTGGTTGCGCGCTGGCGTGGGCACTGCAGACACGATAAGCTTGCTTGGAAGGCCGCCGCACTTGGCAGATACTACGACAATGCACTACTCGTCATAGAGAGCAATACTGCGGACAGAGAGCGTAACAACAACACGGAGGGCGACCACTTCGGTACCATTATTGAAGTGCTTGCAGACTATTACGACAATATCTATATGCGTGCCCCTGCTTCAGAAAGTGTTGAAGAAACTCCTCTACGCAAGTATGGATTCCAGACCAATAAGCTCACCAAAGGTTATGTTATAGATAATCTCATAGCCGCAGTCGAAGACGAGACGTTTGTTGACCCCGACCGTATGTTGTATCAGGAGTTGTCTATATACGAACGCAGGGAAGACGGAAGCCTTGGTAATAGACCAGGAGCTAACAATCATGATGATATTGTTATGTCTCTTGCTATCGGACTATATGTTTCGCAGTATGACTGCGACAAATGCGACTGGATAAGAGAGCACAAAGAAGAATCAACGAAACAAAAGCAATTACTGAATGAGGCAGTTTTTTAAGCATAAAACAAAAGAGAACAAGTACGGCGCAGAAAAGGTGGAGCACGACGGTATGATGTTCGATAGCAAAGTTGAAGGTGAAAGGTATCTCTATCTCAAAGCCCTTGTGCAAGCAGGTGAGATATACAACCTCGAAACGCATAAGACATACGAACTTATACCAAAACAGATAACGAAAGAGATTGTGCATCTCAAGACAAAAGACAAAGAGGTGGAGCGCACTCTTTTTCACCCCGTGGTATTCACGCCCGATTTTGTGTACATGACCAAAGACGGCGAGTTGGTCTGCGAAGATGTTAAGGGCAGCACGATGCTAGTCAGTGCAGACTTTCCTTTGCGCCGCAAAATGCTCTATTATAAATACGGTATATATTGCCGCCTCGTAACCTACACGAAGAAGCGAGGCTGGGAAATACACAAATAATATTTATATTACTTTCTTATGTAAGACATTTAGCAAGCCCTCTCGGTCCGTGATGGATAGAGAGGGCTAAATGCATTACCTTATCAACAAAAACAAACGTTATCGTATATAGTTGTATCTTCCTGCGTATTTCGCACGAATTGCTTTGTTAACCTCTGGGTCTTTATACCTATTGACGTTATAGACAGAACGTCCATACTCGTCGAGCTGGCCTTGAATGTACTGCGATAATATCGTACTAAATGTGGTTGGCTTTATATAAAACCTTGGGGCAGGCTCCATAACTGCCAACCTACACAGATGCATCAACCCTTTATCTCTATTGCACCCTTGACGTTGCAGACGTATCATTACTTTTATCAAGTCGTAGAACTGCTGCTGCTGTATCGGTTTCAGAGATGTGATAACCTCAGTTTTGCCTTTAATGTAATTATTTACACGCTGGTACACTTGCTTTGGCGTTATGTAAAACCTTTTGGCAGGGTGCTTTACAACCCTCTCATAAGCGATTGCGGGGGTAAGACTATCTGGCGCAACCTCATTGTAAACATCAAGGAGGTCACTTATCATCTCCACTCTAAGTGTATAAGTATCTATATTACGTGACA
>CAVJCD010000025.1:0-1978 GCA_963648005.1 Tannerellaceae bacterium | reverse complement strand
TCTATCACAGGAAGAAAGTGCAAGATACTTAAACATGAACACCTCCACCTTCAGAAAGAAAGTGGAGGTGGGAAAGATTGCCAAGCCACACAAACGGCGTGGCCTTACGGAGAAGTTGTGGTTCTTGCACGAATTAAAACAAGCGTTATTCAGATAGCGGCCTTCAGTTCTGCATCTATTACATTTTTGGGGCGACCATGAAGTGTTCTTAGATGCTCGGTTAGCGTATTTATCGCGTTGTCTGTTTTCTTCTTGCTGCGCACAATATACACCTCTGTAATAGTGAATGGAGAAACAACCTTGTGAGCCATGGCCATTGCAATGTTCTCTGTTGGAACATCGAGCTCAGCGCATATCGTTGCAAACGAACGACGGAAGGTGTATATCGTCATGCCGGGAAACATAGGCACATACTTTCGCGCTTGCAGCGTTCCTCTCTTGTCTGGCACCAGATACATATAACCTATCTTCTTTATCGCTTCGTCGCAGTCGTGTATAAAGTTGTGAATATCCTTGTGGCTTTCAGCGAAAGAAACTAACGTTTTCTCTCCTCTGTACTTATTGATAATCTCCATTGCTTCAGCGCACACAGGCAAATCTATATTACCTCCCGTCTTCTTTCGCGTTGTCACAACACGCCCTGCTGTTAGACAAGGTAATGTCAGGATGTCCACTGGATTGATGCCACCAAGATAAAAAGACAACAAACAGAAATCCTTATATCTTTGCTGCCAAGACTCTACAGGATAATCACGGAAGTCCGCTATCTGCTGTGCGGACAAGACAAGGTGCGGCTTTGCTGGAGTTGTCTTACGAGGTATCTTGTACGAAACGAAAGGACTGCGTATATCAGTATCTTCGTCAGCTATGGCTTGGTTGATTACCGAACGGAGATTACGCAACTGAATACTTATGGTAGCAGGAGCCATTTTTTTCTCGTTCCTCATCCATCTTTCAAAGTCTTTCAGCCAAAACTTGTCTATAGACTTGAATGTTATTCCATCATCAAAGTCTCTTATGTGCTTTGCCGTTGTTTGGTACTTCTCAACAGTGCTGCGCGTATCTTTCATTGGTATTACCTTTTCTAGGATATAACCTATGATAGTGTCTTTGCCATACGACGACTTGCCACCTCGCACAAGTTCAGTCAATCCCTCGCGGATTTTACGTGGATGCCAAGTGATATGCTCCTTGATAAACTCCCAGCAAGACTGAATAAGCTTCTTTAGTTGCAGGGTCATTTCGATATTCTCTATATCAGTCTTATCTTTGTCGGCGAAGACCGTCCCCTTCATATCCTTATTGGTAGTCACCATGTGTGTACGGATAACCGATGTAGTGCCACCATTGTATATAATCAGCTCTATTGGGTAATAGTCGAAATCAACGAAATTTGTCACTCCTTTAATGTTTTCTGCGTTAAAGTATGTTATTTTTTGCTTGCAGACTCTTGTGTTAATTGTCATTTGAATTGTTTGGTTTTTGTATGATTTATACTCGACTTTCTTTTCTAGAAATTTGGGAATTTGTAGGCGCGGAAAGTCACAAATTTTTGAATTAGCAAATATTCAGCATTTGAGTTGTTTGCGCCTCATACTTTTCAAATTCTAAGGGTAGCAAAAAATATCGTCATTTTCAGACGATATTTTGCTCGCAAGTCGTTGACTTTTAAGACTTTACAACGTCGGGATGACCAGACTCGAACTGGCGACCACACGCCCCCCAGATAGCCCGAAGCTCTGAAACCCCGCATAAACACACGGCTCGCGAGGGATTTTGGGTAGAAAATGTAGTTGTTTGATTTTCTCATATCATAGTTCCACTTGAAAAATGCAGTGACTTTTTGCGTGTTTGAAAAGTTTGAATAATACTATTTTTTAACGCATTTGATGTGTAAAGAAATGTTAACGAGATTTGTCTAATTGGCGACTTGTTTATACCTTTGCCGACACAAAAGAAAGCAAACTTAGATATATAC
>CAVJCD010000024.1:0-16990 GCA_963648005.1 Tannerellaceae bacterium | reverse complement strand
CACCACAACAGTGCAGAACAGATTGTTGATGAGATAGTGAAGATAATAGATAAAGCGATATGAATATAAATACGATAAAGACATTCTACTTCGTTGGAGCCGGAGGAATAGGGATGAGTGCCCTGATTCGCTATTTCCTTTCCAAGGGGAAGTTGGTTGCCGGATACGACAGAACGCCTTCGGATTTGACCGGGCAACTGAACCGGGAGGGTGCCGCCATTCATTACGAAGACGATGTGGCTCTTATTCCGGACGCCTTCAAAGACCCCAAGCAGACATTGGTTGTCTATACCCCGGCAATTCCCGAGTCGCATACGGAGTTGACATTTTTCCGTCAAAAGGGTTTCGAGGTGATGAAGCGTGCCCGTGTGTTGGGCGAAATAACCAATTGTTCGCGCGCTCTTTGCGTTGCCGGCACACACGGAAAGACAACGACCTCCTCCATGATTGCCCATTTGCTGAAACAGTCGCATGTTGATTGCAACGCCTTTTTGGGCGGTATATTAAAGAACTACGACAGCAATTTGATGCTCTCCGACAAGAGCGACCTTACCGTTATCGAAGCCGATGAGTTCGACCGCTCTTTCCATTGGCTGAGCCCATATATGGCTGTGGTCACCGCTGCCGACCCGGACCATTTGGACATCTACGGCACGGCGGAAGCCTATAGAGAAAGTTTCGAGCATTTCACATCACTGATTCGTCCCGGTGGGTGTTTGGTAATGAAGAAGGGCATTGCCGTTACACCGCGTTTGAAGGAAAACGTGAAATTGTATACCTACTCCGTGGACAACGGAGGCGATTTCCATGCTGAAAATATCCGAATCGATAGTGGTGAGATTCTTTTCGATTTCGTAGGCCCCGATGTCCGTATCTCGGACATTCAGTTGGGTGTACCGGTGAAGGTGAACGTTGAGAATGGTGTTGCCGCCATTGCCATGGCTTGGATGAATGGTGCGACGCCGGAAGAAATAAAGAAGGGCATGGCTTCTTTCAGAGGTCCGAAACGCCGCTTCGACATCCAGCTAAAGAAAGACAATATCGTCTTGATAGATGATTATGCTCACCATCCTGCAGAGTTGGCTGCCTGCATTCGGTCGGTGAAGGAACTATATTTGGACCGTAAGGTGACCGGCATTTTCCAGCCGCACCTCTATACTCGCACACGTGACTTTGCTGCCGGTTTTGCCGTCAGTCTTTCGTTGTTGGACGAGTTGATATTGCTGGATATCTATCCGGCAAGAGAAGACCCGATTCCGGGGGTTACCTCAAAAATTATATTTGATGCCGTTACCATTCCGGCCAAGAAGTTGGTTCATAAAAACGAACTGCTTGACTTGGTGGAGAAGGAGGCGGATACGTTTGAAGTAGTATTAGTGGTTGGTGCCGGCGATATTGACCGCTTGGTTGAACCCGTAAGGCAAATATTGGATAAGAAATTGTGACTCGTATAGTTTCCATAGTAGTAGCTGCATTATTGGCTTGTTACATCTTGTTTGCCGCTTTCTTCTTTCGGGATATGAAACAAAACAAGGTGTGCGAAGGTCTCGGTGTCGTGGTAAAAGACAGCCTTGACAAACATTTTGTGAACGAGAGCGATTTGGTTTGGATTCTCAAAAAAGCAGATTTGAACCCAATCAAAAAGCCCATGGCGGAGGTCAATACCGATAAGATAGAAACGGAATTGATGAAAAACGAGATGATTGCCCGCGTGGAAGCCTACAAGACACCTTCGGGGATTATAAAACTTGAAGTTGAACAAAAAGTTCCCATCCTGCGTGTAATCAGCCCCAGAGGGAATTTCTATGTTGACAATCGCGGTACTACAATGCCGGTTAGTTTTCGATATGTTGTGGATGTCCCACTGGTGAGTGGGTATGTTGAAAAAGATTTGGCGGTAACCGACTTGTACAAATTTGCATTATTTTTGCGAGAAAATGAATTTTGGAATAATCAGATAGAACAAATTTATGTTCATCCGAATAATGAAGTGGAGTTGATTCCCCGGATAGGAAACCACCGCATCGTGTTGGGGTCTTTCGACAATTTCGAGGAAAAGTTAGACAATCTCCGACTTTTTTACGACAAGGTTATTCCTAAAATAGGATGGGAGAAATACAGTATACTGAATGTGAAATACAAGAATCAGGTTGTTTGTACTAAAAGATAAATGATATGGCATACACGGACTTTATAGCGGTTATCGACCTTGGCTCCTCGCATATGGTTGGTATGGTAGGGATGAAGAGCCAGAGGGGAACTCTCTCGATTATTGCCTACGAGGTAGAGGATTCATCCTCCTGTATACGGAGAGGATGCGTATATAACGTGGATGAGACGGCAAATAAAATCAAGCGGCTTATCCTAAAGCTCGAAAATAAGTTGGGTGGTGTCAAGATTGCCAAAGTGTATGTCGGCATAGGAGGGCAGTCGTTGCATTCCATCGACCATACTGTTTCTCGCGTATTGGGTACCGATGAAGTGGTGACGGAAGAGATTATAAACGGCTTGTATGAAGAATGTAAGAGTTTCCACCCGGACCTGTTGGATGTATTGGCAGTGGTTTCTCCCACATATATCTTGGATGATAAACTTGAGCCTAATCCGGTAGGTATTCCCTGCAGCAGAATTGAGGCCCGCTATAAACTGATTGTCGGACGACCTTCACTGAGACGTTATCTGAACGATGGCATTGCAGAACGGGCCAAAATAGAAATTGCCGGAATTATTGTTTCGCCATTGGCTTTGGCTGATGTGGTGCTGACAGACAATGAGAAGAATTTGGGTTGCGCTCTGATTGGTTTCGGTGCCGGAGTGACCACTCTTACGGTTTATAAGAATGGGCAACTGGTGGACCTCTCGGTTATTCCTTTTGGCGGCAATCTCATTACTCGTGATATCACCCATCTTCGTTTGGTGGAGTCTGAAGCCGAACGTGTGAAGCTGACTTACGGCAGTGCCATGATGGAGAAAAATGGCGACCAAAGCATTCAAGTAAGTTCTGCTGACGGCATGGGTATGTGTGAGATAAAACTGGCGGATTTGGACTATGTGATAGAGGCCCGCATAAAAGAGATTCTTGAAAATGTATATGCCCGCATCGAAGCGACAGGTCTCATGGATTCGTTGGGTGCCGGCATTGTTATAACCGGTGGTGCTGCTGCCTTGAAGAATCTTCCCGAGGTTATCCGTGAGCGGCTGAAGATGGATGTCCGCTGTTCTGCCGCACGTAAAGGGACGGTTGAAGGTGGTGATGTTATTGCCGGAAAACCCGAGTATGCCGTGGCCATCGGTCTGTTGACGAAAGGAACGAAAAATTGCGCATACATCCCGCCAAAGGTTGAAAAACCGAAGGTAGAACCCGAAAAAGAAGAGGTGAAGAAGGAAGAACCGAGGGTGGTTACTGGCAATGGCAAAAAACCTAGAGGAACAGGTGGATTAGTTGGTCTTTGGGGAAGTATAAGCAAGAACTTGTTTGACGACGGAGAGTAATAAAATAAATCGAGGAATGGACTAAAACCCGGAAAGCAATGAAAGACGACGAAATATTAGAATTCGATTATCCGAAAGATACTCTTAAAATCATCAAAGTTATTGGTGTAGGAGGCGGTGGCGGCAATGCGGTTTCCCATATGTACAAAGAGGGGATACATGATGTCTCTTTCGTTTTGTGCAATACAGATAATCAGGCTTTGAACACTTCTGAAGTGCCGGACAAATTGTTGTTGGGCCGTAGCGTCACTCAAGGGCTGGGGGCAGGCAATAATCCTGAGAAGGCGAAGATGGCTGCCGAAGAGAGCATTGATGATATTCGCAAGATGCTTAGCGACGGCACAAAGATGGTCTTCATCACTGCCGGAATGGGCGGTGGTACCGGAACCGGAGCTGCTCCGGTCATTGCCCGCATTGCCAAGGATATGGGTATTCTGACTGTCGGCATTGTTACCATTCCTTTTGTTTTTGAAGGCGAACGTAAGATTCTTCAGGCCTTGAATGGTGTTGAGGCGATTAGTAAGAATGTGGATGCCTTGCTTGTAATCAACAACGAACGTCTGCGTGTCATATATCCCGATTTAACCATGACCAATGCCTTCGGGAAAGCGAATGATACGTTGACGATTGCTGCCAAGAGTATTGCCGAGATTATTACCCGTCCCGGTATAATCAATCTCGACTTTGCCGATGTCAACACAACGATGAAAGATGGTGGCGTTGCCTTGATGAGTAATGGCTACGGTGAAGGCGACGGACGTGTGCGCCAAGCTATCGAAGATGCGCTTAACTCCCCATTGCTAAACAACAACGATGTCTTTAAGTCCAAAAAGATATTGTTCAACATTCTATTCAGTAGGGAAGGCGAACTGCTTATGGAAGAGATGGAATATGTGAACGATTTCATGGCTCGTTTTGGTCACGACATCAATGTGATTTGGGGTACGGCCATTGATGATACACTGGGACCAAAGGTGAAGATTACAATCCTGGCAACCGGCTTTGGGGTGGACGACATTCCGGAGATTGCCGAGAAACATCGTGGCGACCATGTGCGTATGACGGAGGAAGAGATTCTTAGGGAAGAAGAACGCCAAGAAAAGGAACGTCGCGAGAAGAACCTAATCAACAAATATTATGGCGATTCAGGGGGGCAGATAAGTCGTGTGGCAGCCCGTGCCAAGGCCGTTGTGTTGATGCCCGACGAATTGGATGATGACAAACTGATTGCCATACTCGAAGATAACCCGACATACAACCGCGACCCGAAGATTGTAGCCCGTGCCCGTTCCAAGGTGCAGGATAATGGTGGCAGTAAGGAGTCGACGGAGGCTTCGTATCCCGAGGAAAAGAAACGCGATGCCGGAGGTAAGCATGTGATAAGTTTTCGATAATAACTAAAAGCAGTTGATATATGGATTTGTTTGAAAGAGTCAGCGAAGACATTAAAAGCGCAATGAAGGCAAAAGACAAGGTTGCCCTCGAGACATTGAGAAATGTGAAGAAAGTTTTTTTGGAAGCAAAGACTGCTCCCGGAGCCAACGATACTTTGACGGATGCCGAAGCAACGAAGATGATTCAGAAATTGGTGAAGCAAGGCAAGGATTCTGCGGCAATCTACAATCAGCAGAACCGTGCAGACTTGGCGGATGCCGAGTTGGCACAGGTAAAGGTGCTTGAGGCATATCTACCCAAGCAGATGACTATGGAGGAATTGGAAGCAGAGATAAAGGAAATCATTGCCAAGGTTGGCGCTGCCGGTCCTAAAGACATGGGTAAGGTAATGGGTGTTGCTTCCAAGGCATTTGTTGGAAGGGCAGAAGGCCGTGCTGTTTCGGAAACGGTAAAACGTCTGCTGAACAGTTGACAAAAGATGTGACAGTTAATTGACGGTATTATGATTACATTTATCTGTTGCCTCGTAGCCCTTGTAGTGGGCTATTTTGTTTATGGTACATTCATAGAACGTATCTTTGGTATCGACCCCTCCCGCAAAACGCCGGCTTATACGCATCAAGACGGGGTGGACTATATTCCGATGTCCTCATGGAAAGTCTTTATGATTCAGTTTTTGAACATTGCCGGCCTTGGTCCGATTTTCGGTGCCATCATGGGTGCGAAGTTCGGTACGGCTTCTTTTTTGTGGATTGTGTTGGGAACAATCTTTGCCGGTGCCGTTCACGACTACATAGCCGGAATGCTTTCTTTGCGTCACGACGGAGAGAGCCTGCCGGAGATTATCGGCCGTTATCTCGGTAATAATTTCAAGCAGTTTATGCGTGGCTTTGCTGTGGTTTTGATGGTTTTGGTGGGTGCTGTTTTTGTAGCAGGACCGGCGGGGCTGTTGGCAAAGCTCACTCCCGAATATCTCGACACCACTTTTTGGATAATCGTTGTCTTTATCTATTACATCTTGGCGACCCTGTTGCCTATCGATAAGATTATCGGAAAGATTTATCCGTTGTTCGCAGCAGCCTTGTTGTTTATGGCTGTCGGAATCTTGGTGATGTTGTTCGTGAATTATCCGCCGCTGCCGGAGTTGACCGACGGCTTGGCAAACAAACATCCGGACAATCTGCCAATTTTTCCGATAATGTTTGTCAGCATTGCCTGTGGTGCTATTTCCGGATTCCATGCCACACAAAGTCCGCTTATGGCCCGTTGTATCAAGAGCGAGAAAATGGGGCGTCCGGTTTTCTACGGAGCCATGATTACCGAAGGCATCGTTGCTTTGATATGGGCAGCAGCTGCCACCTATTTCTATCACGAGAACGGAATGGGCGAGAATAATGCTGCTGTTATTGTAGACAGCATAACGAAAAACTGGCTTGGAACGGTTGGCGGCGTGCTGGCTGTATTGGGAGTTATTGCCGCACCTATTACCTCGGGTGATACGGCATTCCGCTCTGCCCGTTTGATTGTGGCGGATTTCTTGCATAAGGAGCAGAAGACCATAAAGAGTAGGTTGGTGATTTGCATCCCGCTGTTCATCGTGGCAATCGGCATATTGTTATACAGTTTGAAGGACAAAGACGGCTTTGATATGATTTGGCGTTATTTTGCTTGGACGAATCAGACCTTGGCGGTATTTACCCTTTGGGCATTGACCGTTTTCTTGGTGCGTTCGAAGAAGCTTTATATCGTCACACTTATTCCGGCATTGTTTATGACGGCAGTTTGCTCTACCTATCTCTTCGTTGCTCCGGAATGTTTGGGTATGGACGCTGATATTTCGCGGATGATTGGTATTGCCATCACGGCTGTCTTGCTGATATATTTCCTTTTGTGGAAAAAGAAAAATCATACACAGATAATAAAGGAAGAGTGATTTCGGGATGGCGAATGATGCATTGAGACAGACGCGGTCGGTACCGGAGCCAACGCTTCGGCGGTTGCCTTGGTATCTGGCATTTTTGAAACTGCTGGAGAAGAGGGGCGAGATGTGTGTGTCGTCTACTCAGATAGCCAAAGAGATTGGTGTCGACCCCAGCCAGGTGGCAAAAGACATCTCGTTTGTCAATATCACGGGGAAGACCCGCGTGGGGTACGACATTGCCACTCTCATCAGTGTGTTGGAAGACTTCCTGGGTTTCACCGCCCGTCATAAGGCTTTTCTGTTTGGAGTCGGCAGCCTTGGGGCAGCTCTTTTGCAGGATACCGGTTTGCATCAATACGGATTGGAGATTGTTGCCGGTTTTGATGTGCAGCGAAGCTTGGCAGGCAAGATTGTTGGTGGCGTACCGGTGTTCCACATGGACGATTTACCTGTGAAGCAGCGTGAGTATGGGGCAACAATCGGTGTGATTACCGTACCTGTCGACAAGGCGCAGGAGGTGACCGATAGGGTCATAACCTGCGGTATCCGTGCGCTGTGGAACTTCACCCCCTTCCGCATACGTGTTCCCGAGGATATCGTTGTACAAAACACCTCTATGTATGCCCACCTGGCTGTTATGTTTAACCGCATGAACTCCATAAACCACTGAGATGAAGATTATCGCCGTAGGAATGAATTATGCAGAGCACAATAAAGAACTGCATCATTCGTTAGAATTGTCGGAGCCTACACTCTTTATGAAAGCCGAATCGTCGTTGCTGAAAGACGGGAAGCCGTTTTTCATTCCCGACTTTTCGTCGGAGATACACTACGAGACGGAGATTGTTGTAAAGATTGACCGGCTGGGTAAGAACATTGCTGAGCGTTTTGCCCATCGCTACTACAACGAGGTGACTGTCGGCATCGATTTTACTGCCCGCGACTTGCAGCGCGACCTTCGCGCAAAGGGGTTACCTTGGGAGATAAGCAAGTCTTTCGACGGCTCGGCTGTCATTGGGCAGTTCGTCTCGTTGAGCGAGGTGGGTGGTGATATCGGGAATATCCCGTTCAGTCTTGATATCAACGGACGGACGGTGCAGAAAGGCAATACCTCCGATATGCTTTTCGCGGTGGATAGAATTATTGCCTACGCAAGCCGTTTCTTTACCCTGAAGATGGGCGACTTGATATATACGGGGACGCCTGTCGGGGTGGGACCTGTCAGCATTGACGACCATCTTGAGGGGTATGCCGCCGGGAAGAAGTTGCTCGATTTCCACGTGAGATGACGTGGAATTAAAAGAGACTATGTTACGATTCTTATATATACTCATAATAAGTGTTTGCGCGTGGGCAACAGCCCTGGGCGCAGACGGGAGTCGGTACGCGTCCAACTCACTTCTTGCATCGGGCAAGTGGGTGAAGATACGCGTAGACGATAGCGGCATATACAAGCTGACGTATGCCGACCTTCGCTCGATGGGTTTCTCCGACCCTGCGAAGGTGGCTGTCTATGGTTACGGCGGCGGTCTCTTGAGCGAGAACTTTGCTATGACCTACACAGACGATGTGCCGGAAGTACCTTTGTGGCGCGGTGGCGACTATATACTTTTCTATGCTTGCGGCCCGATTACTTGGAGCTACGACGGAGAGAGCACGCAGAGCTTTGTGCACACCCGCAACCCATATTCCGACTACGGCTATTATTTCCTTAGCGACAGTGGTGCGGCGGTGGAAGAGATGGAGACGGAAGCGTCTGCGGAAGGAGCCTCATTGCAGGTTACGACGTTCGACGACTATCGCCTGCATGAGCAAGAGCTGGTTTCGGTGAACAACTCCGGTCGCGAACTTTTCGGCGAAGCCATGGATATGACCCTCTCGCGCGATATTACCTTCAGTGGCATCACCGGTATCACTAACGGCGACGGTAAGGTGGCGCTCCGATTTATTGCCAAGCCAATCACAGGTACTGGTAGCGTGAGCCTCAGCATAGGTGGCGAGACGCTTATCTCGCAGACCATAGCCAACGCCAATGGCGGCAACGACACATATACGATGGCGCGTTCGGTATATCGGGTGGTAGACTGGACGGGCGATAAGTCTGAAAACGTGAAGGTCAACGTGCGATATGGCAAACTTGGCGACAAGAACGTCCACCTCGATTATATCCGCTTGCAGATGCAGCGCGAACTGCGTCCCTATGGTGCCTGCACGTTTTTCCGCAGTCTTGCCTCCGTGGGTAATGCCACGCGCTTCACGGTGAGCGGCGCAGATGCAAACACGCTGGTCTTCGACGTTACCGACAAGCTGCATCCCAAGCAGATGGCAACGGAATTGAGTGGCGACAACCTTACTTTCTCCATTCCTGCAGGCACGTTGCGTGAGTTCGCCCTCGTGCAAAAGGGTGGGGCATTGCCCACGCCGACGGTGGTTGGGGAGGTGACGAACCAGAATCTCCACGCCTTGCCCGAGACCGATATGATTATCATTGCCCAGCCGGGACTGGCCTCTGAGGCGGAGAAGCTTGCCGAGGCACACCGCACGCACGACGGGCTCAGTGTGCAGGTGGTCAATCCGGAGACCATATACAATGAGTTCTCGAGTGGTACGCCCGATGCAACAGCCTATCGCCGTTTCATGAAGATGCTCTACGACCGGCATACGTCTGAGGCCGATGCCCCGAAGTATCTGCTCCTCTTCGGTGACGGCGCATTCGACAACCGTTTCATCACCTCCTCTTGGCAGAGCGTTGCGACAAGCAATATGCTGCTCACCTATCAGACCGAGGAGTCGCTCGACAGGGAGAGCATGGTTATCGACGACTATTTCGGCTTCCTGGACGACAGTAACAATGGCAAGAGCTTGAGTTCGATGAAGGTCAACATCGGCATCGGCCGTTTCCCCGTCCGCACACAGACGGAAGCCGCGCGAATGGTTGACAAGGTTATAGGTTATATGAACAACACCAACCTTGGGACATGGAAAAACCGCGTATGCTTTATTGCTGATGACGGTAGCAATATCGACAGCTACACAACGGACCACGCCAAACAGGCGGACCAGTTGGGTGAGTATATCAACGAGAAACATCCGGAATTTTTAGTCAATAAAATCTACTTCGACGCATATAAGAAAGACGTCTCGGCGGGACTGGCCACCTACCCGGAGGTGAAGACGGAGCTACAGAAGCAACTGAAGGACGGATTGCTGCTCATCAACTATACGGGTCACGGCAACACCACCTCGTGGAGCGACGAGAAGGTGCTTACCGAAAGCGATATCACGAAGTCCACCTACACTCACCTGCCCATTTGGATTACGGCAACGTGCGACTTCTGTCGCTTCGATGCCCCGGTGACCTCTGCCGGCGAGCAGGTCTTCCTCAACGCCACCAGTGGCGGCATTGGGCTTTTCACCACTACCCGCGTGGCGTATTCCGACCCTAACTTTGTAATCAACCGCTCGCTGATACAAAACCTGTTTGAGAAGAAGAACGGCAAGCGTTTGACGCTTGGCGAGGTGATGAAACAAATGAAACGGAGCCTGGGCTCCAACTTCTACAAGCTTGGATTCATCCTGATTGGCGACCCGGCACTGACGTTGGCGTACCCGGAATATAAGATGCAGGTGACGGCAGTGAACGGCGAGGCGGTGACGGGCGATGCCGTGGTGTTTAAGGCTCAGCAGAAGGTGACGGTTGAGGGCGAGGTGCTGGATGCCGGTGGCGCTGTTGCCACCGATTTCACCGGATTGCTTCAGCCCACCGTGATGGACAGCCGCGTAAGCTGCGAGACGCTCGACAACAACAGTACCGGTAAGACCTTTACCTATACCGACTATACCAACGTGCTCTTCACCGGCAACGATTCGGTGCGCGCCGGCAAGTTTAGTTTCACCTTCACCGTGCCGAAAGACATATCCTATTCCTCGCAATATGGCAAGATGAATCTCTATGCTTCGGATGAGGCGAGTGGCACGGAGGCACAGGGGGCTTTCTTGAACTATCGTGTGGGAGGGACGGCAGACGATGCCGCCGACGACACGGAAGGCCCCGAGATACGTGCCCTCTATATGAACGACACTACGTTTGTGGATGGCGGCGCGGTAAACACCACCCCGCTATTTGTGGCACGTCTTTGGGACGAGAGTGGCGTGAACATCACCGGCAGCAGCATTGGGCACGATATGATGCTTATTGTTGATGGCAATACATCGCTCAGCTTCAACCTCAATAGCTACTACGAGCAGACGGTGGGCACCGATGGCGAGGGGATTGTGTCGTACTCGCTTCCCACTCTGACGCCGGGCTTGCACAGTGCCGAGTTTAAGGTGTGGGACATCTGCAACAACTCCACGACCCGCACGTTCACTTTCGAGGTGAAGGAAGGCATCAAGCCCTCGCTCTTGGAGCTTACGGCGTCGCCCAGCCCTGCGCGCGAAGAGGTGACGTTTCATCTCATGCACAATCGTCCCGGTAGCCGGTTGACGGTGGGTATCATGGTCTACGACATAGCGGGCCGCCTTGTGTGGAAGCACGAAGAGAGCGGCGCGTCGGAACTGTTCCGCTCCTATACGGTAAGCTGGGATTTGAGGAACAATCGCGGCGGTCGTCTGCGCCCCGGCGTGTATATCTACCGTGGGGCAATAAGTTGCGAGGGCTCGAAGGAGGCAACGGATGCCAAGAAATTAATCATCCTCGCACAATAAAGCCGTGAGGAATCAGTTTATATGTTCGTAATCAGGCGAGCCCTCCGGGGTTCGCTGTTCGGAAGAGATAAAAGCAATATGAAAAGAAAATCAGGAATCAATGTACTTATAGTGGCCGTCGGCCTTCTTGGAATGAGCCTGGCGGTGCATGCCGATGGCGACAAGTCGAAGTTTGCCCCGGTGAACACGGCGGTGCCGTCGCTGTCGATTGCGCCCGATGCTCGTGGCGGTGCGATGGGTGATAACGGAGCATCTACCGCCCCGGACGTCAACTCGCAGTATTGGAACCCGGCGAAGTATGCCTTCATGTATAGCAAGGCGGGTGTTTCGCTGTCGTACACCCCGTGGCTGCGCAAGTTGGTGAGCGATGTGGCGTTGGCAAACCTCTCGGGTTATTATAAGATTGGAAGCAGCGACCTCCAGGCCATTGGTGCTTCGTTGCGCTACTTCTCTTTGGGAGAGGTGCCCTACAACCCGATTAGTGGCGAGACCACCGGCGGCTATTCCGTCAACCCCTACGAGATGGCTTTCGACGTGAGCTACAGCCGTAAGCTGTCGGAATCCTATTCAATGGCGGTGGCCATGCGTTATATCCGTTCCGATATGGGTAACGACCCGTCGGACGAGAGCCGCGTGCCCGGTAGTGCCTTCTCGGCAGACATCTCCGGTTACTTGGAGAAATACGTGATATTGGGGCAGGCTGAGGCTCTGTGGAGTTTCGGTTACAACATCTCCAATATCGGTACTAAGATTTCTTACGATGGCGGCACAACCAACGAGTTCCTGCCCACCACCCTCCGCCTCGGAACAGGTATGCTCTATCCCATCGACGACTACAACCGCATAGGTCTCTACCTCGACCTCAGCAAATACCTCGTGCCTTCCTTGCCGTATCTCTCGGAGGGTTATAGCGATGAGGAGAAGGAAGAATACGACCGCAAGAAAGAAGAATACAACACCGTGTCCGGAATCTCCGGCATCTTCAAGTCGTTTGGCGACTCGCCCGACGGATTCAAGGGTGAGTTGCAGGAGGTGATGGTCTCCGTGGGTGCTGAATACAGCTACAACGACCAGTTCTTTGTTCGCGGCGGTTATTTCTACGAGAATGCCAACAAGGGTAACCGTCAGTATTTCTCCGTGGGTGCCGGCTTCCGCATGAGCGTCTTCCAGCTTGATGCCGCCTACCTCGTGAGCACGGTGCAGAGCAACCCGCTCGACCAGACGCTGCGTTTCTCCCTTTCGTTTGATATGGACGGCATCCGAAATCTCTTCAAATAGCAATCAATGAAGATTCGTGTGGGCTTTGGCTACGATGTGCACGCTCTTGCTCCGGAGCGAGAGCTGTGGATTGGAGGCATCAAGATTGGGCATACGCTCGGTCTTGTGGGCCATAGCGATGCCGACGTGCTGATACACGCCATTTGCGACGCCTTGCTTGGGGCGGCAGACATGCGCGATATCGGTTACCACTTCCCCGATACAGACGGCAAGTATGAGGGCATCGACAGCAAGATACTGCTCAAGGAAACGATGCGGCTACTGCGCGGGGCGGGTTACGAACTTGGCAATATTGATGCAACCGTTGCCGCCGAGCGCCCTAAACTTAATCCCCATATCCCGCTGATGAAGCAGACTTTGGCAGGCGTGTTGGAAGTAGATGCCGGCGACATCTCCATCAAGGCAACAACCACCGAGCGCCTGGGCTTCACCGGACGGCAAGAGGGCATTGCTGCCTATGCGACGGTGCTTATCACTCGCTCCGATTCATCTCAAGATTGATAATCCGCTGCTCCTTCTCCAAAAGAAGAGACTTCAGCTTCTCTATCTGCGCCTTCAGCTGCGCAACCTCTTCGCTCTCGGTTTCCACGGGGGCTTTCTGCTCCTCAATCAGCATCTCACCCTTGCCGAGAATAAGCCATTCCGCCCGCACCTTCGGGCATGTCTTGAGAACATTTATAACTGTGCTCAGCTGGGGGTCGCTTTTCCTAAGGCGCAGCGACCGGAACGTGGAGTAGGGTATTTTACACCGCCTCAACACTTCGACTGTACTCAATTTGTAGTGCTCTGCAATCTGCTCCAATCTCTTGTAGAATGTTCCCATAATATTTACGCTTTGCGTTCACTGCGCGCAGTGCGCCGTGAACAGTTAGACTCCTACAAAGATATAAAAAACGTTGCATTTGCGTCAAAAAACACTGTCGAAATCATCAAACGTTGCATTTGCACACAAAAGTGCGTTGCATTTGCGTCCAAACGTTGCAGTTGCGCACAGGAATACGTCGCAAATGCGTCCGTGCGTTGCAGTTGCGCGATAGAAACAGGTGTTTCTTTGTTCAAGCGTTGCAGTTGCACAGCAGAAATAGGTGTTTTTTCGTTCAAGCGTTGCATTTGCGCAGTGGAAAATGGTGTTTTTTCGATAAAACGTTGCATTTGCACGGTAAAATACGGTGTTTCTTCGTTCGAGCGTTGCATTTGCACGATGGAAACAGTGTTTCTTTGGCCAAACGTTGCATTTGCACGGTAGAAAACGGTGTTTCTTCGTCCAAACGTTGCATTTGCGTCGCTTCTTTTGGGTGATATTGTGTGTCTATACATAAATTCGTAGCTTTGAAGCGCACAAAAAACTAAGCGAGACATGAAAAACAACGACTGGAAAGACCGCTTGGGGATGGTTTACTCCACCAATCCCGATTTCAAATACGAAACTTCGTCCTCCGAGGAAGAAACGACGCCCGAGAAGGGGGCACAGATGTTGCGCGTCAAATTGGACAAGCACGCCAGAGGGGGCAAGACGGTTACGCTGGTTACGGGCTTTCGCGGCGCGGAGGCTGACCTCGTGGCGCTGGGCAGATTGCTCAAGGTGCGCTGCGGCGTGGGTGGCTCGGCGAAAGACGGCGAGATTATTGTGCAGGGCGACCTTCGCCAAAAGGTACTCGACATACTGCTGAAAGAAGGCTACACGAAGAGCCGAATGGTTTGACAAACAATAAAGGATTATGCTGACTATCTACAGAGCCTCTGCCGGAGCGGGCAAGACGCACCGTCTGACCGGCGAATACCTCGCCCTCTTGTTTGCCGGAGCGAGGGATGCCTACCGCCGTATCCTGGCGGTGACGTTCACCAACAAAGCCACCGACGAGATGAAGAGCCGCATCATAAGTGAGCTGTATGCCCTCGCCTCGGGGGCAAAGTCGGACTACGTTGTATCGCTCTCTGCCGCACAGGGGCAGACCGAAGAGATGATACGCCGCCGTGCCGCGCAGATTCTTGCAGACATACTCAACGACTACTCGGCGTTCAACATCAGCACCATCGACCGCTTCTTTCAGCAGACCATGCGGGCTTTCACTCGCGAGATAGGGCTCTCGGGCGGCTACGAGATTGAGCTTGACAGCGATGCCGTGCTCTCGTCGGCTTCCGACAACATGATGATGAACCTCGACAAACCCGAGAACAAAGACCTCCTCGGCTGGCTGATTCATTTTGCCGAAGACAGGATTGAAAACAACCAGTCCTGGAACTTCCGTGGCGACATCACGACGCTTGGCAAAGAACTCTTTAAGGAAAGCTATAGCACCGCCGACGCGAAGACGAGAGAGGAAATCAGCGACAAGAATCGGCTCGAGAAATATAAGGACAATCTTCATGACCTCCTCCGCAAAATCGAGGCGGATGCCAAACATCTGGGCGAGGAGGGACTGGCCATTTTGGACAAGTATGGGCTGGATGCTGCGGACTTTAAAGGGAAAAGCAAATCTCCGTTTTTTAAGTTTGGCTACATGGCTGATGGGGTTGTGAGTGCACCAACCAAAACGTTCGTAGGACTGGTTGACAACTTGGACGGCTACTACACGAAGAAGGATACCCCGAAGGAAACCCAAGAAGCCATCACCCGCGCCTTCGAAAACGGACTTAACGACTGCGTAAAGAAGGTTGTGGACTTCTTCTCAGACCTCACGGACTATAACACTGCCGATGTGATTCTTGGCAACTTCAATTCGTTGGGCATCTTGGCGGACCTTTCAAGAGAGATAACCGGCTACTGCCGCGAGCACAACGTCATGATGATTTCGAGCACCACGGAACTGCTTGGCAAGATAATCGGCGGCAGCGATGCACCCTTTATCTACGAGAAGACGGGTACGCGGGTGGACCATTTCATGATTGACGAATTCCAAGATACCAGCGTAATGCAGTGGCGCAACTTCCGCCCCCTGCTCAAAGAAAGCCTGGCGAACGGTCGCGACAACCTTATCGTGGGTGACGTGAAGCAGAGCATCTACCGATTCCGCAACTCCGACTGGAAATTGCTTGACGGGCAGGTGAAGGCTGACTTCTCCGACGACGTGAAGGAAAAGAATCTCAAGGAGAACTGGCGCAGTGCGCGAAATATTGTGGACTTCAACAACGAAATCTTCACCGTTCTCCCTGCCATCCTTCAGAAACTCTACAACGAAGCGCTGATGAGTTCTTCGCTCACCGAAGAGCAACGCGATGCCTACAAAGAGAAGATAACGTCGGTCTACCACGAATGCACCCAAGAGGTGGCTCCCCCCTTCCTTGAGAAGGACGGGCACGTGAGGATTGAGTTCCTCAAAAATGATGGCTGGAAGGATGAGGCGCTCGAACGGCTGCCCGGCGTGATAGAAAAGCTGCAAGACAACGGCTATGAACCCAAAGACATCGCCATCTTGGTGAAAAAAAACGACGAGGCGAGGAGGGTGGCAGAGCGACTGCTCTGCTATAAGAAGGAACATCCCTCGGAGACCTATTGCTACGACATTATCTCCAACGAGGCACTCTTCATCGGCAGTTCGCCCTTCATTCGCTTCATGATATCCGTAATCCGCTACCTTCAAAACCCCAAAGACGAGTTTTGCGAGCAGGCCATGAGGTATTCCTATCGGGTGCTGAACGGCTTGATAGGAGAGGCGGACGAAGAAGGCGCATATAGCATCAACACCACCGGAGCAACCTTCCCCCAAGAGACCCTCGACGCTTTGAGGACACTGTCCCACTGCTCGCTATACGAACTCTCGGAAGGCATCGCACGCCTCTTTGCCTCCAACCTCGGAGCCAACGACCAGGTGTTTGTGCAAGCACTACTCGACAAGATATCCGAATTCTCGCAGAAGGGAAATGCCGACACAGAACGCTTCCTCGACTGGTGGGACGACGAGGGCCACAATAAAACAATACAGACTCCGGACAACCAAAACGCCATCCGTATCCTCACTATCCACAAATCAAAGGGACTGGGCTTTAAAGCCGTAATAGTCCCGCTTTGCGACTGGACTATCGACCATAACCAATGGAAAACGGTCTTCATGTGGTGCAATCCGCTTAGGGCACCGTTCGATGGTCTGCATCTGTTGCCCATAAAGTATAAAAAGGATTTGGGGGGCACCATCTTTGCCGACGACTACTTCCGCGAGCGTCTGCATGCCTTTGTTGACAATCTGAACGCTCTTTACG
>CAVJCD010000023.1:0-17151 GCA_963648005.1 Tannerellaceae bacterium | reverse complement strand
GCTTCTGCCTGTGATTGAGCCGGACGAGGATGTCACACCGGAGTTGACTGTTACGGAAGAAATGTATGAGTCGGTGCGTACCCGGATTGCCGGTTTATTGGGCGAACGAGACTCGTTTTTGGAAACATTCCATCCGGATATGCCATATAGTGATACACCTATTGCCGCATTTATTTCCGAAAGCCTCGCCGATGTCTATCAAGATGTCGGGAATTTCGTCTCGCTTTTCCGTGGGGGTTATGAAGAAGTTATGCTCCGGTCAGTTGCTTTATGTCAAACCAACTTTAAGGAGTTTTGGGGGCAGCAACTATTAAACGCACTGAAAGCGATTCACTCCATCCGCTACGGTGAGTATGAAATTATTGAAATGAACGAGGAATAATGACACAGTATGCATCAACAATAACGAAGGATGAAATTTCGGTTCTTGAAACAGAGGAATATTTGGGGCGGATTATCGTAATCGATACAGAACGGGATTGCGAGAAAGCTGTTTATTATTTGTCTATGTTCGATGAGGTGGGTTTCGATACCGAGACGCGTCCTTGTTTTGAGAAGGGAAAACACTATAGGGTTTCCCTGATGCAGATTGCCACTGAGGATGTTTGTTTCCTCTTTCGGCTGAGCAAGATTAACATTCCGCATTCATTGGAAGATTTTTTGATGGACGAAAAAGTATTGAAGATAGGTCTTTCCTTGCACGACGATTTTGGGGCGATAAGAAAACGAACGGATATCAAGCCGGCAAATTTCTTGGAGTTGCAAGGGTATGTCAAGCAGTTTGGTATTTGCGAGGCGGGTTTGCAGAGAATATATGCCATCCTTTTCAACAAAAAGATATCGAAGAAGCAACGTTTGAGTAATTGGAATGCCGAAGAGCTTAACGAACAACAGCAGAAATATGCGGCCCTTGATGCATGGGCATGCCTAAGAATATACGACCAACTGAAACAAGAAACAATATGAGTTACAGCAAAGTCTTTCTCAAGCCAAAGAAGGAAGAATCGTTGCTCCGTTTTCATCCGTGGGTGTTTTCCGGAGCGATTCAGAGCATTGAAGGAGACCCGGAAGAGGGGGATGTGGTTGAGGTGTATGGCGCGAATGGACGTTTCCTTGCCGTAGGTCATTATCAGATTGGCAGTATAGCTGTGCGTGTGCTGTCGTTTGAGCCGACCATCATTGATGCCCGTTTCTGGGAAGAACGCATAAGTATTGCCTATCATTTGCGGAAGGAGTTGAAGCTTGCTGGGGTGGAGAACAACGACACCTATCGTTTGATTCATGGCGAAGGTGACAACCTGCCGGCTCTGATTGTTGACATGTATGCCCACACTGCCGTTATGCAGGCCCATTCGGTTGGTATGCACCGTGCGCGCCACGATATTGCCGAGGCTTTGAAGGCTGTGCTGGGGGAATCGCTGCAAAACATATATTATAAATCGGAAACAACCTTGCCCTACAAAGCCAATCTCGGAAGTGAGGACGGTTATTTGTATGGGGGAGAGGCCGAAGATATAGCCGCGGAGAATGGATTGAAGTTTCACGTGGATTGGCATAAGGGTCAGAAGACAGGTTTCTTTGTAGACCAGCGCGAGAACCGTTTGTTGCTGGAGAAGTATGCAAAGGGGCATTCGGTGTTGAATATGTTTTGCTACACCGGAGGTTTTTCGTTTTATGCCATGCGTGGTGGTGCCAAGGTGGTCCATTCGGTGGACAGTTCGGCAAAGGCGATATCGTTGACGAACAAAAACGTGGAACTTAATTTCCCCGGTGATTCACGCCACAAGGCGTTTGTCGAGGATGCCTTCAAATATCTCGAGAATATGGGAAGCAACTACGACCTTATCATTCTCGACCCACCGGCATTTGCCAAGCACAAGAATGTTTTGCATAATGCCTTGCAGGGATACCGCAAGCTAAATGCCATTGCTTTCGAGAAAATCAAGCCGGGAGGAATCTTGTTTACCTTCTCGTGCTCGCAGGTGGTTAGCAAGGAGAATTTCCGTCTCGCGGTGTTCAGTGCGGCGGCGCAGTCGGGGCGTAGTGTACGTATCCTTCATCAGCTTACGCAACCGGCCGACCATCCGGTCAACATCTACCATCCGGAGGGTGAATATCTGAAAGGCTTGGTTCTGTACGTGGAATAATAAAAAAGTGCGAGACCCAAATTTGGAATCCCACACTTTTCGTTATGTAAACAAAAAACCAATCTGTCTTGTTTAGAGGATGCCTTGAGCCATCATGGCTTTGGCAACTTTCATGAAGCCGGCAACGTTTGCGCCCTTTACATAGTTTACTGTACCGTCGGCAAGTGTTCCATACTTCACGCACTGCTGGTGGATAGACTTCATGATGCTCTTCAGCTTCTCGTCTACCTCTTCTTTTGTCCAGCTCAACTTCATTGCGTTCTGAGTCATTTCCAAACCTGATACGGAAACACCGCCTGCGTTGGCAGCCTTACCCGGAGCATACAGGATTTTTGCCTTAAGGAATGCATCGATGGCTTCCGGAGTAGAAGGCATGTTTGCACCTTCGGATACTGCGAAACATCCGTTTGCCAACAGCATCTTGGCATCGTCGCCGTTCAACTCGTTCTGAGTGGCACTCGGCATGGCGATATCGCATTTCTCACCCCAAGGACGACCACCTGCAACATACTTGCATCCGTATTTCTCTGCATATTCGCGAATACGTCCGCGGTAGAGGTTTTTGAGCTCCATGATATAATCCAACTTCTCACGGTCGATACCGTCCGGGTCGTAGATATAACCATCAGAGTCTGACATTGTGATAGGTTTGGCGCCCATCTCAATCAGTTTCTCAACAGTGTATTGTGCCACGTTGCCGGAACCGGAAACCGTAACAACTTTACCTTTGAGGTTGATGCCACGAGTCTTGAGCATTTCCAACAAGAAGTATACGTTGCCATAACCTGTTGCTTCCGGACGAATCAGCGAACCGCCGAACTCTATGCCCTTACCGGTGAATGTGCCTGTGTTTTCGCGAGCCAACTTCTTATACATACCATACATATAGGCTACCTCGCGACCACCTACACCTATATCACCTGCGGGAACGTCTGTGTCGGGACCGATGTGGCGCCACAACTCCATTACGAAAGCCTGGCAGAAACGCATGATTTCAGCGTTCGACTTGCCACGCGGGCTGAAGTCGGAACCACCCTTGCCACCACCCATCGGGAGCGTTGTCAGAGAGTTCTTGAATGTCTGTTCGAAGGCCAAGAACTTAAGGATAGACTGATTTACCGAAGCATGGAAACGTATACCACCTTTGTACGGGCCAATGGCATTGTTGTGCTGGATACGGTAACCCATATTGGTTTGAACCTGACCTCTGTCGTCGGTCCATGTTACGCGGAAAGAGTAAATGCGGTCGGGGATACAAAGACGCTCAATCAGGTTGCTCTTTTCGAATTCGGGATGCTCGTTGTAAACATCTTCGATTGTGCCTAACACTTCAGAAACTGCCTGATGATACTCGGGTTCGTTCGGAAATCTCCTTTTTAAGTTGTCTAAAACTTCACTTGCCTTCATAGAATGTTTTATTTAGTAATGTTATTGTTGAGACATTTTATGTGCTCTTTGTTTCAAAAGATGCGCAAAGGTAAGTCAATCTTTCAAGATGGCAAACATTTGAAAGAGGAAATGACAAATAAATGTCATTTTCCATGTTTTTTACGGAGAATGATTACGAAATGTTATTCGCCTTTACGTTTCATGCTCTTGTAGACGGGAACGAACACAATGATGGCGGATGCCACCAAGGCAAAGACCACATCAAACGTGATTTCTTTGCTGTAGGCAAGCAACATGTATGCCAAGATGCCCCACAGAAGGGTGAGGCATACTGCTTGGGAGTTTGTTATTTTTCTTCGCGCCATAGGACCTTGGGTTACTTATTAGAAACTGACGGCAATCTCCGCGCCAATTTGGAAGGGTTTGCCTTTTTGTATAAACGAATTGTTGAACGACTCGAAATAGAATGCCTGATAATCCGTGTCCGTAAGGTTGCGGCTCCAGAGGTTGAGACTGACGGCCCCTTTGCGGACGCCTGCCTTGGCATTGAGCACGGCGTAGAAATCTTGGCTGATGTCGTTTTTCTCTGTCCAGAATATTTCCCCGGCGCCGGAGCATTGTGCAGAGATGCTGAACTGGTCGAGCCAGCAATTGCGCAACAGCTTTGTGTAATGCAACCCGAGGTTTACGGTGTGTCGTGGGGTGTAGGGTACGAAGCAACCCTTGTAGCTCACTTCCGAGTTGCTTGTCTTGTCTATCGCCGTGTAGTTGCGGAAGGTGGCACGGGTGAAGCCGTAGTTAATATCGGCAGTCAATCCTTCGGCAATAAGGCAGCGGAGGCTTACCTCTGCGCCGTAGCTGTCTGCCGCGCCCCCGTTGGTAATCATTCGTCCGCTACCGTTTTCGGCAAACGTGGTCAGCTGGATGTTTTCGATATCCATATAGAATAATGTAAGCTCGGCTCTCAGGCGGTTTTTAATCAGTTCGCTGCGGATACCCAGTTCGTAGTTCCAGCTGTGTTCCGGCTTGTAGGAAGCCACCTGCTCCACCTCCGAGGGGATATTCTTTTCTGCCTCCGAGGGCACAAATTTGTTCATCATGTCATACTTGGCATAGTCTTGCACGAGGTCGCCAAACATCTGCACATTGTAGCCTCCCGTCTTGTAGCCTTTTGCCACCGAGAGGTAGGTGAAAGTTGCGGGGCTGCACTGATATCTCAGCGATACCTTGGGCAGAACCTGAAGGAAGTCTTGCGAGGTCTTACCCTTCAGCTGTGCCGTCATGGGGAGCATGCCAAGGTTGCGGCCCATCATCGAGACGCCAATCTTCATGCTGTCGACCGACGAATCGTAGTCCAACTTTGCCTTCTCGTAATCCAGTCGAATACCGGCGGTGATGGAGAGTCCTTCGGTGAACAGATTGTTACATGTAGACTGATGGAAGGCTGCGAATCCGAATGTCGGCGTCTTGAAATAGCCGGGGAAGTAGATTTGGTTCTTCTCGTCGCCATACACTGTGAGCTTGGGTGCCCGAGGGTTGCTGGCAAGCATATTGTCGAACGCGGTCTGAAGGATGCCTGTCAGGCCGTCTTCCTTAAACACCACCGGACCGTCGGTATTGAGGCTGTTGTAGAAACCGTATGCCCCGAAGCTCCACTGATAGTTCTTTTGGTGGTTCGAGCGGATGGCCACCTCCTCACTCCAGGCATGTTGCCATTGCTTTTGCTGAAGGGTGAAGATGGATTTCCCGGTATAGTCTTGGTCCATCTTCATATTGTCTTTCAGGTGCTGGTAGGCAGTGGTGGAGGATAGCATTATGCGGTCGGTCTGCCACACGAGGTGGAGACTGTTGTTGAGCATGTTTCTGTTATACGAACTGGGGTCGTTGATGCTGATGGGGGCAACAGTCTCCGTCTCGCGGCTGTAGAGCCCGTAGGGGAAAGCCCGCTGGCTCACATAGTCGTAGTTGAAGGTATACTGCGCCTTGAGATTGGGCAGAATCTGCCAGTCCAGCTTGAAGCGCCCGCCGGCAGACTCTTCGTTGTCTGCCCGCGTGTTGTTGTATTCGTTGACAAAGAAACCGTCGCAACGGTCGTAGTAGCCGCTGAGGGAGATGCCCACGTTGCTGCCCAACTTCCTATAGTGCGAGCCTTTGGCCTTGAAGACACCATAGTTGCCGCCGCTGAGGGAAAGCTTCGAGCCTTGATAGTCCAGTGGCGAGAGAATGTAGATATTAACTATCCCGCCCATGGCATTACGTCCGTAGAGGGTACCCTGTGGACCGCGCAACACTTCCATGCGCTGAATGTCGTTGAGTTCGAAATCGAAGGTGCTCTTATCGAGATATGGCACGTTGTCGACATAAAGCCCTATGGACTGTCCGCTGCTTCGTGCACCTATGCCGCGGATATACACCGCCGAGGTCATCTTTGAGCCGTAGTCGGGCATGTAGAGGTTGGGTACAAACGAGCTGATATCCTTCAGTGCCTCTATCTGCCGTCCAGAGATGGCTTGCGGAGAGATAAGTGACACCGACCCGGGCAGCAGCCTCAGGTCGTTGGTCTCCTTCGTTGAGGAAGTGACCACCACCTCATCAACGGTATACGTCCTTATTGTGTCTCTCTCGCCGATTGTCTCCTCTGCCCTCAGCTTCCCTTGGCACAGCAAAGCGCCCACCGCCAGCATATATATATATGTACGTCTTGTCATATTCCAAATGTTCATTGATTGTTTCGCAAAGGAACGTGAAAGCCCCGCTCAAGGCAATCACTATATGTAGTGATTTTGGCTCGTTGTCACCATTTGGCAGAGAGGCAGGGTTTCAGAAATTTACTTTTTCGTACCTTTGAGGCAAATTAATTAAACAGAGAAAGAAATGAAAATGAAATGTTGTATGGCTGTCATGGCAATGTGTATGCTGTTGTCGTGCGGCGAAAAGAATGTAACCGACTCCGGGCTCCTGAAGTCCGATTTCGAGGTGGTGGTAGACAATGTGTCCACTCACCTGTATGTATTGAAAAACAAGAAGGGTATGGAGGCTTGTATCACGAACTACGGCGGAAGATTGGTCTCTGTGATGGTGCCCGACAAGAATGGGAAGATGACCGATGTAGTCTTGGGTTACGACAATGTTAACCGCTACATTCAGTCCGACGGCAACTACGGTGCGCTGATTGGTCGTTATGGCAACCGTATCAACCAAGCCAAGTTTACTTTGGACGACAAGGAATACAATTTGCCGAAGAACGATGGGACGCACTGCCTGCATGGTGGTCCGATGGGCTATCATACCCGCTTGTGGATACCCAATCAAATCAGCAAACAGGCGTTGGAGCTGACCTATCTCTCCAAGGATGGCGAAGCTGGTTTCCCGGGTAATCTGAACATCAAGGTTACCTATACGCTGACCGACGACAATGCCATTGATATCCAATATGAGGCCACGACGGACAAGAAGACTGTGCTGAACCTTACCAACCACAGTTACTTCAACCTCTCGGGCGTACCCGGCTCCAATGTGCTTGACCAGCAAATCATGATTAATGCCGACAACTACACTCCGGTGGACAGCACTCTGATACCTGTGGGCATCAGTCCTGTGGAGGGTACTCCGTTGGATTTGCGTACCCCGATAGCCATTGGCAAGCGCATCGACGAGGACTTCGAGCAGCTGCAGTTTGGTCACGGCTACGACCTGAACTGGGTATTGAACACCGGTGGCGACAAGAACAAAGTGGCTGCCAAGGCTTACTCGCCAACAAGCGGTATTGTTTTGGAGGTATACACCACCGAGCCGGGCTTGCAGTTCTATACCGGCAACTTTATGGACGGAAAAGATATTGGCAAGCATGGCGTGAATTATCCGCATCGCGGAGCCTTCTGCCTCGAGACACAGCACTATCCCGACAGCCCCAACCACCCAGATTTCCCGAGCGTTGTGTTGAACCCCGGAGAGAAGTATACAAGTGAATGTATATATAAGTTCTCGGTAGAATAATTCTACCCGGAATCCTATAAAAACAAGGTCCGGACCCGCCGATAAAGCGGAGTCCGGACTTTCGTTTTTTAGAGGATGAAAAATGAACTTGATATCAAATTCGAGCAAACTTGATATCAAAACTGGGAAAACTTGATATCAAGTTGGGAAAAACCCAAACGAATAGTATCGGTACTTTCGGGCAAAAGGTTTATACCTTCTTAGAACAGATTGTAGTTGGTGCGGACGATTTTGAACTCTGTGCGGCGGTTTATCTGATCTGCCACCTCTTGTTGCTCCGGCGTCAGTTGCAGGACGAATTCTTCCGTCAGCACGTCGCCCTCCTTCAAAAAGTCGAAGTTTTTTGCCATCTTCTTTGTGATGACCTTCGGGACACTCTCACCATAGCCTTTGGCCTCCAGTCGTCCGGCATCAATGCCACCCTCAATGAGATAGTCCACAACCGACTGGGCACGGCGTTGTGCAAGGCGTTCGTTGTATTGGTCGCTACCCTTGCGGTCGGTATGTGCTCCCAGCTCTATTGCCACGTTGGGGTTGTCGTTCAGCATCTTTATCATCTCGTCGAGGGCCTTCTTAGATTCCGGACGTAGGGTGGCCTTGTCGAAGTCGTAGAAGATATTGTCGATAACGACGGGCTTGCTGATGGGCGTGAGGTAGAAGTCAACGATATATGTCTCGTTCTTCTCTTCCGGTCCGGTGCGCAACTCAAAGTTCTGGTTCAAGAAGCCGCGTGCGCTTGCCATCATGACGTAGCTGATGTTGCGCTCGAGCTCCACCTTATATGTGCCGTCCTTCTTAGCCGCCACCTTCTCGTTCAGTCCGTCCCTGCCCACGATACGTATGGTGGCATCTTCAATGGGATATTCATCCACGTCGTATACAATACCCTCGATGAATACCGTTATGGTTGGCAGCTCAAACGAATATATGTGGTCGTATCCGCGCGCATCGTTGCGGTTGGAGCTGAAGAATCCCTTCTCCTTAGGACCTTCGAAGGTGATGCCAAAGTCGTCGGCAGAGGAGTTGATGGGAGCCTTGAGGTTCTCTACATGCCATTTCCCCGTGCTGTCTTGCGTGGCTTTGAAAAGGTCCAATCCCCCCATGCCGGGATGCCCGTTGGAGGCAAAGTAGAGTGTCACGGAGTCGCGAACGTAAGGAAACATCTCGTCCCCCGCAGTGTTGATTTCCGGTCCAAGGTTCTCCATGGGTCCGAAGTCGCTCCCCACAAGACGTGAACGGAAGATATCCTTGCCCCCAAAGCCACCTACGGCATCGGATACATAATAAAGATATTTACCGTCGGGCGATACCGATGGATGCCCCAATGCCGTCACAGAGTCTTTCACTATCGAGGCACGCGTGCCTTTGCCCCATTGGGCACTGCTTCGGGAGGAGACATATATCTCCGACGTGCGTGGTCCCTCGGGGTCTTGTGCGCAGTAGGTATAATACATTGTGCTGCCGTCCTTCGAGAACGATGGCGTGCCTTCATCGAACTCGGTGTTCACGGCGTCTTCTATCTCCACTGGGGCAAGCCAGTTGCCGTGCTCGTCTTGCTTCACGAGGTAGAAATCGTTGTTTCTTACACCTGTGATGGCGCTGTTTGACTCGTCTTTGTTCTTACCGGCCCCCTTGGGAGTACGCGACGACGCAAAGTACAGTTGGTCGTATTTCTCTCCGTAAAGCATCGGGCTGAATTCACCCCGGCGTGAGTTGAACCTCTCCATTTTCTTCACGATGTAGCGGGTGGGGTTTTGTTTCCACTCGGGTGTCAGCTCGCAACCCTTTATGCCGTTTGCCGCAAGCTCATTCTCGGATGCCGCCTGGAGGAAGGCGTTGTAGTAGCGTATGGCTTCGGCATAGCGACCGCTCTTCTGATACATCTGCCCCAGGCGGAGACTTACAATGCTGTCGGGGTATTCGTAGCGCAGTGCATTCATATATGCACTGGTGGCTTTCGGCGTGTTGTTGATAAGACGGTTGCATTCCGCCATTCTATAAGCAATATATCCCCTCAGAGTTCTTTTTTGTGGAGATGTCTTGGCGTATACCTTGCGGTAGATGGCTGCCGCCTCAAAGTATTCGCCAATCCTCTGCTTCTCTTCTGCGTCGCTCAGCTTGGGCGTTTTGCAGGAGAAGAACATGCCGGCCAATACCAGCCATACAAGGCAGAGAGATATCCTTTTGTTTTTTGTCATAATGTTCGCGTTTAAAAAAGGTAACGGAAGAAACGGCTTCTTATTGCCTCCCCCTCTTAGAGCAACAACGAACTGTCGCCATAACTGAGGAAACGGAAATCGTGACTCATAGCGTAGTCGTAGATCCTTTTCCAGTCACCCTTCACGAACGCGGATATCAGTAACAGCAGGGTGCTCTTGGGTTGGTGGAAGTTGGTGACGATGCCCTTCACAATCTTGAACCGGTAGCCGGGGACGATGATGATTTGTGTGGCAGTGACCAAGGTGTCGATGTGATGCCTGTCGAGATAGTCGAGTATGTTTTGCAAGGCTTCCCTCGTGCTCAGCCGGTTGTTTTCCTCTTTGTAAGGCATCCATTGCCCAACCACCAGCTCTTCGCCTGAGGCTTCGGGATTGGCTTCTATCTTTACACCTACATAATATAGGCTCTCGAGGGTGCGCACCGACGTTGTCCCGACAGCAATGATTGGTCCCGTGTGTTGCATGAGGCGCTCAATGGTGCTGCGACGGACGGAGATATACTCGGTGTGCATCTCATGACCTTCTATCGTTTCGCTCTTGACGGGCTTGAACGTACCGGCACCTACATGCAGTGTCAGCTCCTCGCGTATAAAGCCTCTCTTGTCGAGCTCCGCCAATACTTCCGGAGTGAAATGAAGTCCCGCCGTTGGGGCAGCCACCGAACCTTTCACCTTTGAATATATGGTCTGATAGGTCTTGAGGTCGCTCTCCTGTGTCTTGCGATGCAGATACGGCGGTATGGGCAGTTCGCCCGCTGCCTCAAGCACTTCGGCAAAGTTGTATCCGCCATCCCAACAGAATCGTATCTTATGTGTCTCGCCATGGCTCTCCATCCGGGAGGCAGAGAACGTGATGAGCTTGCCGCCGACGGTGATGTCGCGCTCTAAGACGGGCTCCTTCCATTTCTTGGCATTCCCCACAAGGCAGGTCCAGCAACATGTCTTGGTCTGCTGAAAGACCGTCTCATAGTCGTGCGGTTCGTGCGGTTCGAGGCAAAACACCTCAATATGTGCCCCCGTCGTACGCTGAAACAATAGCCTTGCCCGTATGACACGGGTGTTGTTGAATACCATCAGTGCCCCTTCAGGCAGATAGTCCGCAATATGCTTGAAAACGCTTTCGCTCACCTCTCCGTCACGGTAGAGCAGTAGCTTCGACTCGTCGCGCCGAGGAAGCGGAAACTTGGCAATACGTTCGTCGGAAAGTTCGTAATCGTAGTCGTTTACATTTATCTGTTGAGCTTTTATAGTCATGGCTGTCTTTGTTTTTCTTTTAGGAAGATAATCCTTTCGGACCGGCGCAAAAGTACTATAAATGTGTTGGAATTATATTACTTTTGCGTGTATAACACGAAAGACAAGACGATGAGTACACTTAAAATAGGTGATAAGATTCGCTTCCTGAATACAACAGGTGGCGGTGTTGTGCGCGGTTTTGAAGGGAAAGACCGGGTGATTGTTGAAGACGAAGACGGGTTTGAGGTGCCTGCGCTAATCCGTGAATGTGTAGCGGTAGGAGGAGAGGGCGAGATGCAGATACATAGCTCCAACCATCCTAAGGTGCAGCCCGAGCCCGAGCCCAAGAAGCCCGAACCCAAGCCCAAGGACGATGAACTTCCCATCATTGAAACACCCGAAGGCGAGAGGCTGAATATTTATCTGGCTTATCTGCCCATTGAGCCGGGTAAGGTGCTGCAGCCCGGTGGCGGCTACGAAGCCTATTTCGTCAACGACAGCAACTACTATCTCTTCTTTAATTATATGAACCGGCAGAACGACAGTTGGACCAGCCGATACAACGGATTGATTGAGCCGAACACTAAAATCTTCATGGAAGAGTTCTATAAGGAAGACCTGAACGAGTTGGAACGCATCTGCGTGCAGCTGATTGCCTTCAAGAAAGACAAACCCTACTCGCTGAAGAATGCCATCTCCGTGGAGCTGCGTCTCGATACGGTGAAGTTCTACAAACAGCACTGCTTTACGGAAAACGATTTCTTTGAAGAGGATGCTCTTGTATATCCCATTGTGCGCGAAGATGTGCCGGAACGCGAACTGCTCGTCTCTGCCTCAGACCTGAAGGATGCAATGTGTCAGAAGGTGCGCGAAGACCGCCACGTGCCGCAGAGGGCGGTTGTAAAGAAGAAAAAAAACGGTAGCGATGTTGTGGAAGTGGACCTCCACATTGCCGAACTGCTTGACAATACCAACGGGATGAGCAACGCAGATATGCTGACCTATCAGTTGGACAAGTTCCATGAAGTATTGGCAAAATATGCCGGACATAAAGGTCAGAAGATTGTCTTTATCCATGGGAAGGGCGAGGGCGTGCTTCGTAAAGCCATCGAAAAAGAACTGAAGACGCGCTACAAGCAATACTATTACCAAGACGCTTCCTTCCGTGAGTATGGCTTTGGTGCGACATTGGTAACGATTCGTTAGTTCCGCCCGTGTTATGGCAACCGAAATAGAAAGAAAATTCATTGTAAAGGGTGACTTCTCTAAAGATGTGTTCAATTCGCAACGCATCGTGCAGGGTTATCTCAGTTCTTCTCCGGGCCGGACGGTGAGAGTGCGTATACGTGATACGAAAGGCTATCTCACCATCAAAGGTCCGTCCGACGACAAGGGCCTAAGCCGCCACGAGTTTGAATACGAAATACCGGTAACGGATGCCGAGCAGCTACTGAAGCTGTGCGAACCCGGGGCCATCGACAAGGTTCGTCATCTGGCGCGTGTAGGTACTCATGTTTGGGAAGTGGACGTATTCCTTGGAGCCAACGAAGGTTTGGTTATGGCAGAGATTGAGCTCGCCTCAGAAAACGAGCCGTTCGAAATGCCCGCGTGGGTAGGTGAGGAGGTGAGTGGCAACCGCCGTTACTACAATTCGATGCTGACACATCATCCCTACACTCTTTGGGAAAAATAATGCGAACAACAAGATATGAAAAACGGGTGACCTCCCCCCCTTAGGAGACCACCCGCTAACAAAAAGTTCTTATTGATTATTTAATATTTGTCGGATGCCAAGTCTGCCGCTTTTACATGGAAAACGTAGCCGTTGCGAGCAAAAACCAACTCGCCATCTTCTTTCTTCTTCTCATCAACCAAACGTTGGAAAGCTATATTGGCGCCCTTTACTATATTCTCTTCAAATTGCTTTATCTCTTGCTCACTCATAATTTTCGAGTTTAGTATAAATATCCGAATTAAATATCTCAATCTTGTCTTTCCTGAATCCTTTGGCAATTACCTCCATCGGAGACATGGAATTGTCTGTTATCATCCAGTAGTCACAAATTGGGAGATATAGTTTGAAGAGATTGCGAACGCCCGCACGATATCTGCGGTGGATTGTGCTCTCGGGCACGTTGTGCCCCCCCGCAGCTACTCTCAATTTTACCCGTTCCACTGCCAACTCCGGTGTGTTAAGCCAAAAATACAACAGTGTTACATAATATCCTTCCCTTTGCGCCTCCCTAATCAGATTTGCAACCGACCGGGTGGCCAGCGTGGTTTCCATTGCAAAAGTCTCTTTCAATGTTACGAGCTCTTTGATACGCTTATACATTATCCGGCTTGCTTCCACTGCTACAGCTATATTGCCTGCGTTAAAAGGGGAAAGCCCCTTTGCTATTTCATCGGAGTTTACGAACTCTTTACACTTCAACATCTCCGGAAGAATTGTGAAGGAAGCTGTCGTTTTCCCCGCTCCGTTGCAACCTGCTATAATGTATAAATATGGCACGCTTTGCTACTTTTTGACGGGGCAAATATAGATATTACTTCTATACGTGCTACCGTTTATTTCTCAAAAATCACAAAAAAGTGCACTTTTTGTACTTGGAATCCACCATTTCGTTGTTTAAGAGAACCGTTTCGTTGATTTTCTCATACTCTCAGAAGGTCACTCATGATGCCGTCGGACACAAAAATACCATCCCGGGAGAGGCGGATGACGTCTCCTTCCTTCACAAGCAGACCGCGGCGGAGGTATCCTTCTGCCTGCATCTGGAGATAATTTAGGAAGTCGTCTCCAAACAGCGTTTGAACGTCGTTTAAACGTATGCCCCACATCGTGCGAAGCCTTGTAATGATGAAATCGTTGTATCGGGTGTTTGCATTCAATGCTTCCGCTTCATTCTCCACCTTCCCACTCTCGATACTTTGGATGTAGACGGGGAGGGAGGATATGTTCCACTCACGGCTCTCACCATTATAAGAGTGGGCAGAAGGTCCCAAACCGAGATATTTCTTGCCAGCCCAGTAGGCACTGTTGTGGCGCGATATCATTCCGGGCTTTGCAAAGTTGGATATCTCGTAGTGAAGGTAACCTGCAGCTCTTAGGCGTTCAATCAACATAGTGAAGAGAGAGAGACTGACTTCTTCGTCAACGGGGGTGATTCGCTCGGCTTCTTTCAACTTATAGAGCGCCGTCCCTTCTTCATATATTAGATGGTAGGCGGAGATATGCGGAATGTCCAAAGAGATTGCCTTATCAAGATTCCGGTCCCATTCCTTTGGCATCTGTCCGGGCAGGCCATAGATGAGGTCAATGCTGATATTTGAAAAACCTTTCTTCTTACAGAGTTCAACGGCATGCACAGCTTGACGGCTGTCGTGGCGACGGTTGAGAAATCTCAGGTCCTCTTCCTTAAAACTCTGCACTCCCATGCTGATGCGGTTGAAGGGAAATGTACGTAGAGACGCAACATACTCCTGCGTCATGTCGTCGGGGTTGGCTTCAATCGTGATTTCAGGGCTGTCGGATACGTTACAAAGGCGATAGATGGCCTCGAATATACGCCCAAAATCGTCGGATTGTAGCTGGGAAGGCGTCCCACCCCCGAAATAGATTGTGTCGAGCTGTTCGCCGCTTATATAATCTTTTCTCAGTTCCAACTCGCGGACCAGGGCATCGATATATAGGCTCTTATATCCCATATCCGTGTTGGAATAGAAATCGCAGTAGAGACAACGTTTTACACAAAATGGTACATGAATATAGAGGCCAGCCATTATCCCGGGGTGTTTTTTTGCGTGTCAAAAGTAGTGATTATGTTGCTTTAACATCGTGTTGCTATACAACATAATTTTCAAACACGGCGGCTGTAATTGCTTATTTCTCCTACAATCTCTAATTTGCGGCCGTGTGAAAAGTACATAGTCGATTTTTATAAACACAATTAATACCTGATATCATGAAAGTATACCAAACAAATGAAATCAAGAACATCTCTATCTTGGGAAGTTCTGGCTCTGGAAAAACCACTCTCGCTGAAGCGATGCTTTACGAGGGTGGAGTTATAAAACGTCGTGGCTCTGTTGAGGCAGGAAATACGGTGTGCGACTATTTTCCGGTTGAGAAGGAGTATGGCTACTCGGTGTTCTCGACCGTTTTCAGTGTTGAATGGCAGGACAGGAAGCTCAACTTCATCGATTGTCCGGGTTCCGACGACTTCATCGGTGGAGCTGTTTCGGCTTTGAACATGACCGATACGGCACTGATGGTGTTGAATGCCCAATATGGCGTGGAGGTAGGTACCCTGAACCAGTTCAGATATACAGAACAGTTCCATAAGCCGGTCATCTTCGTTGTTAATCAGTTGGATAATGATAAGGCAGACTACGATGGGACGATAGCCCAGCTGAAAGACCAATTTGGCAGCAAGATTGTTCCCATCCAATACCCGGTAAGTATCGGTGCTTCTTTCAATGCCGTTATCGATGTATTGAAGATGAAGATGTATCGCTGGAAACCCGAAGGCGGTGTGCCTGATGTGTTGGAAATTCCGGCAGACGAGATGGATAAGGCCATGGAGTTCCATAAGGTTTTGGTTGAGGCGGCAGCCGAGAACGACGATGCGTTGATGGAGAAGTTCTTCGAAGAGGGTACATTGAGCGAAGACGAGATGCGTGCCGGTATCCGTGCCGGTCTTGTTACCCGCGGCATGTTCCCGGTGTTCTGCGTTTGTGCAGGGCGTGACATGTGTGTGCGCCGCACATTGGAGTTCTTGGGCAATGTGGTGCCTTGCACCGACAAGATGCCTCGTCCGGTTACTACCGAAGGGATAGAGGTGACGCCTATAGCCGACGGCCCGACAAGTTTGTTCTTCTTCAAGACCACCGTGGAGCCGCATATCGGTCAGGTTTCTTATTTCAAGGTGATATCAGGAAGAGTGAAAGAGGGCGACGATTTGTTGAATGCCGACCGAGGCTCTAAGGAACGTATCGCGCAGTTGTTCTCTGTAGCAGGGCAGACTCGCAATGCCGTAACAGAGATGGTTGCCGGTGATATAGGAGCAACGGTGAAGCTGAAGGATGTGCGCCGTGGCAATACGTTGAACGGAAAGGGTTGCGACTATAAGTTCGACTTCATCAAGTATCCTGACCCGAAGTATCGTCGCGCCATTAAGCCGGTCAACGAGGCTGATGCCGAGAAGATGATGGAGATTCTCAGCCGCATGCGTGAGGAAGACCCGACGTGGATTATCGAGCAGTCGAAGGAACTGAAACAGACAATTGTTTCTGGTCAGGGAGAGTTCCACCTGCGTACTCTGAAATGGAGAATAGAGAACAACGACAAGTTGCCAATAGAATTCCTTGAGCCCAAGATTCCGTATCGTGAGACAATCACGAAGGCAGCCCGTGCGGACTATCGTCACAAGAAGCAATCCGGTGGTGCAGGTCAGTTTGGTGAGGTGCATCTGATAGTGGAGCCTTACTACGAAGGCATGCCGGCACCCGACACATATCGTTTCGGCGGACAGGAATACAAAATCAGCGTGCGCGACACGCAGACCATCGACCTCGACTGGGGTGGTAAATTGGTGTTTGTTAACAGTATCGTTGGTGGTGCCATTGATGCACGTTTTCTTCCTGCTATCCTCAAGGGTATCATGGGTCGCATGGAGCAGGGGCCGTTGACCGGTTCGTATGCCCGTGACGTGCGTATCATCGTTTATGATGGTAAGATGCACCCGGTTGACAGTAACGAAATATCCTTCATGTTGGCAGGCCGCAACGCTTTCAGCACAGCCTTCAAGGAGGCAGGTCCGAAGATTCTGGAGCCGATATACGATGTGGAAGTATCTGTCCCCGGCGATTACCTCGGTGATGTGATGAGCGACCTCCAGGGCCGGCGAGCCATCATCATGGGTATGAACAGCGAGAAGGGCTTCGAGAAACTTTCGGCAAAGGTGCCTTTGAAGGAGTTGTCAAACTATTCCACATCTTTAAGCTCAATCACCGGCGGTCGTGCTTCGTTCACGATGAAGTTCGCGTCCTACGAACTTGTTCCGTCGGATGTACAAGAAAAACTTTTGAAAGCGTACGAAGAAACGCAAACAGAAGAATAATAGATTTGCTTTACACACCGAAAGGCAGCCCTTTGCTATGGGG
>CAVJCD010000022.1:0-17155 GCA_963648005.1 Tannerellaceae bacterium | reverse complement strand
GCAGAACGTGTTCGCTCCTATGCTTGAAGAGGTGGCGAAGCTGGCCAAGACGGCAGACGAGCGCGGGGAACTGACAGACTACATGATGGCGAAGCACGGGCTGGAGCGCAACGAGGTTATGGCCGAGCGTAACGCTCAGCAAGTGATGAAAAAGGCCAAAGAGACGGTTGCGGCTATGATAGTCGATGCCTACAAAGCCAAGAACAAAGTTTTGGCAAGCAATGACGCAAAAGCCATCAATGCGTACAACAAGAAGATAACCGCAATCAAGGCGAAGTTTGTTGCGGGCAATGCCCTTACCGATGCAGAGTTTGCAAAAATGGTTGCCGATAATTACGGTAAGCCGGAGGATATAAAGAATGCAGCCAAGACCGAAGCGGAAGCCTACGTTGATGCAAACCATGACAAATACTACGAAAAGCAGCGCAGGGACTACTCCGGCCTTACCGCGCTGACCGAAGAGCAGGACCTTGCAAAGGCAGAAGCGGAAGCAAGGAATATGGTTGCAGCCTACGAGAGCGCCCATGACACTGCGGAGCTGTGGAACACCGTAAACAGAACCAATGCGGAAACGCTGCGCAAGCAGTATGAGTGCGGCATAATAAGCAAGGCGGTGTACGACAACATTCGCGGCATGTACAAGAACTACATTCCGCTCCGTGGCTTTGACGAGACCACAAGCGAGGATATGTATGCGTACATCAACCATAGGGATAGTGCGTTCAATACTCCGATAAAGACCGCGAAGGGCCGCAAGAGCAAGGCAGACGACCCGTTTGTGGCAATGGCGGGCATGGCAGAAGCTGCCATCATGCAGGGCAACCGCAATGTGCTGGTAAAGCAAAAGTTCATGAACTTCGTGATGAACCATCCGAGTGACCTTGTGAGCATAAACGACATCTGGCTTGAATATGACGATGCCGCAGACGAATGGCGCCCGGTATTCCCCGACATCAAGGAGACCGACACTCCTGCCGAGATAGAGCAGAAGGTAGCGGACTTCGACACTAAGATGAAGGGGCTGAAAGCTGCCAACCCCGACAAGTACAGGCACGGCAAGGAAACGGAGGATGTGCCTTACAGAGTGGTTGAGAAGCGCGACTTGAAGCAGCACCAAGTGCTGGTGAAGAGGAACGGACGCGACTACATCCTCACCATCAACGGCAGCCCGCGTGCGGCGCAGGCACTGAACGGGCTGACGAACCCCGACAACGTGCAGAACAAGTACGGGCAGTTCCTTGTCGACACCTTCGGCACTATGAACAGATGGCTGTCGCTCGCCTACACTTCGCGCAACCCGGATTTCGTGGTGAGCAACTTCCTTCGTGATGCCGTGTATGCCAACATGTCTGTACACGTGAAGGAATCGCAGAACTATGCAATGGTTTACCACGCCTACTTTATGCGGGTGAATCCTTATGTGATGGCAAGGCTTTACGCGAAGCTGAACGCCGGCAAACTCGACATGGGCAAACCTTTAGAGAAGGCCTTTTACGAGTTCTACATGAACGGCGGCGAAACGGGCTACACCAGCATGCGCAATGACGAGAAGCGGCGCAAGGACATCAACAGAGAACTGGCCAAGTACAACGGCAAAATGCCGGTAGGCAAGGCGCTGGAAGGCTTTGGTGAACTGCTTGACGATGTAAACCGGGCAGTGGAGAACTGCGCAAGGTTTGCCACCTACATGACTTCCCGCCGGTTTGGGCGCACGATAGACCGAAGCATATACGATGCGAAGGAAATAAGCGTGAACTTCAACAAGAAGGGCGCAGGCTCTACCTTCTTCGGCGCTAACGGGCAGACGAAGCTGGGCAACATGGCGGCGTTCTCGTCTGCAACCGGGCGCTCGCTGTTCCTCTTCTGGAATGCGGCACTGCAAGGCACTACCAACTTCGGCAGGCAGATAAAGAGGCATAAAGTCAAGGCGCTCACCGTAGTTGCGACAATGTTTGTAGCAGGCATGATAGCTGCGGCAAAGGGCGGTGACGACGGTGACGACGACGGCAACGGCAACGGATACTACAACCTTCCCGAGAACACAAGGCGCACAAACATTCTGTTCAAGCGCGGTGACTACTGGATAAGCATTCCTCTGCCGGTTGAATACCGCGCCATCTACGGACTTGGCGAATTGGCAGTAAGCACCATGAGGGGCAAGGGCGCGAAGAACGCGGAAGAACTGACCTACGAGGTTATGCACCAGATAAGCCAAGTAATGCCGATAGACATGCTGGAAGGCGGCGGCGGCGCGATGAACTTGATACCCGGCTGGGGCAAGCCTACTGCGGAAGCGTACATCTTCAACAAGAGTTGGACGGGTCTGCCTGTATACAAGGACAACGCCTACAACAAGGACATGCCGGAATACAAGAAGGCATACAAGAACACCAGCACATTGCTTGTGGCGGCTTCAAAGGAACTCAACGATGCAACCGGCGGTGACGCATACACCAAAGGCAAGGTGGACTTCAACCCCGCCAAGCTGGAGTATGTACTGAACGGATATTTGGGCGGCATGTACGGACTTGTTGACAAACTGGTGAAGACCGGCGAGACGATAATAGGCACGCGCGACTTCGAGCCGAAGAACATCCCGCTTGTAAACCGCGTGGTGAAGCAAGGTGACGAGAGGACGGCTTACCGCAAGTACAAGGAGGACTACTACGAGATGAGCAATGAAGCGAAGCGGATAAATGACCGCGTAAGGGGCTATCGTTTCGACACTGCCCACGGCATCTTCGACTACGCCGAAAAGCTGAACTATCTCGAAAAGTCACCCGAATACACGAAGGCACTTGTGTTCAACAGCTACGACCAGCTTGTGAAAGCGAAGCAGCAACTTCTTAACATGTCGGTAGACAAGCAGGAGCAGAAGCGGATGCAGAAGGAAGTGGACGAAGCAATGAAACAGGTAGTGGACGCGGTGAACGCCGCAGGAAAGAAAGCCGGGAAGTAGCGCAAGGGAGGGAGGTTTGCAGCCTTCCTCTTTTGTTGTAACAAGATAAAGGGGATGCGCGTGTGCGTTTCCCCATTTTTGTATGTATAAGGGATTTTACGATGAAATGGGATAAAGATACCAAAGAGAAGATTCAGTACGCTACAGCCGTATTAATGCTTGTGGCCGGTGTTACAATGGGTTTCTTGGCATTGGCCATGAACGGGTGGAAAGACATACCGGACAGCGTGCTGTGGTTCGCGGCACAATGTTTCATATACGCAGGCTCAATCTTCGGTGTCGCGATGGTTATAAACTACAAGTTCAACAAAATATACAATCTCATTAATACCAAAGAACATGGGAACAGTAAAAACTCTAAGATGGCTGCTTAGCAAGATAGACTTGCTGGTCGGAAAAATCCCTTTAGATTTCACATTGCACTTTATCGTAAGCGCCGGTATAGCATGGGTGTTCATGCTTCTTCTTGCCTTGAACGGGCTTGGCTTGCTTCCGGCGTCAGTTGCCGCAACGACACTGGCTATTGCAGTAGGCGTGGCAAAGGAGTATGTGGTAGACAAGGAAATCAAGCAGACGGAAGCGGACGTGCTCGACCTTGCTGCTGATGTTACAGGTTCTGTCCTCGGTGTGCTGATGTGCGCTTCGGGGGCATTAATGTTTTAGGCCATGACGTACTCGGAAGAACTTGTTGAAGCGGTTAAGGGCTTCGAGGGTTGCAGACTGGTAGCCTACCGCGACAGTGGCGGAGTATGGACTATCGGCCACGGGCATACTGGCGGTGTCAAGTCCGGCATGAAGATTTCATCTGCCAAAGCGGAGGAATACTTGCGGCGTGACTTGAACAATGCGGCGGCACAGGTAAAGGCGCTCGGAGTGTGCAAGACACAATGCCAGTTTGACGCGCTTGTTGACTTCGTTTTCAATCTCGGCATTAAGGCTCTGAAATCGTCCACTCTGCTAACGCTGATTAAGGCGGGCGCGGACAAGGACGCGATACAGGCGCAGTTCAGGCGCTGGATATTCTGCAAGGGCAAGATACTGCAAGGTTTGGTCAAGCGGCGCGAATGGGAGGCGCGGAGGTATTATGGCGAGGTTTAGCTTGATTGCGTTAGGCGCGTTGTTTTTGCTTGCCGGGTGCAAGTCTACCAAGAGCGTACAATCTTCGCTCATATCGCACGATACGGCTTCTGTGACGAGGATAGACACCGTACACACGCACGACACGCTCGTTGTCAACAACGAGGTACGCGACAGCATCGTTATCCAGACGAAGGGTGACACCGTGTATGTGGAGAAATGGAAGGTGCGCTACAAGACGCAGGACAAGATAGTTACGGAATACAAGACCAAGATAGTCCGCGACACGATAACCAAGTACGTGGAGAAGCAGAAGCAGGAAGTAAAGCGGCAGACTACTTCGGCAAAGGAGTGGTTGCTGGGCATACTCGCAACTGTCATATTTGCGGGCTTGATGATATTTGCAGCTAAAAAATTGGGTTAAGTTCATTTCATAATTGTTTTTAGGTTAATTGATTAGTTTGACGAGTGTTTGGGGGAATGCGTGAGCATTTCCCCAAATGTTTGGGCAAAAGCAAGGGCGAGCCAACTGCCCGCCCCTACATAACATATCAGACAAAAACAATAATTCGTCTACTTCATTGCGCTGTAAAGCTGGTTGACGGCATCCATATTTGCGCCCTGCTGTGCCTGCTGCATGACATCCTGCGGTATGCCTTGCGGCTGCTGGCCGTTCTCAATGGCTTGCTTGTCGGATTTGATGCTTTGCAGAAGGTTGTCGGCAAACGGGAAATCGCCGTTTTCAAGCAACTGCTCTACGGTTATTGCCTGCGCCTGCCACAACTGCAAGAGCGTGTCGTTGGCTATCATGCGGTATGCCGGAGTATCGGTGCTTTCGGATATTGCAAGGTCGAACTCGGTATCGCTGAATTTCTCCGGATCGTACTCTATATGCGCTGCATTCTTGCCGGCAATATTGAAATAGCGCTTGTCGGTATAGAACTGCTGGATGTTCTTAACGTCCTTGTATGCGGCCTCCCTTATGAATGACGAGAAGCATTCGAGAATATCAAGCAACGATGTTGTGGCGTTCTGCGTCTGCTGCTGGTAGAGTGCAGCGGATGTTCCGCTGTAACCCGTCTTTCCTTGCAGTGCTCCCTGTACGCCGGATATGTCCTCGAAGAATCTAAGTTGCAGATTAAGCAGTTCGCTGATGCCTATATTGGTGGAGTTGTTGGCCACTTGGTGGGGCATCTGTCCGCTCTTTGACGGCTTGAACACGATAACGCCGTTGAACTCGGTCCACGAATCGGCGATTTCCTTCAGCGAGTTTACTCCATCGGGGAGGCAGTCCTGCGGTACGAGAAGCACACCCTTTGCACTTGCCCGCATTATCCAGTCGTAGAGGGTAATAAGGCGGTTGGTGTAGCGCTGCTGGTCTATCACATCGGAAACGAATGAATGTATCTCTCCGTCAATGAACGGGTAAGCCTTGAATATGTACGGATGCGAGCCGTGTTCGTAGGGCGTTTCGCCGGATTTCAGTATGTCACCGAACGGGGAAAGGTAGTAGAATACCCAGCGGTCGTCAACGAACCATTCGGTTTCGATGAACGGGATTTCGTCTTCCGGCATACCCTGCTCGGCTGCAAGTTTCTTGCGCTCATCGTTGATTTTCTGGACGCATTTAAGGTCTTCTGCGTCTATCTTGTAGATGTCTCCGTTCTGCCAGTCGTGGCAACGGTATCTCGGCTTCTGCTCCTTGCGCCACACCTCTATGACCCTACACCTTCCCGGTTCTGACGTGAAGAGGAAATCGTAGTTCTGCGGGCGTGAATATCCGAACGATTCGGCAAACGAGCCTATGTATTCCTTGTTCTGCGCCCACTTGTAGATTTCCTTCAGCCTTTCGTGGTCGGCGGGAGATTCGGCGAACTGTTCGCACAGCTGCCCGAAAGAAATATCGTGCACTTCTCCAAGAAGCCCGACATCCCAGCCCCGGAAGTCGCGCATGTTGTTGTCGATAAAAAAATTGTTGGGTTGCACATAGTCTGTCCAGCAGTCCTCCGAACCATTGCGCCATCCGTAGCTTTTGCGGTGAACGCAGAAGCCACTAATAAGGAACTCCTCCATAGTGCGGGCGTTGAGTTCCTTCATGCGGTTTTTCTGCATGTTGCATTGCAGTACGGTAGTCATTGTTTCGCCCAGCTGTTGCTCTTTGCGGTCGCGTGCAACGCATATCGGTTCTTTGCTCTGCTGGCGGTAAACACCCGTGACATTGCGCACCAGTCTGCGGATAAGGTTGTTTTTGAGTGGTACGCGCCCCTGCTTCTTGATGTATTCCTCTTCGGTCATGACGCAACCGTCCACATTGACAAGGTCGCCCCACTGGTCGCCGTAGGTATAGCGCTTGTTGCGCTCCCGGTCGCGGCGGAACATATCCATCATGTTCCAATAGTGCTGCGCCTCCATGAGAATGTCGAAGCGCCGCTCTCCCTTAGTCTGCTGCGCTTTGGGCTTGGGTGCGCGTTCCTTGCCCGTCAGCCTGCTTTTGGGAAACAGTTTCTTTACATTTGACATGCCATTTATGTTTATTCGTTATAACGGATGCAAATCTAAATACCTCCTAATCAGTACGGCGTATAACTATTTCTTGCGTTTGGAAACAAGGCCGTACCAGCGGTAGAATACTTGGCGCTTATACTCTGTGTCTTTCGGTGACAGCGGTTCAGCGTTGCCCGTGCCTGCGGTGACGTAGAAGCATTCGCGGTCAAGGTCGGCTATCGTGGCCCTTTGCGGGATGTAGCCTTTGCGCTTGAGTATCTTGAAGTTTTTGCGGTTGACGATAAACAGGTTGGGTTTGTTATCGCGGTCGTAGGGCATTACCCAATAGCGCGTCCCGTCTTTGGCGTGTGCGTCTTCTGCGGTGATGATTGCCTGTCTGAATTGAAGGTAAGCCTTGATTTTCTTGAATACGTTCATAAGTTATGGTTTAATGGTTTATATGGTTGCAGCCGAAACTGCTTCGTGTCTTATTGGAATATACTCGGACTGCTTTATCACTTTGGGCAGTTCCATTTCGCGGAAGCAGATGTAAAGGCCTATGGCGCGTGTCATGAGAAGGTCGTCATGCTCGCCCTGTATAGCGCCGTAAGCGCCGTTCTGCTTGCGTTCGTAGTTGATGAGTTCGTCAAGGCATTTGGTGTCGCGCTCTATGTAAGTACCTTCGCGCACTATCTTGACGAGATGGGAGATAATGACGGGCTTGGTTGCCGTATTGGTATGGAAGCCGTACTTGCGCGGTACGCCCTGTCGTATGTCCTCTTCGCTCTGCCTGCGGGCGTAAAGGTTCTCGTAGGCCTCCTTGATTTGGTTGAGGATGAACAGAGACTGGTCACCTTCTGTCACGGCCTCCTTGCTTTCCACCGTGTTCGACTCAATGACGAGCAAGGCGTTGTTGTACCACTTGGCGATACGCGCGGCCTTCCATGCGAGGATGTCAATGTCGCAGTGGCCGTACCACTGCGCCACAAGTTCGGGCTTGTCTCCGTCAGCCATAAAGAGGCGGTCGAACACCGCTATCACTGACCAGTCGGCCTTCTCCCATCTGCCGCCCACGTCAACGGAGACGAGGTATCTGTTTGCTATCTTTTCGCCCGGTGCATCCTCTTCCGGCTTCTCCCATACGGAAAGGCAACCCAGCGAATCGGTATTGAAGCGGATGTTTTCGAGCGACTCTGCCCCTTCGTCAACATCGGACACAAGTTCGCCAACGTATCGCGGCGGCTTGCATCCGGCCCGAAGTTCTTCGACATGGTATTTGTCGAACACGCGATGGCCGGAATGAACGAAGGCCTCTATGTCGTCGGAAGGGAATTCTGCCGCCATAGAGCCGTGCTCGCTATGCTTGCGGCGTTCTATGATGTACCATGAGATAGCTTCAAGCGTAGCCCCTTTCTCCCACAGCCACCAAAGGTATTTGCCCGGCTCTTCGCGTGTAGATGTGACTGCATCGGAATCCTTGTTGGTGTATAGCCATTCCGCAAACTTCCTTTTCTCTTCTTCGGAGTTGAACTCTTCGCGGTACAGGTCAATGTCGTACCACGCAACGAAAAGCGCCTTGAATTGCGAATCGCCACTCTTGGCGCTGATATATTCCCTATGGAAGAAATTGCCCGTACCGTTGGCCGTAGACTCATAGACAATCATGGTGTACGGCTTGTACAATACGCCGGAGCATGCAGAGCGCACGATTTCCTCCGGGCGCTTGCCATCGGTAGCCTTCCAGAAGCCGACCTCGGAAAGGTGAACCAGATTGTAGTCACCGCCACGGCAGGAGTCGGGACGTTCGGCAGTACCTATCTTGATGTTGCATTTGCGCTGCGGTACACGTGAGATGGCGCCGGAATGTCCCACCCCGACATACTTCGGCGTTGTAGCCGCATAGCTTGCCATAGGCTGGTAGAGATATTCCAACGGGTAGTTGTCTATAAGGCGCTGGAACATACTCTTGATTTCGTCCGAGCCGCTGCCCTGATGCGCGATGATAAGCGAGTTGAGGCCCTTCTTGTGGACGAGCTGCAACCACGCCATGTAAATCTGCGATGTGGTAGAACCTCCCCACTGCCTTGCTTTCAGCAGGATAATACGTATAGGCTTCTTTGCCAAGCGCAATTCCTCCAGCTCTTCAACGAACCTTCGCTGCGGTCTTGTAAGCCGGAACAGGACATCCTCACCGCCGCCCTTGCTCTTGATGGTGGCGAATGTAGCCGCCCAAAAGGCGAAGTCATGCTTGCAGCGGATGCGGACTATCAAGTCAACCACGGCGTGTATGTTGTCGGCAGAAGCCCGGCCCTTCAGTTCTTTTTCGATAAAGAGACCTATGCTCCTATGCTTCATGAGCAACTTGACAGGCGGCTCTTTTGTCATGGCTTCGGGTATCCACTGCACAGGAATGGGAAAGTCGGAAAGCCGGAATCTTACACGCCGGCCTATACTCCCTTCTCCCGTAATGGGGTTGAAGTATGCGGCGTTGGCTTCGTTGCGCCGTACATTCTCTTTCAACAAACCCTCTATCTCCTGCATACGGCAATAGGTTTATTGAGCAGCGCCACGCCCACCCCAAGAATGTAGCACCATATATGCAGCATGGCATTGCAGTTGGGAATGGCAAGACCAACGAGAAGGTACGCTACCATCCATGACTGCCAGTAGAGCCTGCGTTTGACTTGGAACGATACCGAGCCGAATAACGCGAACACTACGCCGGACAGTCCTACCGTAGGCGTGAAGGAAAAGAATTGTGCCAGCAGTCCGCACGGGACGGACGATGCTATGATGTAGGCGGCAAGAAGATGCCACTTGGAAATGCGGTAGACGAACACGACAGCGACAAGACACCATGCGTTCAGCACTGCGTGGAATATATTGGCGTGGATAAAGTGGTACGTTAGCCTGTTGACGAGCGTACACTGCGGCCTTATGCCCCATGCGGCAATGTCGCATGGAAGCAAGGACACTGCAATTGCTACTGCTGCCGTAGCCAAGGCCGCAACCTTCTCAACTTTTCTTGTCTCCATTTCTCTCTTGCCTTGCATATCATGATTTTGGCAGAGCCGGGCGCGAGGTAGAACCGGGGCGCGGGCTGAGTGACAACCTTAGAGCATATCGTAGTAGTTGACCATTCGGGGTGTTCTGCCTTCATGGCCTTGTACCTTTGGTAGATTTCAAAGAACATCTCCCTTTTGAGAGGGCGCATGCCAAGAAGTTTGTCACCCTTGCCAATTCTCGCCACTACAAGCGCAGCACGGATTTCCGATACCCAGAAGCGGCGCGTAGGCATTTCGACTATATGGACGTAAACATCGTCCATACAAATGTGCCTGCATTTGGCAATGTATTCGTCATAGGCACGGAAGAGGTCTTTTACGCGCTCTTCGCGGTATTCCATTATCGCACCCGCCTTTTTCACTTGTAATCAGCTCTTTACGTTGATTTCAAATTTAGAACTTGTAAGTTAAAAGATAAAGGAGATGCCGGAGTCTGACATCCTATATTTGCCGTATAAATCAAGAATAGAAATAATAAAATTTACAGATATGGCTGAAAATAAGGATGTTAAAAGCAAGCGCGACAGTTTGCGTGAGCGCATTCAGAACAAATACCCCGATGAGGATTTCAGCGATGATGAAGTTCTAAGCGGCAGAATTTCGGATGATTACGACTATTTTGACGCAGAGTTGGCGAAGCGTGACGAAGAGCTGGACCGTTACCACAAGTGGGAGCAAGACTTCTTGAATATGTACAACAAGGACGGACGCAGTGCGGCGTTCCTTACGGCATGGCACAATGGAGCAGACCCCTTCGTGGAATTGGTGAAGCAGTACGGCCCGGACGTGTTGCTTGACTCGCCGGAAATGTCTGCGGCAACCAAGGAGTATGCAGAGCGCATTGCGGAAGAGAAAGGCTTTGAAGAGCAGTACGCAAAGAACATGGAAGAGTCGGCTACAATGATAGACGGCATGATAGCCAACGGCGAGATAACCGAAGAGCAGTCGGATGCTGCTTTGGCATTCTTGCTCACCATAGCGAAGGACGGCATGCTTGGCAAATTCTCCAAGGAGAATATCCTTATGGCGAACAAGGCCATCAACCACGATGCAGATGTGGACGAGGCGGCTATGGAAGCAGAGGTGCGCGGAAAGAACGCGAAGATAAACGAGAAGCTGCGCAAGTTCGATAGCGGTGACGGCACTGCCAATTTGGGCGGCAAGAACAACACGGGCGCTCCTGCTATGGAGAACCCCGATTTGGCCGGAGCGTTGGGCCGCTATGGTGGAAACTCCACTATATGGGAGCGCGGCGGCGAGAAGCGCAAGGCAAGGAAATAAGGCATAAACTATTTACACAATAGAACTATGAGTAAAGTCAAGAATTCAGCGAAAATCCTGTTTAATGTATTGCTGACGGTGTTAGCATTCGTTACAGGTGCTTCGGGCAGCGTCATGATGGCAGCAGCTTCTGACCTTCCCGATGCAGGTGTTACCGAAGGTGGCGCTCAGGCAGACGGCGGCAGCGAACCCAATGCGGGTATTGCAACCGAGACAGCAGGACGCGAATACGGTGACGCCAACTATTACATGAGTGATGTTGACCAGCGTATCGTGAAGATTCGCCCGATGGCTACTCCTATCGACCAGATTAGCCGTTACGCCAAGAGTCAGCACACAGACAGCTTCGAAGTGAAGTATTACAGTGTTGGTACACGCGAAATCAGCTGCACCCTCAAGACTGCCGTTGCAAAGCAGACCAGCGGCGCGAGCGTTGCACTTGACGTGGACGACACCAACATATTCACTTTGGACGACACTATCCGCGTTGTGGGTGTCAAGGGTATTACCGACAGCAACGGTGCGGCATACTCCGGCGCTAACATCCCCGACCTCGAACTTTGCGTTTGCGGCAAGGACAGCACCACCAACAACCCCACCGTGTATGCAGTGAACGGCAACATTGACACTTCGTCGAAGCAGCCTATTTGGCTTCCCGAAATCAAAGCCGGCACTACTCTTGTACGTATGGGTAAGGCTTGCGGAGAACTTGATGTCCAGACCGGCCGTTTCAACAACATACCTATGCCGGAAACTCAGTACTGCCAGAACTTCATGATTCAGGTAGAACAGTCGACCTTCGACAAGATTGCGAAGAAGGAAGTAAACTGGTCGTTCAGCGACATAGAGGAAGACGGCATCTACGACATGCGCCTTGCTATGGAGAACACCCGTCTCTTCGGCGTAAAGAACGTAATCAAGCACACCTCGAAGGACGGCATGAACACTTGGTTCACCGGCGGTATCTGGTGGATGGCAGGCAAGGACATTGAAGTTGGCGAATGGGATGCTACCGCTAAGTGCGCAGTTATTTCGGACGACAACCTTGTTGACATCACCAAAGACCTCTTTGTTGGTACTGGCATCGGCAACAAGCGCAAAATACTCTTCTGCGGTTCGGACATGCTTTCCGCTTTCTCGAAAATCAAGAGCGACAAGTTCCGTCTCAAGGATACTGTGGAAGTCTGGAATCTCAAGTTCAAGAGCTGGGACACCGACTTTGGAGAAGTGCTTACCATACATCACGAATTGTTCGACAAAAACGGCATGAGCGACTACGGCTTTGCAATGGACCCCGAATATCTTTCGAAGCGTACCCATGTAGACTGGTCGCGCAACGTGCTTGACCTCAAGCAGGCTGGCATCCGCAGGACTGATGCAGTGGTTATACAGGAAGTAAGCTGCCTCTATCTGCGCTACGCAAAGGCACACGCACGCCTCCGTCTTGCACAAGCCCCCACAGCATAAATCAGAGTTTAGGGTTTTTTCATAAGTAATAGATGTTTGACAGATGCGCGGAGTGGAAGTAAGTTCCGCCCCGCGCATTAATTTTAAGAAGCATGAAGATATACAAGAGTTCGACAAATCTCAGTGTGAACGTGGTGCTGAAAAGCGGTGCAAGCATACACGTGGTATTCAGTCCGCGCAGCAACAACGGCAGCGTGTTCGTTACCGACAACGAGGAGTTGCAGTATGCTTTGGAGCATCACTACAGATACGGGCAGCTGTTTTACGGCGAGGAAGTGGAGATGAAAGCTCCCGCAGAGGAGAAGAAGGAAGAGGAGACTGGCGAAGAGTCTAAGGTAATGAAGGTGGAAGTGAAAGACCTTTCATCGGCCAAGGACTATCTGGCAGAAAAGCACGGCTTGTCGCGCACGTCATTGAAGAGCCGCAAGGCTATCATGGACGCGGCAGCATCGTTGAACATAGAATTTACAGGCATCTAAGCACATGATATACGGACTTGCAGAGATAACGAAGGACGTGCGGGTTGCGCTCGACATGAACATGAGCGGCGAACAACTCACGGCGATAGCGGACGTAGACACGCTTGCGCTTGACGAGATAATCAAGAGCAAAATGTGTGACGCGATAAGGAACATAGAGACTAACGCCCCTATACATTTGGTCGAAGGCCGCAAGTCTCTGAACGGAGAACTGGTGTGGAACGAGGACGGGCAGACATGCTACATGGTATTGCCTTCGGATTTCATGCGTCTCGTTGTGTTCAGAATGAGCGATTGGGAGCGTGCGGTACATAGCACTATTACTGTCGCAAGCCCCTTGTATGCTCTGCAAAGTTCGAGGCTGAGAGGGGTGCGAGGCAATCCCCAAAAGCCGGTATGTGCAGAGGTTCTGAACGAGAACGGCAAGGTATTGGAAATATATTCCTGCCGTGACACGGACAGCACGGTAAAGGAAGGGAAATACTTGCCCTTGCCCAGTATCGAGAACAACAAGGTAGAGATAAGTCCACGGTGTTACAGGGCCGTGGTGTATATGACAGCAGCGTTGACGGCCTCGGCGCTGAGTGACAAAAACAAGAGCGCGGCGTTGGCTGCACTTGCAGAAGCCGAACTAAAATCGTAAGATATGAAGAGAATAAACTACAAAAGCGATTTCAGCGTAATAATAACGCCGCAGAATGTCAACGGCGAAGCATTGACAAGTTTCCCCGAAGGAGACTTCCGGCTTGTGTTTGAGTGCGGCGGCAAGAAATATATATGCGGCAGACGTGGCAACAAGTATATCAACTGCTCGATGAACAGTAACGGCACACTGACTTGCATATTCGACAATCACGGATTGCTGACGGGTGTACTCCGTATGGCTGCATATATCTACACGCCCAACGCGGATTACCCGGACGGGACAAGAACAACCGTGACCACATCAAAGGCTTTGGAAATAGAGCTGATTGACGGAGACGGGGACGAGTCCACGACCTTCTCGGCAGAGATGGTAATGCCGTTTGCGGTAATTACCGCGTATCAGATGGCGGTAGCTGCCGGCTATACCGGGACGGAAGAAGATTGGGTGCAGCTTATGCTGAAAGGAACGGAGATAAAGGACGAATTGTCTTTACGGAAAGTCAGCGCCGAGCAGTTGGCCAATACGGGCGACTTTACCAACGGAGGCAATATTGTCAATGCAGGAGATATAAGCACCCAAAACCTTGACGTAACAGAGAAAGTCACCGCTTCTTCACTGGAAGCAACGAGCGCAACGGTAAAGAACATTGACGTAACGGGCAAAATCACCTTCTTTGACCTTGCAGTGAAGCAGGCGCAGGCTACTGGCGGCATGTCGGTATTCAGCGCCGGAACGGCAAGGATAGACAAGATAGAGGCGGTGAAGGATGCCAGCGGCAACATAACCAAATGGAACTGCTTTATGCTTGCGGTGAAAAACGGGAAAGGTGTCTGTCAAATGCTGCAAGCCAACGACCTTTGCTTGTGCGCACAAATCAACTCCGGCTTGGGCAAATTCAACGGCAACATAGGCAAATGGTGGTGGCGCAAATGTACTTCGGTAACGACATCCCCCAAGACTTCCTATTTCGCAGACGGCAACTCTTACTACATGTTCGTTATCTCAAACGAGACGGGCAACTATCTGGCAGGGAGCGCAGCTCCGGCAGAAGGAGACGAAATAGCGATAGTGGGAAACACTTCGGACACATCAAGGCAGAACGCTACGATAATAAGCGCATGCAGCGGTTTGGACGAAGAACTCCAAGCGCCGTACTATGCGCAGTACAAAGGTATCAACGACTTCAAGTTCTCGACACACAGAAAGCTGTGGTTCGGGTATGACACGGAAGGCAACGCAGACAATCACTTTGAGGGAACGTTCAGTGTTGGCGGCGGCAGTACGGATGCTTACCCTATCCCGCGAGAAATGGGAGAATGGGCAAGCGGTACGACTTACTACTACTACGACAGAGTAAGCCATGACGGGTCGCTCTACCTTATGACCAACAAGACCGCAGGAAAGACCAATGCCGAGCCGGGCGTGAGCACCGATTGGACTTGTCAAGTGAGCAAGGGCGATGAAGGCAAAGCCGCCACACAGATACAGATAAAAGGCAACGCCAACGGACATTACTCCAAAGCAAGCGACATAGACCTGACCACGGCGGCAGACGGCTATTATCTGACAGACACCGGGAGCGTGTCGAACATGTACCGTTGCATTACCATTGTAGCAAACAAGGCTATCGTGAACGACATTGATGTTTCCGACGGCTCTTGTTACACCACTACTGACGGCCATTTGTGGATAGCTACGGCAGGAAACAATACATGGACGGACGGTGGAGTAATCAAAGGCGAAAAGGGAGAGAAAGGCGATACCGGGGCTACTGGTGCAAAGGGTGACAAAGGAGACAAGGGCGATACCGGGGCAAGCGGTATAAACGGTACTGACGGCACGAACGGCAAGGACGGAGCAGATGCCGAGATGTATCTGCTTGTGCCTAACGCAGAAATACTGAAAGCCAATGCAGACGGAAGCGCTTATGGAACATTGGACTACGCCATGTATCAGCGCAAGGGAGACACCTTTACCTTGCAGACACCGAGCGACTATCTATACTGGCGTTGGAAAACGGAGAAGAACTCAAAGTCATGGACTGATGTAAAGACAGGTACGGCCCAAAGCGTAAGCTACGACTACAGCACCGACACAAGCAACTATATCATTGTAGAACTCATCAAGGGAGGTACGATGGTAGACCGGCGCATTGTTATGGCTGTTGTAAGCAATGACGCTTACCTTTCCATCAACAAGGAGATGGGGACTATAACGGCCACTGCGCAGAAGCAAAGCGAAAGCATCGAAAAGATACAGCAGAGCACTCTGGATTTGCAGGGAGATGCGGCAAGCCTCAAGACGCGCATGGGCGCAGCAGAAGCAAGTATTGCTACAAGTGTGCAGTACGATGCCGCAACCGGCGAGATAACGAGCGAGGTAAAACTGAGCGGGGACAAGATAACCCTTTCCGGCGCGGTTACTGCCAACAACGATTTTTCCGTTGACATTTGGGGCAATGTCAAGACCGGGACGCAGTACACCGCAACCGAGAATACCTATATTGTGGAAGACAAAAGCAATATGATATTCACGCAGGACACGAAGGTAACTCTGCCTAATGACAAGGAATTTATCGGAAGGCGGCTGCTTATTGTGTCCCAGCCTTCCCACAACAGCGCCGGAGTTATTCTTGACAAGAACGGCAACCAAATCAAGAATGCGGCTAACTTCCCGAAGATAGAGATAACCACGGGCAAAACTTTTGTCAAAGGCGTATATGGATATTCCGTCAGTGACGGCGCAATAACGCCGGATGTCATTGTGACAACTGCGGAGCAGAGCAACAGTCCGTTGCTTGGAGTGAAATGGTTTGGCGGCAACTGCGCGTTCATCAACGGCTCTTACTATCAAGCGCCGAGCAAACTCACGATGAAAGGCGGCTATATAGAATTGCTTGGGGTTAGTTATTCCGTAGCAAGGCAGTTCCGTACAGGGTACGCTACTGTTGACGGAAAGAATTTCTACCAAGTACACATGGCACGCCACAACGATGACGGCGAGATTATCCTTACAGAACCTTATAGCGAGGTTATGACCATCGCGGACGGGGACGCATTGAACGGCACTATTGTGGATTCCGATGTTACTGCCAAGACCGGATGGGAAAGCATCGGGGAGATGTGCCAATGGATTGTAATTAACGTAAACGCCATAGACTTCAATATAGAATAGCAATGAAGCGTATCTATTATCTGAACGACTTTGTGCTGAAGATAATGCCGAAAGACCTCTTGGGGAATGATGTGGAATTTCCCCAAGGGGATTTTGACATTATTTTTGAGAGCGGTAATAGAACCTATGTATGCTCTAAGCGCGGAGACGAATACAAGAGATGCAGGATGCAGGACGGAGCGCTGGTGTGTGTGTTTGACAATCACGGACTATCGGCTGACGTGTTGTTTATTTCTGCAATATTCTTTACTCCCAATGCCGCCTACCCGGACGGAACGCAGGCCGAGAAGATTGAGAAGCATGCACTGGATGTAGAACTTGTGACCACTGACGAGAACGACATCAGCGAATACTCTACGGAGATAGTCTTGCCTTTCGCCGTGATAACCGCGTACCAGATGGCAGTTAATGCCGGATATGCGGGAACGGAAGCGGAGTGGCTGGAGATGATGAAGGGTGCGAACAAGATAGACATACGGCAGAGCGAGGGCAACAGCACAACGGCAGTAATGTCGCAGAAAGC
>CAVJCD010000021.1:9056-17504 GCA_963648005.1 Tannerellaceae bacterium | reverse complement strand
GGGAAGGACGGGAAACAATGTCTCGCCCAGGGTTGTGAGGTAGCCGTGGCTGAACGGCGTCTTGAACTTACCCACGCGGATACGTAGCGACTCCTTTATGGCAACGTCGAACCATGCCTGCTGCAAAAGGGAGCCTCCGCTCTTGGCGGCGTTCAAAGAGAGATTGAACGTGACCCTACCGAAAGCCTTACCCGTGAACCCAAGGATGGCATTCGGAATCTCGAAACCCGAATTGGCTACGTTGTCGGCATAGAGGTTCTCAAGCCCCTGGTCGTCGTAGTAGTTAAACTTGCCGGAAGCCTGCACCAATGCGTAGGGCTTGAAGAGAAAATCGCCCGCACGGGTGGAGAAAGAGAATCCTTTCTTGCCGGCGAGCGATACAACGTCGTTCTCCACATATTTGTCGTCTATCTCTTTTCCTCCACCCCTTTGGGCTGAGGCGAGAAGCGGCAGGGCAAGCAGCAGTACTGCCGTCAGACTATTCTTTATATGTTGTTTTGTTTTCATCGTTTTTTATCTGTATTGGTTCTATAATGACTTGAGGAAACTAAGCAGCGCGTCGCGGTCGTCTTTGGTCATACGCGAAAACAAGATACGCGAGGCGGCTCCCTCTCCGTCGTGCCACATGATTGCTTCCGTGAGGTTGCGTGCCCGTCCGTCGTGTAGGAAATAGGTATGTCCGTTGACCAACTCCTGCAGTCCGATGCCCCAAAGAGGGGTTGTGCGCCATTCGCATCCCATGGCAAGTCCGCTGGGATAGTCGTCGTTGAGCCCCGGTCCCATGTCGTGGAGGAGAAAGTCGGAATAAGGATGGACAACCTGGTTGCCCAGCCATGGCAACTGGGTGTTGTTGAGCAATACCGAACCGCGGGGGCGTGTATGCAGGGTGACGGTGTGGCAAAGATGACACTTGGCCTCGTAGAACATCTCCTCGCCTCTCTTGATTGTCTCGTCGGTGACTTTACGACGGGCCGGTACGCCGAGGCACTGCATATACAAATCCACATTCTCCATATCCAAGGTCGACACCTGTATGCCGTAGTTGGCAAAACCCATCATCTGTGTCTGCCCTTTGCACACCTCCTCCGGATAGCGGTCGTTGGTGGTGCCAAGGTCTGACGAGAAGCCGAGCTCAACCGTAAGGTCGGCATGCTGGGCCTTGTTGCCCGACACGCCGATTTGTTTCTTTCCACGTTCGGTAATCCAGTTGAGTCTGCCGCTGATGCCATACTCCGGATAGTTGCTCTGCTCTGCCAACTTCTGTAGCTCATCCATGTCGAGCGACATCATCTGACCCATTCCTACATGCCGTAGCGGAGCACGTACACTTATGCGCAGGTCGCCGGGGGCAATGCTGTCGGCATACCAGTCCGTAATCTCGTAGTGAGGGGTGATGAGGCTGTATTTCTCGCCATCGGGGAAGGAATGTTCCTCCTCCGTATAGGTTGCCTTCAGCTTGCCTTCGGGCGTGGAGCCGTAGATTGCTTGGTCGTGCAACACTCGTCCGTACTCAGGGAAGAAGCCACCCCCCTTGCGGGTGATATATATCAACACTGAAGAGAAACCGTAGTTGCCCGAGCCTCCGTCGGTGAACAGGGTGGGCTTGGTGCGCCCGGCACCCTTGTGACAGCTGGCACAAGAGTAGCCGGCGTATACCGGTCCCAATCCTCCCAGTCCCCCGCTCTCGTCAACGCCGCGCGAGGTGTCGTAGAGACTGTTTCCGCGGTTGAAGCGGTCGCTAAGCTCCCCCGTGACCCATTCGGCTGCCATGTCGTAGGCGTCGGGTCCGGTGGAGAAGATTGTGGAGTAGCCTGCCGAGAGCTCTTCCTGTTTGGCAACGGTGCCGTTGGGTTTTCTTATCAGAGTGTCGTCCAATCCCTTTTCGCAGGAAGAGCACAAAATGCCGACCAACAAAGACAGTATGGAAAGATTAAAGTGTTTCATAACTTACCAACCTATCTTTTGGGTTTATGTTAGTTGGCACCCAGCTTTGTACGTACGTCTTTCAGCACATCCACAACTTCGGCGCAAGCATCCTGAGCAGCTGTAACCTGCGGATAGAGTGTCACGTCGAGGTGATTGCGGAAAGGAGCGGGGATGTTTTCGATGGCTGCGATGGCAGCGTTGATTTTTGTCTGCACCTCAGTATCGAGCGAAGCGTCAACCTTCTTTACCAATGCCGAGAGGCTGGTGGCGCTGACGGTGCCGTTGCGGCTGCCGAAGTAGCAGTTGCGTACGCCCTTGATGTTGTCGGAATAGTCTGTGATGGAGTTCCAGCTATACCACGACTCAACCGACAGTAGTCCCTTTTCGGGGTCTTCCTTGTAGTTGTTCACTGGGTCACCAATCTTGGCTTCTCCCACTTCGTTGGCGATGTTTGCCATGCCGCCTTCCTCACCGAGGATGAATGCCAATACGGTTTCTGCCGACGAGTATCCTTTGGCGCCGCTATGCTCTTTCAGTATCTTACCATAGGCTGTGCTCCATTCCGAGTCGTTAGTCAGACCTTCGCTCCATGCCTTATACAATGTCTCAGTGTCGCGAGCCAAGTCGCTTACCACGATTTTCAGATAGTTCTTCACGTTTGTTGATGTGAGGTCAACGTTGTCTTGTTTCTCTGTGATGACACGTGCCTCGCCGTCGTAGAACATCAGGTATTCTGCGGTGTGGAATCCTCTAAGCATCTGGTTCGACTCGCTGTCGCCCTCAACGCTGCTGAAGTCGCCCGAGGCAATAATCTCGTTGATGCCCGAACGGTCGAGTGGCCATGTATCCATACCCGGGTCGAGGTTCAAGTCTGTTGCCGGTCCGCCAAGGTGTGCTTCGCTGTATTCCCAAGGTTCACGGGCTTTTCGCCATGCATCGCAGGCTGCCTCAAGGTCGCTCTGACTTCCGCTGGCAGCAAAAGCATCCACTTTTGTCTTGAGGGCATTGACGTTGTCGAGCATATCCTTATATGTTGGTACAACAACATTGTCTACATATGTGGTGATAACCGCATTCATCTCAGCCTCGGTGATTTCTGTAACATCTATGGGGTCGTCTCCGTTATTGTCTTCGCTGCAGGAAGTGCCACTCATGCAAACGGCAAGCCCAAGGAGGGCTGCCTGCCAAATACTTTTCTTTTTCATTTCTGTTTTCATTTTCTGTAGTTGTTTGTTTTAGTTATTTCTCAAAATTATTTGCCAAAGAACCATGCTATGTAGGCGATGCCTATCGACACCATGTTTTCGCTGTTGTAGTCGCCCCCGCCAATACAGCGGTTGGTGTAGTCGGCTTTTACCACAAGGTTGGGCAGTGCGTAGTAGTCAATACCTGCCGTAAAAGCCGATACTTGCAACCTTCGGTCGGCAGTGATACCCTCCACGGTCTTCTCCATGGGGTTGTAGTATTCGTAGCGCACAAAGGGGTAGATGCGTGGTGCTTTCCCCGAGAAGAAGGAGCCGATGTTGTAGCCTACCTCTCCGGCATAACTCACTGCTGCCTTACCCACAGGCGTCCTTGGATAGCCGGTGGCAGAACTTAGTCGTTTGTTTACGTTGGTAAGGGCGAGGCTCTCCTGCACATTGCCGTAGACAGCGTTTGCACGGGCTATGAGATTACCGTTCTCGCTCTTATATTGTGCGTCGGCAGTGAAGATGGTGACGGGAGCGTCAATCCATTTGCCGGTCGACGAGTTCAGATTTTTGTTGGGCTTGGAGGCGTTGCGCGTAGGCTTGCCGTTGTAGTAGAGCGAAGCCCCGAGGCGCAATCCCTTCACGCCGCTATAGTTCAGTCGCCCAACAAAGGCGGGACTGTTGAAGTTGTCTATTTCGAAGGCACCCTGCTTGCCCGATGCCACCCATTCTTCTCTGCCGAAGCCGTTGGCATCCAATCCGGCTACCATCATCACCGTGTAGTCGAACCCGGCAAATGTTCCGAACACCGAGATACCGTTCTCGTGCCATGTGGAGGGTAGTATCGTTGTCTCGCCCTCCGGACGGTAGACACCAAAGAAGTTTATAGGCTCGTGATGGGCATTGGTCAGTCCCACGGGCACAATGATATGGCCTGCCCTGATGTTGAACGCCGGATGAATCAGCTTGGTGATATGAAACTGCTCGAGGGCCACCTCGCCGCCTTTCTCTATCTCGGTCTCATACTCGCCGTTCTCTTCAAACCATTCTATTTCGCGAGCTGTTCCCGTGCCTCCGTATTCAAATTCTATCTCGGAACCCAATATCCACGAGGGACTGAACTTATAGTCAAACGCGAGCACAAATCTTGGGATGGAAACGGAACCGCGGTTTTTTTTGTAGGAGCCGTTGGGGCCAAACCTATTCACATCATAATCCATATAGCTTGCTGCCATCTCTCCGTAGCCGCCAATGCGGAACTTATTATAGCCATCGGCATAAATCTCGGCAGACTTCTCGGCTGCCGAAGGTGTGTTGGCTTGTTGGGCAAACGTTGCTGCCATAGGAGCAAGCATTGCGACAACCAACAATTTTGTAAATCTTCTCATTGCCTTTTTCTGTTTTTTTCGGGGGCAAAAGTATGGTTGACGCAAAGCGCGGACAATCGCAAATGATAGGTAAAACGCCGCCGGAGCTACCACATTGTAGGTATTTTACGGCAAATGGAGTGAAAATAACGCGAAGTAGGTAAGGAGGGATATCTTTTTACTCACTTATAGGTATTGTGTGCATCTCGGGGCGGCAATAACTTTGCCGTCGAATAAAGTCGAACTATTAGTATTATAAATCGCCATAACAAACCTTTTGCTAAATTAAGTAAGCGCATAAGATGATTAAACGTTGGTGTCGGGGCAGTTTTATTGGTTCTCCCCGATACAGAAAAGGAGCTCCCCTGTGAAGGTTGGCTCCTTTTTAGATTAATGGAATATTCTTTCCCGTTTCCCCGGAGGTTTGAAAACAACTGTTCGAATAAATGGAGCAATTTAATCGATTAGTTTGGCGATTTTAATCGATTAATGCTTTCCGGGGGTCTAAAAAACAACGGGCCGACAATTGGATTTGCCGACCCGTTGTTGGATATAAAACAAAATTAATTCAATTTGGCCAAGGCCTCCTTGATACGTTTGATTGCTTCGATGATGTTTTCGTCGCTTGTTGCGTAACTCATGCGGATGCATTCGGGAGCGCCAAACGATGTGCCGCCCACGCAAGCAACGTGTGCAGTGTCCAAGAGATACATGGCCAGGTCGTCGGCATTTTCTATTGTCTTCTTCCCGTCGCTCTTACCATAATAGTAGCTACACTTGGGGAAGAGATAGAAAGCACCTTCGGGCTTGTTGACCTCGAAGCCCGGTACTTCTTTTGCCAAGTCCACGATAAGGTTACGGCGGCGTTCAAAGGCCTTGCGCATATCCTCAACCGGCTGCTGTGTTCCCGTATAGGCTGCTTCGGCAGCTTTCTGAGATACCGAGCAAGGACCGGAGGTGTATTGACCCTGAAGTTTGTTGACAGCCTTGACAATCCATTCCGGACCGGCAACGAAACCGATACGCCATCCCGTCATGGCATATGCCTTGGATACACCGTTGACAATAACCGTGCGGTCTTTCATCCCCTCAACGGAAGCGATGCTGTGATGCCCGCCGATGTAGTTGATGTGTTCGTAAATCTCGTCGGCAATAACAATGATGTCGGGATATTGCTTCAATACCTCAGCCAATGCAGCCAACTCCTCGGCGCTATACACAGAACCGGTAGGGTTCGACGGCGAGCAGAGTATCATGGCTTTGGTCTTCTTTGTGATGGCTTCATTAAGTTGTGTAGGAGTGATTTTGAAATTCTGACTGATGCCTGCCTTAACTATTACGGGCTTGCCCTCGGCAAGCTTCACCATCTCGGGATAGCTAACCCAAAACGGTGCCGGGATGATTACCTCGTCCCCGGGGTTTACCAATGTGAGGATGGTGTTGCAGACGGCTTGCTTGGCTCCGTTCGAACAAGAAATCTGATTGGCAGTATACTCCAGATGGTTTTCATTCTTTAGTTTGGCTACTATGGCGTTGCGCAACGCAGGGTAACCGGGCACGGGAGAGTAGCGCGAGAAGTTATCGTCGATAGCTTTCTTTGCGGCTTCCTTGATGTGGTCGGGGGTGTTGAAATCCGGCTCCCCTACACTAAGGTTGATAACATCAACACCTTGAGCCCTGAGCTCACTACTCTTTTGCGACATCGCCAATGTGGCGGAAGGCGACAGACTCGCCAAACGTTCTGAAACTTGTGTCATTATAGTAAATGTTTATTTGATATTGTGCAGTATGTGCCCCATACGCTCTTTCTTTGTCTTCATATAAAATTCGTTGTACATATTGGGGGTGATTTCGATGGGGACGTTCTCAACAATTGTCAGTCCATATGCTTCAAGCCCCACACGCTTTATCGGGTTGTTGGTCATGAGACGCATTTTGGTGATGCCGATATGTTTCAATATCTGCGCACCCACGCCATAGTCGCGCTCGTCCGCCAAATGCCCCAAGTGGAGGTTGGCATCCACGGTATCCAACCCTTCTTCCTGAAGTTTGTAGGCTTTTATCTTATCCATCAAACCTATGCCACGCCCCTCTTGGTTGAGGTATACTATGGCTCCGCGGCCTTCCTTCTCAATCATCTGCATGGCTTTGTGCAGTTGTTCGCCGCATTCGCAGCGCAATGAGCCGAAGATATCACCCGTTGCACAAGAGGAGTGCACACGCACCAACACCGGCTCTTCGCCCGAAAGGTCTCCCTTTATCAAGGCTATATGCTCCAGTCCGCTTGCCTTCTGACGGAAGGGGATAAGACGGAAATGACCGTATTGCGTGGGCATATCCACTTCCACTCCGCCCTCAACCAACGATTCAGTCCTCAGGCGGTAAGCTATTAAGTCCTTTATACAAATGATTTTTATGCCGAACTTCTTGGCTACTTCCATCAGCTGAGGAAGACGGGCCATGGTACCGTCTTCGTTGATGATTTCAATCAGTGCACCGGCAGGGTAGAGACCGGCAAGGCGTGCCAGGTCAACAGCCGCTTCGGTATGTCCGGCCCTGCGAAGCACTCCGCGTGAACGGGCACGCAGAGGGTTGACATGCCCCGGACGACCCAAATCGCTTGGCTTGGTGTTCTTGTCTGCCAATGCTCGTATGGTTGCGCAGCGGTCGCTCATGGATACACCCGTTGTGCATCCTCCGCCCAACTTGTCGACCGTCACGGTAAACGGTGTCTCAAGCATGGAGGTGTTCACAGCAACCTGCATATCCAGCTCCAGCTCCCGGCAGCGCTCCTCTGTTATCGGGGCGCACAATACGCCTCGACCATATTTTAGCATGAAATTTACCTTCTCGGGTGTTATCTTCTCCGCTGCCACAATGAAGTCGCCTTCATTCTCGCGGTCTTCGTCATCCACCACTATCAAGAACTTCCCTTCACGAAAATCCTCGATTGCTTCCTCGATGGTGTTCAGTTTGATTTCACTCATATCTTTTGGTGTTTTAGTTTTCTAATGACTGATTGTGTATTCTTCTCTTCCCCCTGCCGATGCGTTCGAAGAAATGCCTCAATGCATCCAAATAGGCATCGGGGTTAAGTATGACACTGTCGTTTACGGCCTTGTAGGTAAGAAACAACCCAAGAGGAGTCAATACGGCAGCACTCAGCCACATCCCTTCCCATGCCGGCCATATCCCGTCGCGGGCCATCTTGAATCCGATATTGTCGACTATATAATAGAATATAAACAGAATGACGGAGATGACTACCGGCACGCCCAATCCACCTTTGCGTATGATGGCCCCCAATGGAGCGCCGATAAAGAAAAATACCAGGCAGGCAAACGAAAGCGTGAACTTCTTATGCCACTCGGTCTTGTGACGACGTAGCTTGAGGGCCTCGTCGCCTTGTGTGGAGGCTTTGAAGTAGTAGTCGGCCTTTACGCTTTCGACATCTGTTTTGGCGCGAACGAGCAGTGCCGCTTGTTCGCCCGGCGTTAGAGCCCTATACAGACTGTCGAAATTGAGGGGGGCGATGGCTTTGGTCGGTTCCTTGTCCAACGAATCTAAGTCCGAGGACACGGCTGCGGTTGCTTGGGGTTCTTTTTTGGACGAAGAATAGGTCTTCCTGTATGACATGTCGTATACGCTTTTTGCGTTTATTGCCCTCAGGCTGTCGAGCTTGGCACCTATAGAGTCGATGGACTGCTGCAGCTCTCCCAACCCCTTGCCGATATATTGATTGGCCATGAAGGATTCATCGCTGCGCGAGAAGTTGGCATCAAACTCAATCAATATCTCTTTATTGCTGAAAGTTTCCCGGCGATAGGGCACCGACGTCTTCTTGACGTTTTTGCCGGCTGAATTTTGCATGTTCTCAAACGATTCGCCCCCAAAGAGCGACAACACAAGAAACATTTTGTCTTCTGAGGTCTTTAGTCTGCCTGAGTCGGCAACAATCACGCTGC
>CAVJCD010000021.1:0-9046 GCA_963648005.1 Tannerellaceae bacterium | reverse complement strand
GTCCCGAAGCAAACCACTCTTGTCTTTATCCTTAACATATACGCTGTATCCCGAGATTTCTCCATAGAAAACACCTTTCGGGATGTCCAGCTCCGGTGATTTCTGACGTATCGAATAGAGAAGGGTGTAGAGCTTGACTTGCGCTATGGGCATGACGTTGTTTTGGAAGAAGAAAGCCCCGATGCTGATAAATATGATGGTAATAATCAACGGACGCATGATGTGTATGAGAGATACACCTGCCGATTTCATGGCCAATAACTCTAGGCGTTCGCCAAGGTTCCCGAACGTCATCAGCGATGACAATAGAATGGATAGCGGGAGCGCCAATGGGAAAAGCGAAAGCCCGGCATAGAAGAACATTTCGCCAAGAACCAAGATGCTCAAACCCTTCCCCACCATATCATCGATATACCTCCAAAGGAATTGCATGAGCACAATGAACAAACATATGCCGAAGGTCATGACGAACAACGGCAGGAATGTCTGCAGCATAAATGTGTATAATCGTTTTATTTTCACTTTACCCTTTCCCCAGGATTGACGGAGGCAAAAGTAGTGCAAAAAACGATAAGAATATCACGGGATTGCCTAAAACAACTAAATGCCAAGCGTGCGTTTCAAGCCTTCAATCTGCGAATCCCATAAGTTGATGGAGTCTTTTTGTTCGTGGGGTTCGGCAAAGTCGGTTATCTCGAGCGTGGTGGCTCCGGTAAGTTCGGCCGTATGTATCGAAAACTCGAAATAGGCATTCTTGTCCTCTTCGTCTACCCATCGGTAGCGGATGCTTATCTCAGGTTTGGCTGACAGCACCTCGGCTTCTTGCTCGTCCTTGTTCCACTTAAAAATGTATCTATTGCCATTGATGGATACATCATCGGCAAACCAAGACGACAACCCCGGTGGGGTAGTGAGGTGATTCCATAAGCTTCGTCGCGAAACTTTATCGAACACATATTCGACATGAAATTTCTCCTTTTTCATCTTCCTTGCAATTATTTGCGCAGCAAGATAGTTGCAAGAATTGACATTTCCAATAATATGAAGATTTTTCTTGAAAAACATTGCGTAGTATAAAAAAACGTCTACCTTTGCAGCGTCAACAAACGAGATGATAGTAGTGTTTTGGCGAGATAGCTCAGCTGGTTAGAGCGCATGATTCATAATCATGAGGTCCCCGGTTCAATCCCGGGTCTCGCTACTTAGGGCGATAGAGCAGTTACAGTTAATATGTAGCTGCTTTTTTTATTGTCATTCTTTCCCCAAACTTTGAGCTGATATTACGATTGTTAGAAGGGGAATATCAGTGGCAAGACCAACACCATAACCACGCCCATGATGATTTGTAGCGGCAGTCCGACCTTGACGTAATCCATAAAGGTATATTGTCCGGCAGGCATGACCAATGCGTTGGGCGGAGTGGAGAACGGTGAGGCGAAACACATGCTGGCAGCCACAGCCACGGCAAGTAGGAGGGGTGTGGGGTCAAGCCCCAGCTGCACGGCACTGCTCATGGCGATGGGAGCCATGAGCACCGCTGTTGCCGTATTGCTTATGAACATGGTCATCAGCGAGGTGGTGAAGTAGACACCCGCCATCAGTATCAGTGGTTCGTAGGAGCCCAGTCCGCTCACCAATGAGCTGGAAAGAAACTCCGAAGCTCCTGTCTTCTCGAGCGCCAACGACATGGGCATCATGGCAGCGATAAGCACGATGCTCTCCCAGTTTATGGTCTTATATGCAGCTTCCACATTGCGGAAACAACCCGTCAGTACCATCAGTAGTCCGGCAATCATTACTGCTGTCACGGGAGCCACGGGGATGAAGTCGAACACCATCATGCATATCATCAGTAGCATTATGATGGCAGCCAGGGGGGCTTTGTGGTCGAGAGTCACCTTGGCCGCTTCCTCAAGGGGTTGTCCCAGTACAATCCATTCGGTGTCCTCACGGCTGAGGCGGGCGATGTCTGCCCATGAACCTTGTACTAAAAGCACATCGCCGGCCTGCATTTTCTCGTCGCGCAGGTCGCTGAGAATATATTCGTTCTTGCGGCGGATGCCTAGGATGTTTACGCTATACTTGCTGCGGAATCCTGTGTCCTTGACGGTCTGACGGATAAGTTTGGACGATGGCATCAGCACAATCTCCGCAATGCCTATATCATAGAAGTCGAGTTTCTTGTCACCTTCGCTTGCTGCGTCGGAGGTTTGGCCGTCGAGCACCTCCAGGTGGTAGTCTGCGCAGAACTGCTCAGCGCTCCCCACTTTCCCGCGGACGTAGAGGATATCTTCTTCTTGCAGTTTGGTGCTGAAGTCGGTCAGCTGCTTGCCGGCAGACATTAGCAGCCGGTATTGCGGAGAGTCGCTGCGGCGCACCTCAAGTATATCGAGCCCGTACTTGCGACGCACATCCAAGTCTACGATACTCTTCCCCTTGAGCGATGAAGAGGATACCACCTTCAGGCGGAACAGACTGGTGGAGATGCCGTATTCTGCCACAAGTTCCTTCAGCGATTTCGAAGAATGCCCGTCCTTGTTTTTGCCACTGCCGCGCTTGGAGAGAAACCACTTGCTGAGCGGCAGAAGAACCAATGTGCCCACTACCACGCATATGCAGCCGACAGGCAGGAACGAGAAGAACGACAACCCCTGATAGTCGCTGGAGATGAGGGCGTCTTGAATGACCAAGTTGGGCGGTGTACCGATGAGAGTCATCATACCACCCATGCTGCTGGCAAAGGCAAGAGGCATTAACAACCTACTGGCATTCATCTTGGCACTGGCTGCCAGGCTGACAACGATAGGAAGCATCAGAGCCACTGTGCCCGTGTTGCTGACGAAGGCACCGATACCCGAGGTGACAAGCATCACCAATAGGAATAACCTCAGTTCGCTCTTGCCGGCAAGCTTCAGTATGCGTGAACTAATCATCTTGGCCAAGCCTGTTTGGAAGATGGCTCCGCCCACGACAAACAGCCCTATCATCATAATCACAACGTTGTTGGAGAACCCCGACAAGGCTTCGGCGGGAGTGAGAATCTGGAACACGAGGAGGGCGACGAGCGCACATAGAGCTATGATGTCGGAACGTAACCTGCCATGCATGAAGCCGACAGCCGACAGCAGAAGGATGGAGAGGGTTATCAACATACTCGTTTCAGGTCTTTCGATAAAAACTTCGGCAAAAGTAATGTTTTTACAAAAGGACCGATGATTTTCATCAAAGCCATCGGTCCTTTTGATTTTCTCCATCTAAGGATTTTTCCCGAGAGTCGACACTTTTGGACAAAAGAGCCGATTGTTTTGATGAAAAGAATCGACTCTTTCTATTTCCACACAAAGGCGGTTTTTTCCCAATGTGATATCAGTTTTGCTCAAATGTGATATCACATTCGTTTTTGCCCCTTGTTTCTTCAGCATTTCAATGCCATTCAAACGTCATTAAAATGACGGACAAACTTTGTGCTTTCAAGGAGGGAAAAATTCCATTGGTTAACCGATTGAAGCGAATTGGTTAACCAATCGGATTTTTTGCTTCGTTATGGAGATAGACAATCACCCGGGCTTTTGGGGAGAGGGTGAGGGTGAACTCGCTCCCGAGAGCTTCGTTGAGTGTACCTTGCCACCAGTTGGTCAGCTTGCGGTGAGTGATGCTCCAACGCAGGCCTTCGCTGGTTATCACGCCGGAGGGCACCATCGAGAAGATGGATATCTGTTGCCCCGGCGTGCAAGGCAGGGTTGTTGTCTTCTCTAAGGGTATGAATCGCCCGTAGTCGGAGCGCATCTCCACATAATCAAACAACGGGGCATAGTTGATTAGCAAGGATATGTTGCCAATCGTATGGTCTTCGCGAAGCCCGGTGGCCCCCAATATCAGCAGTCGCCGATAGCCTTGGGAGTGGGCAAACATGACAGCCTTGGTCAAGTCGTTTGTCTCTTGCTCCTTTACACGATGTATGCGGTCGGCATACAGCCGGCGCATAGCTTCGGGTGCACTGTCCATATCGCCAACGATGGCAAGGGGTTCTATTCCCTGCTCATGGAGCTTCTCCACCGCCCCATCACAAGCAATGACCGCCGATGATGCCCTTAAGAGCGTCAACGGCTCGGCAGTCTGCGGAAAACTTCCGCAGGCAATAACCATACAATCATAGTCTGTTCTCATAATCTTGTATTCCTTTCTTTTTCCATGTGTAGTATCCTATAATAGCCAAAACACCATAAGCGGTGTAGAGCAACATTGTTGGATACAAGCCTCGTAGATAATAAAGATAGACGGAAACGAAGTTCACCACCACCCAAAACACCCAATGCTCGATGATGCGGCGAGCCAACATCCAGGTGGCAACTATGCCTACTGCCGTGGTGAAGGCATCGCCTATCGGGATGGGCGAGTCGGTGAGATAGCGAAGAATGGTGTAGAGCAATAGCTGAAGGGCAACAATCACTGCCACTATCCTCATAAGTAGCGGCAGTGTTGTGTGCCGATAGATAATACAGCTGTCATCGGTGGCTTCGTTTTGCGTCGTGCTACTCCCTTTGGCCCATTTCATCCAGCCATAGATGCTGATGGCTACGTAGTAGATATTCAGACCCATGTCGGCATATATCTTGGCAAAGAAAAAGACAAAGACATATGTCAGTGAAGTAAGCAATCCCACTATCCACATCGCTCGATGCTGCTTGATTTCCAGCCATAGATAGAGAAACCCCGTTACAACTCCGAAATATTCCAGCCAATGATTCATCTTTGTTTAAAACTTAAGTGTAGCCCTTGCCATAACGTTTGTACCTGCTTGGGTGAAGTAGCCATCGTCTTTGTTTACCACACCGCCACTAATGTAAGTGTAAACCCAAGCGCTTGTCTCATATTTCTCGTTGAAGATATTGTTGACACTTATGTCGAAGCCCAACTCTTTGATGAAAGAGGGGTGGAACACATATCCCACGCGAAGGTTGTTAACAAAGTAGGGGTCAATGCTGCGGTCGCGGGTTGATGTGTTGTCGATGTACTGTCGGCTGACAGCACGCGAAGAGAAACTTGCGCTGAAACCTTTGACATGAAAATCGAATACGCTGCCGGCAATGATGTTTGGCGAGAAAGAGATATCTGTCGTCCCCAAGTATTCGGTTGATTGTCCACCCGTGTCGTAGTTGTCCATATAATTGGTGTAGTGAAGAATCTTATTGCGGCTTAGGGTTAAGTTACCGCTCCAGTCCAGCCAAGATGCAATTCTTACGCCTCCTGTCAACTCAATACCCATGCGGTAGCTGTCCTTGATGTTGCTGGTAAGGGTTTCGCCAATTTCGCTAATCTTGCCGGTAAGGATGAGTTGGTTGTCGTAGTCCATGAAATAAAGATTGGCACCCACGTTAAAATGCTTGTTACGGAAACGATATCCGGCTTCATAGTCGCGCAAGGTCTCGTGCTCAGGGCGTTCGCCAACGGCAGCCTCCGTGAAGTTGTCGCGTGTCGGCTCGCGGTGGGCAACGGAGAAAGACACAAAAGCATCGTGATTGTCCCTCTGGTAGTTGATACCCGCTTTGGGATTGAAGAAGTGCCAGTGCTTGTTGATGTCGACGTTGTCGCCTGCCTTGTCGTCGCTTCCCTTAATGGTGTATCGGATGCCCCGATATTGTAGGTCAAGATATCCATTTAAGTATGGAGTGAACCGATAGATACCTTTAGCGTAGACATTGTAGTCCACCTTGTCGCCACGGTTGCGATAGTATTCATAGTCCGGTTGCGGAAGAGCTGTGCCATTCTTTACCCACATGACACGACCGAAATGGTCGCCCACGTATCTGTTTGCTGCCGCTCCGAGGTTCATCTGAAGCCGTTCGCAATGGTAAGCAACATTGTATATGGCTCCGTAGAAATCGTTGTCGAGCCATTTGCGGCGTACAAGGTCGGATTTGCTCACACTATCGTTGTAGGCAGGCAGTTTGTAGCTGCTGTACTTTGCGGAAGCCTTATAGTCTTCGTAATAACCTTTCCCGTGCGTGTAGTGGAGTGTGAGGTTCATGCTCCAGAGGTCACTCAAGCGTTGGTTTGCCATGAGGTGATAGTGCTGTTGCCAATAGTTGTCGGTCTGATTGTCGTAGAACTTCTGTACTCCGTTCTCTTCATACTCGCCGCATGGATTATATGTGCGGTCGGTCTCAAGGAGAGAAGATGGCACACCAGTCCATGCCTGATAGGTCTTCTCCATATTTCCGAAGGTCTGAAAACGAATCATGGTATTGGCAGCATAATATGTGGCAGCACCGAAATATGAATGCATAAGAGCTGAAGCCCTGTCGATATATCCATCACTACGGACGTTGGAGTAGCGTGCATCAAAAACGAAGTGGTCGTGTATCGACCCTGTCCCCACCTTGACTGCGTTTTTGAATGTCCCGAACGAACCTCCCGAAAAACTGTATTCGGCATAAGGCGCAAGACTTGGCTTCTCGGTTTCCATGGCCACGGTGGCACCAAAGGCTGCTGCCCCGTTGGTGGACGTCCCTACGCCGCGTTGTATCTGTATGTTGTTGACGGAAGAAGCAAAGTCCGCCATATTGGCCCAAAACACGGTGTGCGACTCTGAATCGTTAACAGGCACGCCTCCTACTGTGATGTTGATACGGTTGGCATCTGTTCCTCGGATACGGAAACTGGAATAACCGACGCCTGTTCCGGCATCAGAGTTCATGATGACTGATGGCGACTGCGAGATAAGGAAGGGAATCCCTTGTCCGTCGTTACTGCGATTAAGTTCGTCGTGTGATAGCTCACTGTAGGCAACCGGCGTGCCTTTGGCTACTCGTGTGGCGGTGACAACCACCTCATTCAACGATAAGTCGCGCGAGATTTGCAGTGAATCTGCCGGTTCGAGTTCGTTTTCTGCCGCGGCACACGTGGTGAACCCTGCGGCAATAAGCAAGAATACGCTTTTCATTCTTTTTACCTTTAATGTTTAACATTGGTTGATAAGTGAATAGAAAAGGCGTGTTGTGTGAAGAAGTATACCTTAGATAACAATTCCCTTCGTCGGTATTATCCGCATCAGGTAATATGGGTATAATCTCAGCCTACGGCACGTAGCTATTTGGTACGTCGCAAGCACCCCCTTGTATTCAGCGCGCAAAGGTATACTATAATTATTAATCCGCAATCGAAGGACGGTCTGTTTGTAATGTATGGTTAAGGCAATACTAATCAAAAGTCCAAAGACTTATATTTTTTGACACCAGCCTTTATTGATGCAAGACCGAATTCATCCGCGTTTAGTTTCTCTTTTTTCAATATAATGATTTCGGCAGCATCGTCTTCTGCATGGGCTTCTTTAAAGTCATTTACGTGACATTCAAAGAACATATCCAGTGTGTGGATTTTTAGACCGCTATATACATATATATTAGGTATGGAAAACAGATAGCGGGGATTGGCTATGTTGAGCCCTGTTTCTTCTTTCACTTCGCGACTCGCTGCCTCTTCTGCCGATTCGTACATATCAACAAATCCGCCCGGAAGGTCAAGTGTCCCTTTCTCCGGGTCTTTGGCGCGGCGAACCAGCAATATCTCTCCCTCTGCATTACGGATAAAACAAGCGACGGCTGACGATGGATTAAAATAGTAAACGAAACCACAGGTTGTGCATTGTTTGGCTTTTTCATTACATGCAACGAATGTCTTGGAACCACATTCGGGGCAATAGATGAATTGAGAGAGAGGATGAGTCATAGAGTGAGTTTTGCAATACATATATATAATGTAAGAAAGGGCGACCAAACGACCGCCCTTCCTCTCAGGGGTATGCCACCCCATGAATACTGTTGATTATTTTGCTTCCCAACCCAAAGCGCTTGCTCCAAGTACGGCAGCATCGCTCTCCTTCAATTGAGAGAACAAAAGTTTTGTTTTGCCTTCAAACACCTTCAGCATATTCTTGTCCATGGAATGCTTGATTGGATTCATAATCAAATCGCCGGCTTTGGTTAAACCGCCGAACAAGATAATTGCTTCCGGGCTGGAGAACGCAACCATATCGGCAAAAGCTTCGCCCAGGATGTTTCCTGTGAACTCAAAGATTTCCAATGCCAATTTGTCGTTCTTCATCGCTGCATCATATACATCCTTCGAGGTGATTGTATCAGGGTCTAACTCGCGCAACAGACTTTCGTCTTTGCGAATTTCCAAATACTCACGTGCTGTACGTGCTACACCGGTTGCTGATGCATAAGCTTCCAAACATCCCTGACGACCACATCCGCAAGGACGGCCATTGTTACGACGCATAATAACGTGTCCCAACTCTCCGGCAAAACCGTCGTGTCCGTAAACCAAATTACCACCGATAACGATACCGCTACCTACCCCTGTTCCCAATGTGATTTCAATGAAATCTTTCATGCCACGCGCTGCACCGTATGTCATTTCGCCAATTGCTGCAGCATTGGCATCGTTGGTAAGAGCAACAGGAATACCACCGATTTGTTCACTTATTAACTGAGCCAAAGGAATTTTCTCTTTCCAAGGGAGATTCGGGGCGAATTCAATACAGCCGTTGAAGAAGTTTCCGTTTGGAGCTCCAACTCCAACTCCTTTAATTTTATCGGGACCACCGGCCTGGTCGATTACCGACAACAATCCGCGTCCCAACTCGGCAACATAATCGTTTATGTCGTTATATTTACCTGTTTTGATTGACCCGCTGTACAAAATTGTACCTCTGGCATCCACTACTCCAAAAACGGTGTTAGTTCCACCGATATCAATACCTACTACAAAAGGCTTCTCCATGATTTTATATTTATGATTAATAATGAGTGTTTTTCGGAGAGCAAATATATAGAGAAATCTATTTAACGGCAATGATTCCCTTGAAAAATACTGAAAGTTTTAGTTCGTATGGATGGAATACTTGTTTTGGAGTGACTCTGGTGATGTATGGCTTGCTGGGTCTTTGTGTGTTGAAACAGGAAGTAGAGAATTGTTCTTTCGAAAGTTTTGTGGGTATTGAAAGAATTAATAACTTTGCTGCCTATTTTGAGAATATAAG
>CAVJCD010000020.1:0-17646 GCA_963648005.1 Tannerellaceae bacterium | reverse complement strand
CCCTAACTCAGCCCTATGCGCAACACGGTCAAGCGCCTACATCATGCAGATTATGCAACTTATGCGCAAGCACGCCATGCTCATCATGGGTGTGCTTGCAACCGTCGTGCTCAACACGACGCTCGTACTCAACGCCGTCCACTACTGGAGCATGTGGGTTTCATGCGGGGTTGTCGTATCCAACCTCGTGCTGCTCGTGCTTACGTGCGGCATAGTCGCACTATTTTTCGTGGGCTTCGGAGTCTGCGCTGACGGACTTGACTAAAACGCAGGAAAATGCCGAAAATGTCCGAACTGTTGGCGCCCGTGAATAATAGTAGCGTCCGCCATGCTGGAGTTGTGCTCAAATTCGCCCAGCTCTTAGGTGTGTCCCACGATAAGGCCGAGGCGTTGCTGGCCAACGCCGGCGAGAAGTACGTCTTTGTACGTGGGGGCTTTGCACTCATGCGTACTCAGCGTACCGTGCGTCTCATGACCCGGAAGTACGGGTGGTGCGTTGTCGTAAACGACGGCGAGCTTGACGTAATCGACAACGGCGAGCTCAAGGCTGCGCTAAAGCGACGCAAGGAGGCAAAACTCCGTGCGCAAGAGCGTGGAATTGCGAAAATGCAGAGCGAGTGCCGTGAGAAAAGACGCATAGAGCGAGTGTTCAACGACGGTAAGGGCGAACGTATAAGAAAGCGTGTGCCTGGACACGGTAAAAGTACTGTCGACGAAACGCCGCATAAGCTTACACGATTCGTCATCAAAGAAATACGCTAACCATAAAAAACATAGAACAATGGACAAATTGACAATGGACAAATTGAACGAGCTTCGTATGGATATGCAAATGGGCTTCCTGTCATACAGCCAATACCTTTCGGCTGTAATGGAATACCTGGACGAGCACGACCCGGACAAGGGCGTGGAGCTTTATTCAAAAATCGAGGATGCCCTCGAGGAAATCGCATTAAACGTAACAATTTAGAACGTACTGTAATGAAAGAAACAACAATCAACAAAATACGTGGGGGTGAGTTTTTTAAGCTCACCCCCAACGGACGTGTATACGTTCGCGGCGAGTACGACCGCCATTTTAAGGAATATTCGTACTGCGAGTACAATAACGTAAACCGTGAACATTTTTGCCACGGTTCCAAAAGAGTATTAACCGATTTTGAATTTTAACAATCATGCGTAAAAGAATATATCGCCTAGCCGTCGTGCACGTAATTACGTGCAACGGCAAAAGAATTGTCCGTTATGCACTCGCTAGCCTTTGTGCTATCGCGTGTCTTACTTCGTGCATCGCACAACCCAGTGCCGCCGCGGAAACGCAGGACACCGCACAAACCGTTCTGGAAGTGCGCAACGATCTGGAAGTCTGCGAGCGACTTCTTGACCTGTGCGCCGAGGACGGCATACTTGACGCAAACGGTATCAAGTGTTACAAGCGCCTTCAGGAAAACCCCAGCGTCGAGGCGTATATGGAGCTCATAACCGAGTGCGAGGGGGAAGACTGTTTCTACGACACTATCGGAGGCACGGACGCATGGGAGAGCTATGTAGACAAAATACTCGCCCCTCGTGGTGAGGCATGTGGAACCAACTAACTTAAACGCAGGAACAATGGAAAAAATTGCAGGAATAATCGTACTCAGTATGCTAAAGTTCGACCGCTTCGTAGTGAAGCGTTACTTTGGGGTGGAAACTCCGTTGTATAAGCTGTGGTGGCACAACCACGTAGCTTACATACAACATAAATTAGACGCACAATGTTAAAGCGTGTTAATAAGTGATTATTTGCAGGGCGGGTGGACAACTTTGTACACTCGCCCTTGCTATTTCTAAACAAACCAAACAAAAACCACACAATATGGCACACAACGTAAATATTAGTCATTTTCTGCATGTTATGTCACACACAGAAGCAGAGAAAAACAGAAAGGAAGGCATCAATTGGGTATATGCCCAGCTAAAGGGCAATCTCCGTTCAAGCATGGAGAAAGGCCTTGAGGAAATGTTAAAGGTCGAAAGCAGAGTTGCATACGGCGCAGCTCAATACCAGTATCACAATGCGAAGATGGCATTGAGAGGACTGGAAGCGTTAAAGGTAGGCTACATATATGACCTCCTCGCAACTTCTCCTCTTGGAGAAGAAAACCTAGCTAAACACACGTACCATGTGTGCTCATCGTATGTAAATAACTCTTGGCATTTTTCCTTTGACGAAATAGCAAGAAAAAACTATCAAGAGTGCGTGAACGATTACGTTCAACACGTGCTTAGTCAGCGCTAATTTTTAACGAATAGTATGATAGCATTACGAGTAAGTGACGACGTCATTGACAAGCTGCCAATAGGAGCGCTTGTGGAAATGACACAGCCGGGCTGGAAAACATTTTCTTGCAAGCGTAGAATCAGCGAATATTGCGACGAAGCCGGCTGGAAAATGTTAGAGGATGCGATAAAAGAGGCTCATGCTATATATGAAGCACAAACACATCAAAGTGATTTGTGCTTTGACGCAAAGCGTTTTGTGCGCCTCAAAACGATTCCCTGGGCAGCTAGCATTGTTTATTACGGTACAACAGGCATAAAACAGTTATAATAATATGACAACCGAAAACCTTATAGAAGCGCTGCGTTCGGAGCTTTACGATGACAAGTATTGTCAAAGCGATTTTGAGAAGTATGATGTTGATGCGATCCAAGCGTCAAGCGAGCCCTTTTTCTGGCTCGTAAACTCATGTGGGACGCATCTCGTTTATTGCGGTACAAGCCAAATAAACGAGATGCTGGAGTCTGAAACGGGACGTATGAGGGTGTTTCAAAACCCATACAGTCCCATCGCTGCCATAACATACTACAGAGGCTCAGCTTATGCAACAAAGGTGTTCTACTGGGACGGATTTAACCTTCAGCGCATAACCGTTGACGATTGCTGTCTCATTTGGGACCATCTCGCTGCTCGTAGCATTACCAAGGCAAGAGAAGAATACAATGACGAATGGCTAATTCGCAACGAACTGCTCCCGATTAAGTTTGCGAGCAAGGAAACGGAGGAGAACTATAGGGAATCGCTGGAATATTCCGATGCTCTAGGAGACGATAGCCTCGCAAGATGCGTAGAGCGTCTGACGAAGTATCAGAGGGTCGCTGCTGACCAATATATCCTCATAAGCGCTGACTTTACCGAGCACGGTTACTGCTTCGGTGAGATGGTCAACGGCGAGTGCATAATGAACGGCGGCATCATTCCAGACCTCAAAAAGCCTGAAGACCGCTGGCAAATTCACACATAAACCGACAACAATCAACTAACAACAACAAAAGAAATGACAAAATACAAAGTTTTTGTTCCGGACATCATTCCGGAGTCCAAGGCCATCACAGTAGAAGGCTGGAAGGAAGTGGACAAGAAAGCAAAGGAACTTCTGGACAAATACGTTCAGAACTACCCAGACGTTCAGGTTTGGGCAATGGAACGCTTCGAACATCTTGCCTATGCCGATTACATCTATGCTTTTATGAGGGACGCAATCGGCGAAGATTATTGGCAGATGAATGTTATGGGCGACTATATGCCGCTCTACACTCGCCTGCTAAACGATGAAGAACGTAATGAGCTGGAGAACCGCCGCAATGAAGTCGACCGTCACATAACCGACCTAAACGCGGACGAGCTGAAGGAATTGTGGACGCAAGTCGACTTTGGTTCCATGTTCCTCTCCAGCTACCGAAACTCGTTCGGCATTGACGAGGACGAGGTATACGATTACTGTGAGTTCGTGCTGGACGAATGTGACCGGCAGGGTTATACCAATAACCCAAACGTATTTGCCAATATAATTCTAGAAAAGATATGAAAGCACCAAACGGCTATATGGAATGGCCAATCGACAATAAACATTTTTGCGATGAGGTCGTGACTGACTTCATCGAAATGTTGTGTCCCGATAAGTCAGTTGCCCGTAGCAATAGAATATCATACGCTCAGATGGCATTCTATTACACGTATGACAGCGAGTGCAATGATGTACTCGTAGAGATACGTTGGGACGGCAGCAACTCTGTCCTTATAATTGCCCCCGACATTTCGGCAACGTGCGTAGCTATGCGATACGCTGAATGGATAAAGGGCAGCGAGGACAGTTCAGGCACACACCCCTATAAGACGTATATCAACCCTATATGCAATGGCGTGGTAAGCGTGGAGATTTTCAAGAAAATAGAAGAACAATGAAACACATAACAACCGAAAAAATTCCAACGTGGGCTATATGCTACTTGGAATACGGAGACCCCAGCGGTCTCGATGAAGAAGACGTAATGATGGCAGACGCATTCGTCAACGACAATTTCCCACGAGGCTTCATAATGGAGCTTGTAGTGGATGATGCAAATTGCATCCAGCCATATTTCGCACACCGCCCAGCTTTCGGGCTGGCAAGTGAAGTGTACGACGTTAACTTTTACGAACCTTAAACGAGTATGAGAAAGAAATTTGTAGAAGGAACAAAGTTCGCCGAGGCATTCGATGAATGTCCTTGGGCCAATGAAGTCGTCCGTGTCAAGGGCGGCTTCATGTGTTTTGAGTCTGAAACGGACTACGAAACCTGGAATAGACAGAGATAAGACCAACAACCAATTAACAACAACGACAAAAATGGAATACACAAAAGAAGAATACAAGGGGTACACAATAGACGTACTCTATGACGATTGTCCTCAGGATCCTCGTGAATGGGACAACGCAGCAACTTTTGTCTGCGAACACCGCAGATACAAGTTGGGAGACGAATACTGCGTTCGAGACGCGATAAATGAACTGTTCGATGCTTATGTGGGCAGTCAACAAATAATCACTTATTTCGTGAGTGACCGACAGGCCGTTCTGAAGAGTGACGAGGACGGCAGCTATTGGTACCAGTGGCGTGAAGGCGCTGAAGACTGTTACAGCTATTCGTTTGATGCCGATGCTGATTCTGACGAGATAGCCGAGATGATAGTTGACGAGCTGAGACTTGACGAAAGGCTGAAGCTCATAATTGCGACCGGCGATGTAGTCGTTCGGTCCATTTCTATGTACGACCACAGCGGTGTAAGCGTTTGGCTGGGAGGTCGTGCCGGTCATATAGACGCCCAGTGGGACTGCGGTCTGCTGGGCATTGCCTACATCACCAAAGCAACCGCCGAAAAAGAAATGCTCGACTTTTCTGAGGAAACGTGGAAAGACTGGGCGAATAAGCAGATAGAGAATGAAATGGAGGTGTGGAGCGCTTATGTTTCAGGAGAAGTCTACGGCTTCACAATCACTGCGCCAAACGGCGATATGTGCGACACTGTTTGCTTCGGATATTACGGCGAGGCCGGTCTGGAACAGTTGATGTCAGAGGCTAAAGAAGCGATTGACGGCTATGCGGCGGTCGCTTTGACGGAGCGCGAACAAGTTCTGGAATGTCTGAACAATCACATCGAAGTATTCGGAGGTCTGAAACTCATAGACGGAAACAGACTATACGAGTTCCGTTGTACAAACGGAATAGATATGACTGCGGCCTATGAGATAGGTGCTGACGGTATTCTTGGAAAGCCGGAAGCCGCATACTATCCAGAACTTTCCGAAGACGCAATACATTCCCTTTACAATTACATCAAAAATCATAAGTAATTATGCACAGCTATATTTACGAAATCACACAGTCCCGCTTGGAAGAGGAAGAGTGGGCTGACGACTATGCGCTGTCCGGCGACGGCTATTTGTACTATTACTCTATGCTCGACGAATCAGAGCGTCTAGAGGCCATTAAAGCACTGGCATCTGAGAAATGGTTCCAGACCGCATTCGAGCCTACTGACGAACCAGATGTGTTCACTCTTAGAGAGACGTCGTTTGAGCCCACCGACGAACACACGTTTGCTTTTAGAGGTATCGAGCCCTTGATTAAAGAGTATCACAAGCGCATACTGGACGAGACGAGCAAGCTTGTTGAGAGCGGCTCAGTTAACACATATCCTCTCAGGGATGCGATTGACTACCCCTTTGGCGGAATAAAGCGCTATCTTCTCCCAGATTGGTGCGGAGGTGTTTCAGAGCCTACAAGGGAACTGTTAGAAATGCTGGTTAGCGAGAAGCCAGCGAAGATATACATTAATTCGGTTTTTAGTTACAAGTATTAAAATGAAAACATACAAATACAAGACAGTTGAAGCGCTTATCAAAGCGAACAATCTCAATTTGAATTGGGCTCTCAGTATCGAACAGATTATCCGCGGCACAATCTGGAGTGCGTCAAAGGAAGCGCAGATAAAGTTTGCGTTTCCGGACGATGAATATTGCCGCCTTGCTGATATGGTCGTTGACACGCTGGAGTTCAGAGGCCGCGACACGAAAGCTGAGATGGCCGACAAGCTCAAGTGGGCAATGGTACAGCACCGTTACCTGGGCCTTCCTGACCGATTGTTTGTTGAAACGCATTCCGGTAAGGCTAGTGTGGACTACTGTGCCGGTCAGGACTATGTCGCTGAGATAAAGAACATACGCAAATACTTAAAAAACGCTTAACAAATGGAAAGATACAACTATGCAGAGTGTGTAGCGGACGATGTCCGTTCATACATTGAGGAAAACGGAGTGAGGGGCTACGATGAGATGTACGACGATATGTTCATCTCAGACAGCGTGACAGGAAACGGTAGCGGCTCATATACGTTCAATACGTGGCAGGCTGAGGAATGCGTATGTCACAACCTTGATTTGCTGGAAGAGGCGTGCAACGAGTTTGGCTGCGATGCAGCGGACTATGTAAAGAAGGGGGCTGAATGGGCGGATGTGACAATACGTTGCTATATGCTTGGGCATGTATTACCCAGAGTCCTTGATGAATATCCAGACCCGGACGAAGAAGAGGAGGAAGAGGAAGAAGACGAATAACCCATTTTTGTTAATGTTGTTAATAAGGTAGGTAATGTCTACCACGGAGGGGATTGTGGAAACGCAATTCCCTCCAAATTTTTGGACCACTTTTCACACCTACGGCGACATTAAATACTATTCATAAACAAAAACCAACTAAAGACTAATTGATATGGCAAATAATTCAGAAGTTGCTCATGCTTGGGCACACAATCACGATCGAGCTCATTTTGGTTCTCATCTGAGCCACCACAACGGTTATCTTATGTCCTATGGAACGTGTATCGGCCAGCGCCTTGAGATCAATGACAAAGTCATCTACATAACCGACTACAATTCGTACTCAAACAGTACGAGCAAGCATCAAGCTGAGATGCGCAGTGCAATTCCAGTAGATGCGCTGGAGTTCACCTACCCTTGGGGCAAATGGGGTCGAGACCGTATAGTATGGCGATACAGCAACGAGACTTTAGTACGCTTGGGTCTCGAGCTGTTGGCTAAAGACTATGTGGATTGCTTGAACGTGGCGGGCTGTAACAAGCTGGAGCACAATTTCGGACGTAGCGGTTACGAGCAAATGGTCAAGTTCTATGAAGCGACCGGTGTTACCACAGTCAATAAGCTGCTTCGTATGAAGGCTAGCGAGTTTGGCATTATGGCACGTAACGCTACCCCAGCCCATTACGCTTTCAAAGCAGAGAAGCAGCTGAAGAAGTTCCTGAAGATGATGCACGAAGGCGCAGACATTCCGGCAATCGTCGACGTTGTGAACGGTAAGGGCACGTGGGAAGCGTATCTGAAGCGCACTTCGGGATTGCGAGTTGCAGCCAAGAACCGCAGACTAAGCGCATTCATTGGCACTCAGGTGAACAGCAAGGTTATTGCTCAGCACACTAAGGCCGGCGACCTCATACCTTGGATGATGAAGTGCCATAAGCAGGCACAAATCACGAAAGATGCCGCTAAAGAGCGTTCGTCCAGAGCCTATCGTCAGTGTAAATCAATGCGCCGCCTGGAGTTGCATCTGGGAATGGCGGGGTTTCTTGCTAGATTTGGCATATACGGCAGCAAACCTAAGTTCAGCCAGTTCAACTATAACGGAACTGTAATCAACTTTGCTGGAACACGCGGCTACAGTGAGCGTACCCTTACCGACAAGGAATATCAGGAGTTCGTAGAATGTACCGACAAGGAGGCGTGGATAAGGGCTAAGCGTCAGTGGATGCTGGAAAGTTTGCAGACCGAAAAGCGAGACTATGACAACTATATGGTTCGTTTGGCTGAGGAAGAGCGTATCCGTAAGGAGGAAGAAGAGCGCCGTAAAGAACTGGAAGAGCAGAACCGTAAATACATTGCCGAGCAGAAAGCGCTTGGTGCGGACGGTTATCGCCGCCTGTACCACGAGGGCTTCCAGATTAGTCAAGGAAGCATACCTTACGAGGCATTCGACGGCGGTAATGTTCTGCTGCGCTATAACTCTATCCGTAACGTGATAGAGACTTCAAAAGGAATTAAACTGGAGGTTGCTCAGGGTAAGCGCCTCTGGAACATATTCCAGAAATGGCACGAGCAAAGCCTGTGTGAGAAGGGTTTCGAAATCGACACTTTGAGCGGACATTATAACGTCCATTCCTTCAACGGTAATGTTCTGACCGCTGGATGTCACCAGATTGCATTCTCTGAGATGCAGTATATTGCTAATCGTCTAAACTTCTAGATTATGAAAAGAAAAATCGTATGCCAGCGCCCCGGCTATTGGTGCGCTTTTGACGAGAACGGCGAATTTGTCAATAGTATCATAAAAAGCCCTAAAGGCTGGAAAGTGTCCCGAGGCGCCGGCAGTCATCGTATTTACAGTTGTTTGGCAACTGCGAAAACAGTTGTTTTTGATATACCGTTTTAAGTTATGGATAAGATATTGGAAATGTTATTTGAGCCTGAGCGTTGGAAGACAGCGCTCAATAAGGGCTCGTTGAAAGGCATAAGCACGGCGGTCCTACGAGATTATATGTCCCCCAATGGTCGCAAGAAATTGCTTATGTCCTTGGTAAATGGAGACTATCATATCAAGCGTCCCCATACCGCCAAGATTCCCAAAGATACACCGGGCGAGTTTCGTACGGTATTCGTAAACGAGGGGGAGGACAGAATATTCCTGTCCCTCGTGAACGATTTGCTGTTCGACATCGCTGGGGATATGGTTCACCCCAGTTGTATGAGCTATCAGAAGGGAATGGGCTGTGCGAAAATCGTTACCCAGATGAGCAAGAAAATCGAAGAACTAAGTGGAACCGACCACAAGATAATCGGTTGGAAGAGTGACTTTAGCAAATATTTCGACACAGTGCCTATCGAGTACATTGACGGTGCGTTCGACGAAATCGAGCGGCGTTTCGGGAAAAGCATAGTGATTGATGTGGTTCGTGAATATTATCACAACGACAATTACTACGACAGCGAAACGAAGACTGAGGAAACAAAATACCAAAGTCTCAAACAAGGTTGCGCTGTTGCGTCGTGGCTCGCCGATGTAGTACTTTTCCAGTTGGATAAACGCTTGACAGATTTGGGTGATAGCTACGTTCGTTATTCCGATGACACGCTCTATATTGGCCCTCGTTACCAAGAAGCTATGCAAATCATGGTTGAAGAGTTGGCAAAGATGCGGATGAAGCTCAATCCAAAGAAAGTTGAATATATCACGAATGACCGATGGTTCAAGTTTCTGGGGTTCTCTATCAAGGGCGCTAAGATTAGTCTGAGTCGTAATCGTATCAAGTCATTCGTAGACGAAGTAACCGCGAGAACGACAAAGAAAATCCGGAAAGGCATCAAACCCGCAGCGGCGCTTCACTCAGTCCAAACGTGGTTATACTACGGCAACGGCGAGCATGCTTGGGCAACCGGTGTTCTGAAGACTATCAATGTTCCTCAGGACATCAACATCCTAAACGGGTTTGTGATGGATTGTTTGAGAGCCGTCAAAGTTGGTAAATCCGTAAGCATGAGTGATATTGGCGGTCTGGGCTGGGTACGAGATACGCAGAAAGACGGTTGTATAGCTCGCGGCAAGGGCAGTAAAATTAGAACTTTGCGCATCAAAACTGGAGACCACATCGATGGTTACTTTACACTTGGGTGTATGCGAAACAACCTGCTATTTGGTCGTGATCTTTACGATTCAATTGTAAGGGGTTTGTAACCCTTGGATAGCGTAGGCAGACATGATTTAGTACCAGCGTGCCAATTGAAGCGAAGTCGCTGTTGCACTGCGTAGCTCGCAGGCACCAGCTACTTCGCTTCAACGAACACGCCGAAAACATGATTAATTTATAGAAAGCAACGCGTCTGAAAGCGCCATCAATTATCTGAGCGAACGGACGACTATCAATGCAAGCGTGATTTAGTTTCCAGCTCTGTAACCTGTTGACGTCATCCCATGACGCCGGCTGTTGTCCGGCGTCCCCGGATGACGTGTAACAGGCGAGAAAGACTGGAATACATGAAGCTTTTACAGTATTTCGCAAAGCTTGTGAGATTGCCGACAAGACGTAACGCCAAGTCAAGGCTAAAGCAATTTATGATAACGGTTTCCAATGACGCGTGCCCCTTTGGATGCTCCAGGTTAGCCACCTGGAGCTTGCAAAGTGTCATCGCGTCGCTCCAACTGTTATCCATGACATAATTACAGAAACGTCCGATTTAGTGAGATTTGGCAAACATTAGCGCAAATGCAAACATCGCAAGGGTTTCAAATTCAGTTCAAGAGTCCGATTACTCAGGATACGCCTGCCTTCGGAAACTCTTGACAGAAGTCCGGGAAGGCAGGCGTATCCTGACCTCGACTCTGACATGAACGAATTATTTCAATGCGCCACGAAACTGAGCGATTTAATTAGTAACAACAATGAAAACACTATACGAAGAAATAACTGAGCTGGTGAGCCAAGGCGCTCATTGCTCAGTCGACTTTAAGAAACGTACAATCAAGGTCAATAACAAGCTCGTCAAGATGGAAGAACGTGAGTTTGGGATAGACAACTACGACGACTTGGACGACTGGCTTGACAAGGTTGAAGACCTGTACGACGACTTCAAGTACAGCAAACCTACCCAGCGTTCAATGAAGCGTGAACGGAAAGCAAAGTTCCGGGGGCTGTCAGTATCGCAGCTTATAGAAGCCTGTGGTCACGACGCTCTCAACAACCCAATCTCCAGAGATGTGGCGCAGGCTAAGCTGGAGATGTTCATCTTGCTCTCACTGATACAAGGCTCGTTCAATCCGGATGAGCTCTTCGCCAAAGACTGGTTCTATCAGGGAGCCGACAAGTCTTTAATCATTCGTAAAGACTGGTTTTAATCAACAATAATACAAATCACTTAACAACATTCAAAACTATGGCAACAACTAAGAAAACAAACAACGCAATGAACAAAGGTAACGTAACAAAGGTAATCTGCCAGAACTGTGGTGCAGAAATCGTAATCCCTAATCACGAGCACTCTGTGGCAGGTGTCGCCATCGGTAAGGACAGCGGTCTTGGAACCGTGGTGCTCCCGACAGTAGACGGCACATGTGGCTGCAACGGCAACCCGGTTGAACAGCTTGCTTCCCTCACCGGAGGAAACGCTGAGATGCTTCGTACAATCGCAGACCTCATCGGCAAGATTGAAGAGTCCGGCTATCTTGATGTCGACGGTATTGTCCGCCGCTGGATACCTTCCCAGTGTCTCGAGATGTTTTACGCTAAGGGCGGCTTCCACAAGGTACTTCAGGACCGTGGCTATGACTACAGCTGGAAGGTGCTTATGGACGAGTTGCGTAAGCAGGTCAAGCTCTATATGAAGAAAGATACCGAGGGCTATGCGGAGCGCAATCGTTGGTATAACCGTCAGGTAGCCGCTGAGATGGCTAAGGACTATATCAGCAACCTTCACGCATTCGTCGGAACGCTCAAGGTTCGTTCACACAAGGGCCGCATGTACAAGAAACTCCAGTGCGCCTTTATGAACGACGGTAAGGGCGTACATGTTGACGAGTTTGCGGTGCTGTACAAGAAGCTGGATGATGCCTGCAACAGAATCAAGAGCGCCAAGACCCCAGCGACCCTCGATGATGCGGTGTCTTGCTTCAACAATCTTCGTATGGCAATCAAGTTCACACCACGCAATTGGCAGATGTCTGGAGCGTTCATCAATGCTTACAAGGCGGCTGGTTCGTACTACACAATCAAGGACCTCATTATGTTTGAGGGCTGCTTGATGCAGATAGACAAGAACGGCACTACGGACATACCAAGCTTCTGCGCCATAAGACACGGAAACACCCGTCACTTTGTGGAGAAGGAAGAGTCTCTTGCTGCTCTGGAGAACAAGGCTGCTGAAATAGTAAAGGCCGGCTCCGCTACTGACGGTTATATGATGCTTGGTCTTCTCCGAGACTTCCTCCAGTACAACAAGTTTGACCTGAAAGTTACCAAAGCGAAGTGGGCAGAGCAGAGCGAGATACGTAAGGCTTTCCGTGGAACTAAGCGTGGCGAGCGCCGTTCGCGTAAGTAATTGAGAAAAACGCTTGGACGGGCGTGCAATTGGCAGGCATAGGCATTTAATGATACTTCATGAAACCAGAATCCGAAGCAGCCCGTCGATCATAGCCTTGATCGACGGGCTCGATGTATTCTGGAATGAAGCATTATATGAATACATTATAGAAACGCCCCATCTATGAAAGCCTGTTGCAACAAAATGTTTGGGTAAGCAAATACACAAGCTGGCGCTTTAGATTTAGATAAGATGGCTGTACTCCCTCGAGACTTTAGGACATCCCGTATTGTCGTACCGGTGTCCAATCCGTCTCGAGGCATCCTTGCCATCTTATTCATGAGCATTTTACAGTAATTACCCCAAAAAGCGTAGGTTTGTTTAACAATACAAAACAGTATAGAATATGGCTAACATTTGTGATACAGAATATAGAATCTACGGCCCCAAGAAAGACCTGGATACAATATACGAAACAATCGCACAGATGCAGAACGACGGCATTGTAGAACTTGACGAGCTTGTAAACCGTTTGGGAGGTAAAAGTGCTGATATGCGCTGCCGTGGTGAAATCCGTGACTTGGATTACGATGACTTGACATGCGAATTAAGCATATACCAAAATACGGCTTGGAGAGAGCAGAGTGATGTGCGGCACTTTCTGGAGGAGCGTTTCCCAGATATTACGATATATTATCTCGATGAAGAGCCCGGATGCGGTTGGTTTGCGACCAATGATATGAACAAGGAAGTTTGGGACTGTGAATATGTCTTGGACGACAGCAAAACCGGAACCGAGTATTACAACTCCATCAAAGAAATTGCGGACTACATAAACGATGTCTACAACCCAGCGAACCGTGCCGAGCCAAACGAAGATTCCATCTGGAGTGTGATGGAACAGGTTCGGGAGAACGGTGGCGGTGAGCTTTATATGCTTCTTAAAATTTACAGAACAAACGATTAAACAATGGACAATATCAAAACATCGGAAGAGCTATACAGAGAACTTCTTGCTTTCCGAAACGTAGCGCACGAAAGCGTTGTGGCGTTTATGAAAGCGCATAACATAAGCGAGGTTGACTTAACTGTTGACCAAGAAAATCGCCAGCAAGACGACCCTTGCTATGATTGGCAGTTTGAAAGCAATAACCGTGTCTTTGTAGAGTGCGATGGCCTATATTCTATTGAAGGAGGACACGCTACTTCTATAAAGCTGGAAGACAATGACGACATCTCCATTACCGCAGAAGGTAATGAGAGCAACATAACATACGAAGATGAGTGTGTTTGCCACGATGCGTATACCTATGCGAATATACTCGATCGCTTGGAAACTATGGTTGAACTTGGAATGATAAAATAACTAATTATGATTGAAGTAACAAAAAGTAATTGGAACAAAATCCTATACTGCCCAGATTGCGGCAGCACAAACGTAACAATCGAACTTTGGTGGGAGCAAGAGACCGAAGACATAGAAAGCCCGCTAGAAAAGGCATTCAATAGCGAAGGCGTATGCCTAGAATGTGGAGATAACACTCTTTTGCTGACCCTTCCAGAACTATGGGATCGCTGGAAGGACTTTGAGCAACTTAACACGAGATATGTAGAGACCCGTATGGAAATCGCCGACAGTTTCCTTGGGTTTAGCGAAGGCACCCCAGTATCCGACATAATGGCGTGGTTCAGCGCTCGATGCCCCCACTCTATTGCTGAAGATTTAGCTCCACATTGCAAATAATGTGGATATGTTTTCACACCTTTAATAACCAATTTTCTATTCGTAAACAATGGACAGATATTTGATAACATACAAAGATAGAGCGTGGCCCGTAATGGAGGTCACGATTTTCCAGGACACAGAGGAGCCTATGGACGTGCTTGTAGCGACAACCGATTTGGAGGACGAACTACTAAAAGATATGCGGTCCGGTTCCCCTAGTTTGGAACGTGCGGCAAGCAGGCTGGATGATGAAGTTTGCTACTACATTCGCCCTGAAGAAATAGGATTGCCTTATGCAGACATTATACGAATAGTAGAGCAATCTTATAAATAATGCCGTATAAAAGCGAGAAAATTCCGATAGCTGGCACCAAGTTAGACTTGCGCCGGAAATTGTCCGATGAGAAGAAACAGGCGATTAAGATACTGAGCGAGCAAGGATACAGTCAGCGCAAGTTGGCTGAGATGTTTGGGTGCAGCAAACGGTCTGTACAGAACATTCTCCATCCCCAGGAGCGCAGTGTTCAGCCTAAACGTCCGACAGAGTACTGGACAACAAAGAAGCGCGAATACCGTCAGAGAAAGCAGCAGCTTTATTTGGACGGAAAGCTAAAACAAAGCAAGCGTAAATAACATGAATCAAATTGACTTGCAATCAGCTAAAATTTCTCCTTGAAATGCAATGATTGCAAGACTGACTGTACCGCCTATTCGATGCGGACAGTCGCAGCATTTTATATTGCTGCTATATTCTATGGTTAATTTACAACACCAACAAATCTTATGTCAAATTTTATGCAATGGTTATCTGACAAACTAACCGCCCACAAAGAGAGAAAAGCACGTGCCAAGCGAGAAATGCTGGAGCAGATGGGCTGTGAGGACATCAACGTCATCGAGTTCGGAGGAGCGCTCTACGTGTCCCACAATGGCATTCCAGTCGTTCCTGTATCACTTCTTAACGCAGACGTTGAGAAGGTGGTTGCAGCGTCAAGGAAGACTTATCTTCAGTGGCAGACCAAATTTACCGGTACTAAATATGACAAAATCTAAGAAGACGGAAATACAAGTTGTAAACGAAGCTGGGGGCAAATACGACCTCCAGCTCTTTTATGACACCTACACCAAGTACATTGCCCTCAGTCATTATCTGTTTGGCAGCAAGTCTCCAATATATGACATAAACGAAATGCCCGGAGACAGCGAATTTTTCGTGGATGCCGTAAAGATAGCGGAGCAGCTGAAGATTGATTGGAAAGCTATGTCGCACGAAGACAGTAACCGTATAATGCTCGCCTTGCTGGAAGACTATTACCAGGCTATGCGCAAGGTGAGTGACAAGAAGAATCTTGCCGTGGAAGTACGGCTTAAAATAACAAAATAAGCATCATTCAAGAGAACAAAACAACAACCAAATCATAGACGAATATTATGGGAAGACCTAAGAAAGTTACAGTAACTGAAAACGAAAGCGTAGCAACAGCAAAGAGACCAAACGCGTATATTCCTCAGCAGGGCACAAAAGCAACGCTGACACTGGCGGATTTTGAAGACGGCCAGTTGTTTGGCGAGTTGCGTCGCAGAGGATACACTGGAGAGTTGCGTTACACAAAAGTCGTTACAGTATGATAAGTCTGAAAGATTATGACCCGTGCAGCGCCTGTAAATACAGACTGCACAACGAGAAGTGCCCTATGGCGCAAAAGACAATGTGTCCTACATTTGAGACGATAGCGTGCCTTAAAAGAGAATTGCAGTGCGGTAAAGGAAGCGTTCCAGCTGAATTTCTAATTGAAATATTGCAGGCAAGAGGGTGGCACGGAGAACTTAAATATACAGAAGTCGTAAAAGTATAAAGCATATAAAAAACATGAACAAAGAAAGAAGAGAAATGTTGATGGACGCTGAAGGCGTTATTGAAGAGGCTATTGGCCTGATACAAGACGTTATCGACGAAGAGCAGACTGCGTATGACAGCCTTCCAGACTCTTTGGTTGACAGCGAGCGCGGTCAAGATATGTGCGACGCTATTGATGACATGGGCGACTTGGTAGATTCGCTGGAGGATGTCGGGAAAAAGCTGCGTATCATCATAGGCGGACACGGAACAAAAGCATCGTCAAGCGTTCAGCTCTCATCTAATGGTTTTCACATTGACAGAATACAGTAATGGTATTGACAGCAAAAGAACTTGAGAAACGTCAGCGTTGGCGCTTAGACCATAAAATTGACCATTCGTTGGGTGTAATTGACCAGTTCGTGTCTAGGACAGACGCTTATGTTTCGTTTTCTGGAGGTAAGGACTCGACAGTGTTGCTAGACTTGTGCCGTATGATAAAACCGGACATAAAGGCAGTCTTTTGCAACACTGGCAATGAGTTTCCTGAGATAGTTAAATTCGTCCGTGACCTTAAAATAGGGGGGGCAGATATAGACATTGTATATCCTGAATTTAAGCCAAAGCAAATTATAGAAGACTATGGCTTCCCCCTAATATCAAAGGACACGAGCTGCAAACTTTGGTACATTCATAACCGTCCGGATTCACAAACGGCGCAATCAGGACTGGGCAACAAGAACCGTGGTTATATGGTGCCGTTGAAATATCGCTATCTTGTCGACGAGCCTTATGACTGCTCCAACAAATGCTGCTCGCTTCTCAAGAAAGAGCCGCTAAAGAAGTACACTAAAGAGACTGGAAGGATGCCGATTATAGGCACAATGGCAAGCGAAAGCCATATCCGTACCGTCCAGTATCTAAAGCGTGGAAGGTGTAATATTTTCGGGGTGCATAAAGCGGAAATGTCAACAAGTACGCCGTTGGCAATCTGGACGGAAGAAGACATCAAGGCTTACATAAAGAAGAGGAAGCTGAAGATATGTGACTTGTATAGTCAGGGTTTTGAACGTACAGGCTGTATGTTTTGCGGGTTTGGCGTTCAATTCGCTGACGACCCAAGACTAGCGAAGCTTTATGAGCTTCACCCCAAATGGTATGCTCATTGTATGAACTATACTAATAAAGGGGTGACTTACCGTGAAGCTCTGAGAAAGCTGCTTGCCGTAAATGGATTGAAGCTTCCAGATGAATAATAAATGTTAAAATATTTGACTATCTCAAATATTTTGCATAACTTTGCAAAAAATATCGAATATGAATAGACAAGAGTTATCAGAAAAATTGGCCGCTTATCGCAAGGAGAATGGCCCGGCAATGAAAGTAATTTGTACAACGCTAAGCTGCCTGCCTCAAGACGTGTATCGTGTGGAGAAAGGCCAATATAGCTATAATTTGCAGAAGTGTATAGATTATATGGATGCGGTAGGCTTACAAATGACCGTAACCACTACTACCCAAGCCTATGTCTTGAAGGAATACAACGACGTTGCCGATATTTTGAAGGAGTTACTTTCCAATAGTGGGCTTTCGCAGCGTGCATTGGGAGCTTTGATCGGATGTAGTCACAAGACTATACAG
>CAVJCD010000019.1:1669-17734 GCA_963648005.1 Tannerellaceae bacterium | reverse complement strand
ATGGATGCCACATCGCTGGAGACGGACTTCGACTTGCTGTCTTCCTTTACCAATACCGTGGCGGCACGCTCGTACTGCGACGGGGTGGTCAGGATATACATCACTGCCAAGCCAAGGCATACCGCCAACGACAAAACGAACCACTGCCAATGGGTGATGCAGAGGTAGAAGAGGTCTTTGAGCGTCAGGAATGTTTCCTCCTGACTGCTGTCTTGCTTATGGGTTACTGCATTCATAAGTCCTATACATTATATATATATGTGTGTGTTATTTCAAGAGCACGATGATGGAGGTGATGAGCGAGGCAACACTTATCCAGAATGAGGTGGAGAGCACGTTGTTGCCGTTGACGGTGGACTGACGCTTGCGCACGTTGTTGGGGTCTACATACACCACGTCGTTTTGCTGCAGGTATGCCACCGGCGAGTTCATCACACTGTTGGTGTCGGTGAGGTCGATGCGGTAGGAGCATTTCTTGCCCTCCTGCTCGCGTATCACCAATACATTGTCTCTGCGGCCATAGATAGTCAAGTCGCCCGCCTTGCTCAGCGCATCGAGGATGGATATCTTGTCGTAGTCAATATTGTATTGTCCCGGACGGCTCACCTCGCCCATGACGGAGAAATGGAGGTTCTCGAACTCAACCGTAACAACGGGGTCCTTCACCAGGTTCTCGCTCACGAGCCTCTGCTTTATCGTCTCGGCTATCTGCTCGCGCGTCATGCCCGTCACACTCACCTTGCCCAGCACCGGAAAGTCGATGCTGCCGTCGGATGCCACGCTATAGCAGGATATCTGTTGGCTGTACGACGAGTTGGAGGTCGAGCCCACGCGGTATGTGGTTATCGAAAGGTTGAAGAGCTCCGACAGCAGCGGGTCTTTGCTCTTTACCACGATGGAGATTTTGTCTCTCGGCTGGATTTTGATAACCCTGTTCACGTCGTCAAACACCGCTTCGTTGGATATATCCTGCATGTAGCTGATGTTTTTAGGCGTGGAACACGAGAACAACACTACGGACACAACCATTGCCAGCCCGTAGCTCACTATTGACTTAAACTTCATATTATAATTGTTTGTATGTGTTTGTGTGTTTTCCCGGAAAAGGAAGAGCCTTACTGAAACCGCTGTTTCATTTCTCTGTCTCCGGAGGGGTTTATTTCTTTGGTTTTGGTGCGCTTATGGATAGCCTTGGTCAGACCCATATGCATAAGGGTCCATACCGCCAGGTCGACAAAAAAGATTGCAGTGATTGATAGAGTATCCAGCAACAGTATGTTCATTGCTATGAACGCTATTGCTATACCGAGAATCATGACCAGCGCCAGGTGCTGGTGCATGCCAAGTGCCAAAAATTTGTGATGAATGTGATTTTTGTCGGCAACGAAGGGATTCTTGCCGCAGCGCAGACGATGGAACGTTACGCGAAGTACATCAAAGATGGGAACGAGAAGGAGCGAGAACACAATGACGATGCTCCCGGGGAAAATGCGCTCCTTCATGGCGTCGAACATGCTGAGGCGGATAACCATCACCGCCAACAACATTCCGATGGTGAGCGAACCGGTGTCGCCCATAAACAACTTGCGACCCTTGGATGCGTCGCCAAACACGTTTCTGTAGAAGAACGGCAGCAAGGTGCCGAATGCGGCGAAGCACACGAAAGCATACACCCACCAGTGGAGGCGCACAAACATACACCCCATAACAATGAAGGCGATGATGCTTATGCCCGATGCCAACCCGTCGATGCCGTCAATCATGTTGATGGCATTGAGGATGAACACAACGGCAAACACCGTGAGGGGTACACCCACGTAGAACGGCAACTCTTGGATGCCCAAGAACCCGTAGAGGTTGTTGAACCAGCATCCCGAAGTCGTCAGTATGACGCCTGCCAGGGTCTGCACTACAAACTTGGTGCGATAGCGCACGCCCACGAGGTCGTCCATTATCCCCACCATATAGAGCAGAAACAAGCTGCTGCTGGTAGACAGCACCTGGTTGGTCACATCCATGTTGAGCACATTGCGGCCAAACCACAAGTTCTGACCTATTATAGTCAGGGAAACTGTGACTAATACACAAGGGAAGAAGGCAATCCCTCCGATGCGGGGAACGAGTGCCTTATGTATCTTCCGGTCGTTTAACGAATCAAACAAACGACGACGAAACGATACGAGAAGAATTTGAGGCAGGACGATGGCGCTCATCACCCACCCCAAGAGAATCACAAAAATGATTCCCAGGACCTGTACATAATTCATAACCAATCATAAATCAATAAATAATCACAAAAAGATTAACCCTAAAAGAGTCAACCAGCGTGGTTTGTTCCAAAAAAAATGCCCTTCGAGAACTGTCGCTACGAAGAGTCTTGAATCACAAGCCGGGGAGGCTTCTTAATCCGGGGAACCGCTGTGGCTTATGGGCCCCAACCCGAAACCTTTGCTCAGGGCACAAAAATGTTCGTCAGTCCCATATCTTGTTCTGACGAAACATCCCTTCGGAAAGGATTTGTTTACAAGTGTTACTAAACACAAACATACGATGTTTTTTTCAAACTCTCGATGTTTTTACAAGAACGATTAATTGGTGTTTAGAATTAATTTTACCCCCCCCCCGAGACATTAGTAATCACGCATTTATGCTTGTAACGGAGAGCGCCGGAGGCCACCAAAAATTTACAAATACAACTTTATCAAAAAGTTAAAAACACCCCTCCATAATTTAGGGGTAACAGCCACTGATTTTTGGAACTTTCATGGACTGAAAACGGGAGACGGGCGCTGGTTGTATCGACAGATTTCTCCGCCTCCCGCACACACACACACTTTGTTACTAAAACTCGTCAGTGTCTTTAGGCTCTTTGGCAGCTTGCTTCATCTGTATACCGCGAAGCACAGCCATACCAACAGTCAAAAGACCCAACAACGCCATTACTACGTCCTTAGTAACCATACTGTCGAAGTCGGTTGTACCAACCAACACCAACGTGATAAACGATATCATCATGACAGCGTCTACCAAATCCTTATTTATCTTCATTTTTATCCACAATTTTAAAGGTCGTTATTATCCGGTTTATTTACCGCTCTTCTCGCCGTCGGCTTCAGCCGCCTCTTCGCCATTATGATGGCTCATGCCCTTCATAATGCCAAACAAGCCATAACCCAAGGCTATCATTACGACAACCAGCTTTGCATACTCATTGGGGATGATTGATGTGCAAGCCAAAACGCAACCTAAAATTGTGATGACAATAGAAATGTAAAGACGTGTTTTATTTGATTTTTGTGTAGACATAATTTTTCTGATTTTAATGGATAAATAGATGTGTATGTTTAAGCCTTAGGCTGGGTGTAAGGGGCGTTACATGCACCCGTCACCGCATAGCCTTCCCCATCAAGAGAGACGCCTTACTAAGGACGCACCTCTCCCGCCTTGGGGTATCCATCAAAATCTAAATAAGGAGTTTCCGCAGGGCAAACACGTATTGCGCCGCGAAACAAGTAAGCGAAGAAAGATTTATTGTTTGATATTCCGACACATTCTCCATCACCTTGCGCTGCAAGTTTATTTCCTTAAGGCGGATGTCGCGAAGCACCTTCTTCGCCATCTTCAGCGTGCGCAAATGAGACGTATTGTCTATCGGTTGAACTGTTCTGCGAGTGTTCAAGCCCTTGCTTACTTCAAGGTCCGAACGCAATGCATCGATGTAGTGCTGGGCATCGGCTGCTCCCTTTTCCTCCATCACTGCCACCGCCTGAGATACTGCGGCGGATTCGTCTCTTGTTTCGTCCTCAAAGGAGAACATCAAAATGCCGAAAAGCAGAGCCGATATGTAGAACAGATTCCTCATGCCGCAAATGTACACGCTTTTTTAAATAAAACTATACTTTTGCCTTCGATTATTGAAAAAAAGTTATGAAAAACAAGAATTCTTTTTCGAAGTGGATAGAAGCCGCGCGGCCAAGAACCTTGTCGGCATCCCTTAGTCCGGTGCTTTTGGCTTGTGTTTTGGCTTGGTGTGAGGGAGTGTTTAGGCCCGTGCCGGCAGTGTTGTGTTTCGCCGTGGCTCTCCTTGCACAGATAGCAAGCAACTTTGCCAACGACTACTTCGATTTCAAACACGGGGCGGACGGGGCAGACCGCTTGGGGCCCGAGAGGGCTGTTGCCCAAGGATGGATATCGCCCAAGACAATGCTCGCAGCCACGCTGGCAACGCTGGGGGTAGCCTGTCTTTGCGGGTGCTGCCTTCTCTTCTTTTCCGGCTGGGAGCTTATTCCGGTGGGCATAGCCATAGCCGTTTGCGTGCTGGCTTATTCGGCAGGGCCGTTTCCTTTGGCATACAACGGGCTTGGCGATGTGTGCGTGGTATTGTTTTATGGCATCGTGCCGCTATGCTTTACATATTATATACAGGCGGGCAGCTTCTCAACGCTGGCGTTACTCCTCTCGCTATCATTGGGGCTTTTCTCCACGGACATATTGGTGGTAAACAACTATCGCGACTACGAGCAAGACAAGGCGGCGAGGAAGCGCACAACCATCGTAATCTTTGGCCGCACCTTCGGCAAGGTGTTCTATCTCACGAACGGCATCGTTGCCTTCCTTCTCACGGCGCCACTGCTTATCGACGCCCCCACATGGATGCCGGTTCTCTTCGCAGCGTTCTTTGCCCTCTTCATCAAGACGTGGAGAGAATTGTATAGCTTTGAGGGCAGAAAACTAAACAAGACGTTGGCGCATACCGCACGCAACGTCTTGCTCTTTACCATTCTTCTGTCGTTATTGCTGATTGTGAAGGTCTGAGGTCTTGCACCTCTTCTGATGCCCTTAGACCAACAGTCCGGCGGCAACATCCCTCTCCACCTTCTCTCCCATGAGAGCCTCTACCAAGGCGAGGGCAAAGTGGTAGACCAACCCGGGGCCCTTGCCGGTAATAACATTGCCTGACACCTCAACGGCTGCACCGGTGGCATTGGCACCCGTCAGCTTGGACTCAAAGCCGGGATAGCAGGTGGCATTGCGGTCCTTCAGCAAGCCCAGTCCACCGAGCACCATCGGCGCGGCGCAGATGGCTGCCACAATCTTACCGTTATCATATTGCTGCATCAGGGCTTTCTTTACCGCCTCCGAGCTGTTAAGGTTGGCGGCGCCGGGCATCCCTCCGGGGAGGATTAGCGCATCGGCATCCGTGAGGACAGCCTCGTTTACCGTTGCATCGGCAGCCACCGGTATGTTGTGAGCCCCCATCACCATAGGGTTGTCTGTGATGGAAACAGTTGTCACCCCGATGCCTCCACGACGAAGGACATCCACCGTACCCAGGGCTTCCATCTCTTCGAAGCCGTCGGCAAGAAATACAATTGCTTTCTTCATGTCTTTTCTCCTTATTTCAGTTTATACACGTAGGTGATTGTGCCACTTTGGTTGTTCGTCTCCTTGATGCTGTTGAACTTGGCACGCTTGGCTGCTTCCAATGCGCTCTTGCGCATGGAGGCATTGTCGATGTTGGTACCTCGTCCTATCTCGGCGAATATCACATTTCCCTTGGGGTTGACGGTGATGTTAATCACAATCTTGCCTTCCTCTTGTATTGTGTAGGCGGGACGCGGCAGACCTCCTGCCCCGATGGAACGGCCGTTGAGGTTGAACGAACCATACCCTCCCACGCCTTCGTTTGCGCCGTGGTCGGAGTTGCCAAACGGACTTCCCTGATTTCCCGTGCCACTCTCGGCATCGCCTTGGCTGCCGCCATCGGCAGAGCCTATACCAAACGCACCGGCAACCTTGTTGCTGATGGCTTGTTCTTTCTTGCGGCGCTCTTCTGCCAGGCGTTTCTGCTCGGCTTCTTTCTTCTTGCGAGCCTCTTCTTCTTTGGCTTTCTGCTTCTGTGCCTCGGTCTCTTTCTTACGCTGCTCTTCTTTCTTTTTCTTCTTCGCCTCGGCTATGGCAACGCTCTCCTCTTGGTCCTGTGTTATCAGCTCCTCCTTGGGGGCTTTCACCGGCGGAGTGGGCGCAGGCGGAGGGGTTGTTGTTTCCTGAGGCGGCTCCTGACCCGTGTATCTGGGTTCAAACGTACCGGCAGCGGCATCCACATTACCGAAGTTGACAAGCACACCCCCGTCGTCCTCCGGAATCTCGGTACGCAGCACAGTGAACAACAGCAGCAAGAAGATAGCCGTATGGAACGCAACCGTACCAATCAGACTGTATATGTCGTCTTTGTTGAAGTTCATCACTTTTGTGCTCTGGTGGCAAGCACCATCTTGAATTTGTTTTCGTTTGCTATGTTCAGAATCTTTACCACTTCCTTATAGGGGACTGTCTCGTCGGCATAAAGGGCAACGAACATCTCAGGCTCCTTGGCGTAGCTGTCTTGAAGGAACGGTGTAATCTCGTCGAACGACACCTGCACCTCCTTCTGGCTACCAAACGCCACGTAGTAGTTCAGATTGGCATCAATGGTAACCCTCGTGAGCGGCTTGGCTGCTGTCTGCTTCTTTGCCTGAGGAAGCGTTACCTTGATGGCATTCGGGATAACCACCGTGGAGGTGACCATGAAGAAAATCAGCAACAGGAATATGACATCGGTCATGGATGCCATGCTGAATGATTCGTTTATTTTTGTTCTTCGTTTTAGTGCCATACCTTTCTTAATAATAAGAGCGACCCATAACTCTAATCCTAAAGCGGGGGACTAGTCTGCCGGTTCGTTCAACAAATCCATAAATTCCATGGTGCGGGCTTCCATCTTGTTCACCACGCCATCGACCTGAGAAACCAAGTAGTTGTAGGCAAACAAGGCAATGATACCAACCACCAGACCGCCTACCGTGGTTACAAGAGCCTCGTAGATACCACCCGAGAGGAGAGATACGTCAACGTTGGTTCCGGCGTTAGCCATATCGAAGAAGGCTCGTACCATACCGGTAACCGTTCCGAGGAAGCCCAACATAGGTGCTCCGGCTGCCGTGGTGGCAATCACCGGGAAGCCCTTCTCCAGTTTGGCAATCTCGAGGTTACCCACGTTCTCGATGGCCACAAGCACATCGTTCATTGGGCGACCCAAGCGGGTGATACCTTTCTCTATCATACGGGCAGCAGGAGTATCGGTGCTGCGGCAGAGGTTCAAAGCCGAGTTGACTTTCCCCTCGTGGATATAGTCTTTGATGCGGTTCATGAAGTTCTGGTCTTCTTTGCCCGCACGACGGATAACCAAAAAACGCTGAATGAAGATGTAGCCGGCTATCAAGGATAATACCAGCAGTACAACCATAATCCACCCTCCCTTTATCGCAAGGTCTATCACGTTGATTTCTGCTTCGGTGGGTGTAGTCACTGTCGTCAGGTCAGGCATCTGTTCTGCTGTCTGTGCCCCTACAGCCTGTAGGGAAAGTAAAATGCTCATAGATTTTATTGCTTATTCGTTAATATTCGGTTTGTCATTGCTGCTGCAAGCATGCTTTATATAATGTAATGGTCTTCTGCAGCCCGTGATACAAGGCATCGCAAATCAGCGCATGTCCGATGGACACTTCTTCCAGCCAGGGTATGTTCTCGCTAAGCCATGCGAGGTTGTCGAGGTTAAGGTCGTGACCGGCATTGACGCCCATCCCCAGATTCTTTGCCAAAGTGGCTGCCGCAACGAAGGGAGCAACGGCTTCCTCCTTGTTCTTTGCATACTGTGAAGCATAAGGCTCGGTGTATAACTCAATGCGGTCGGCACCTGTCTTTGCCGCCAGCTCGATGTTGGCAAGGTCGGTCCCCACAAAGATGGATGTACGGATGCTTTTAGCCGTAAAGACGTCAACCAGCTCGCTCAGATGGTCGAAGTTTGCCTTAACATCCCATCCTGCACAAGAGGTGATGACGCTCGGGTCATCCGGAACAAGAGTCACCTGCGCCGGCTTTACCTTCAGCACAAGGTCTATGAACTTGTCCGAGGGGTAGCCCTCGATGTTGAATTCCGTCTTGATAAGAGGTTTAAGGGAATACACATCGCTGTATCTGATGTGTCGCTCATCCGGACGGGGATGAACCGTTATCCCTTGGGCGCCGAACTTCTCGCAGTCTTGAGCCACTGCCAATACATCCGGCATATTGCCTCCTCGTGCATTACGGAGAGTCGCAACCTTGTTAATGTTAACACTTAAATTTGTCATCGTACGTTATCGTTATATCTTGTTTCTTTCATTACTTTTGCGCGAAAGTATCGGCGCAAAAGTAGCAGAATTAAGGGAATTCGCGGGGCTATGTTGATGAAAGATTTCACAACATTGATGTTAAAAAGTTTTGACTACTGGAGGGGGAAATATAAAACAAGGTTGCTTTATGAAAGTTGGCGTATTTGGTAGCGAGTGTCAGGCGGAGAATCAAAACAAAATAAAACGGTTGTTCGAAAAGCTTTGTTCGATGGATGCGGATGTGTATGTCGACAGCCGTTTCCATGGTTTCCTTGCCGATGGCTTGGGGCTTAGGCCCAAGGTGACAGGATTGCTGCCGTGTGACGACATACCCGACTTGGACGTGGCGCTCAGTGTGGGTGGCGACGGCACTTTCCTTAGGACGGCAGCCCGGGTAAGCCGGCAAGGCATCCCTATCTTGGGTATCAACACCGGGAGGTTGGGATTCCTGGCTGATGTGGGCGGGGGCGACATCGAAGAGGCGCTCGACGAACTGTTGAAGGGAGACTATAAGATTGAGGAACGAACCCTTCTGCGCCTTCATACCGACGACCGGATGTTTAAGGGTCACAACTATGCCTTAAACGAGATTGCCGTATTGAAGCGCGACACTTCTTCCATGATAACCATCCATACCTTTTTGAACGACGAATATCTTACTTCCTACCAAGCCGACGGGTTGGTTATTGCCACGCCCACCGGGTCTACGGCCTATTCCATGAGTGTGAACGGTCCCATTATCCACCCGCAGAGCGACAATGTGGTGCTGAGTCCCGTTGCCCCGCATTCCTTGAATGTGCGTCCGCTGGTTATCCCGGACACCTATAAGGTCACGCTCAAAGTGGAGAGCCGCAACAAGCATTTCCTTATCTCCCTTGACGGGCGTTCGGAGATATTCCCTGCCGGCACAGAGCTGACGGTGACAAAGGCAAACTTTGCAACCAAAGTCATCAAGATACACAATCACACGTTCTATCAAACACTCCGCGAGAAACTGATGTGGGGCGCAGATGCCCGTATGAAATAATCAAAAGAAAGAAATGAAACATATATTCTGTCCCAAATGCGACAATAGGTTGTCGTTCGACGACACACGATACGCAGAAGGCAAAGTGGTGGCTTTTGTATGCCCCGAGTGCGGAGCGCAGATGAAAGTAAAGATTGGTCTGCGCATGGTACGTACCGCTTCCGGCGAAGAGAAGGAAGTGAAAGAGAAAGATTTCTCATTAGGATATATCACAGTTATTGAAAACAAGTTCGGCTTCAAGCAGGAACTGCCGCTCGTGATGGGCGACAATCTTATAGGAAGGCGCAACAAAGACACCGACGGCGTTGACGCAGCAATCATCACCAACGACCCGAGTGTTGGCCGCAAGCACTGCGTCATCAACGTGAAGGCCAACAAACAAGGAAAGCTCATCTACACCCTGCGCGACAACGAGAGCATGACCGGCACGTTTCTTCGCAGCACACTCATTGGCGACAAGGAACGCGTACGCATTGGCGAAGGCGCCATAGTGACCATCGGCGCAACCACCTTCATCCTCCACACCCCAAGCGGCGAGGAAGAAGAGTTTTAGTACTACCCGCAATGTTGCCATGCATGAAGCAAGATTCGTGCGTCAAAGCCTCCATGCAGATTGCATGGAGCAAGCGCCGCCCCGCACCCTACAATATCAAATCCTTTCTTCGGGGGGGGGGAATACAAGGGTAATGATAAAGTTGTATTTTTGTCGGCACATCTCAAGAAACACTAAGAAATGAAACAGAAACTACTACTGCTTGTGTTGGCTTGCCTCTTTTTCAGCACGGCATGGGCTCAGAAAAACGCAACGCCCAAATGGATGGACAAAAGTAAGAACGCCGTTGTAAGAATCACCACCTATGGCAAAGACGGGGCGCAGATTGCAACGGGTACGGGTGTATTTGTCTCCGAGGCGGGCGACGTCATCACAGGATATACATTATTTGAAGGAGCAAACACAGCTACGGTGACCGATGCGGAGGGAAAATCCTTCCCGGTGACGCATGTCATCGGTGCCGATGAGCTGTATGATGTGATAAAGGTGCGCGTGGGGATAAGGGGAAAAATCCACTACCTCAACATCGCTTCCGACCCTCAGGCAGTGGGCTCCGTCAGCTATCTCCTACCCTATACCACGGCAAAGAAAGCATCTTCCATGCAGGGTACAATCACCGAGGTGAGCAAGTTGAAAGACCCGTATAGCTACTACAAACTTTCCTTCCCGCTCGAAGGCGACAAGGTGAACACCCCGGTGCTCAATGCCGAAGGGGAGGTGTTCGGACTGGCGCAGGCAGATGCTTCGGGAAAGAAGGATGTTTCGTTTGCCGTCTCGGCAGCCTACGCCAGGAGTCTTTCGATGACCCCCACAGATTTCTTGAACTCGACCTATAATACAATAGGTATACCGAAAGCCTGGCCGGCGAATGTGGAAGAGGCACAGGTAGCCTTGTTTCTCAAGAACAGCGTTGAAGACGCAAAGACATATCTGAATACGCTGAACGACTTCATCGCCACCTTCCCCGATGCGCCCGACGGATATATCGGCCGTGCCAACCATTATGCCGTACATCGTGCCGAGCTGGCTTCTTCGCCCCAGGAACAGAAGGAGTATCTCAAACGTGCGCTCGACGATATTGAGACAGCCACGCAACATAGCGACAAGAAGGGCGAGGCTCTCTACAACAAGGCAAAGCTCATCTATGGCGTGGCTGCCACCGACTCTACCTTGAACGACCCGACGTGGACGCTCGAATCGGCCCTCGAGATTGCCCGTAAGGCCATCGCGGAAGACAATCTCCCTGCCTATCATCAGTTGGCAGGCGACATCTGCTTTGCCAAGAAAGACTACGAGGCTGCATACGAGGAATACATGACAATAAACAACTCTCCGGGGGCAACCTCGGCATCATACTACTGGGCTGCCAAGGCTAAAGAAAACATCCCGGGCTTCAATATCGGTGATGTGATTGCCCTGCTCGACGGCGCCATTGAGAAATGCGGACTCCCGCTCACTGCCGAAGCCGGACAATATATCCTTGAACGTATCGACTGGAAGCTCCGCCTCTCGCTCTATGCCGAGGCAGTGGCTGACTACGACCTCTACTACAAAGCCATGAAGGGCAGCGTGGGTAGCGATTTCTACTTCTACCGCGAGCAGACAAAGTTTCGCGCAGGAGATATGGACGGGGCATTGGCAGACATAAGGGAGGCTGTACGCATCTCGCCCGACGTTGTGGACTATCGTGCTGAGGAGGCATCCATCCTTATCCGCATGAAGAACTATACGGATGCACTGTCGTCAATCAACGAGACCCTGCGCCTTGCTCCCGAATATGCCGCATGCCATAGACTAAAGGGCGTATGCTATGTGCGTATGAACAAGAAGAAGGAAGCTTGCGAGGCCCTCAACAAAGCCAAAGAGCTGGGTGACCCGCTGGCAGAGAGACTGCTCACGGAGCATTGCAAATAGACATCGGATTATAAACATCAAAACAACCAGACCATGTTTTCAGGAATCATTGAAGAAACAGCCCGCGTTGTAGCCATTGAGCACGACAAGGACAATATCCATATCACCATGACATGCTCGTTTGTCAACGAGCTGAAAATAGACCAAAGCGTTGCCCACAATGGTGTATGCCTCACTGTGGTAAAGAAGACCGACGATACATTTACCACAACAGCCATGCGCGAGACCTTGGAACGTTCAAACCTTGGACTTCTTAAGCCCGGTTCGCTTGTGAACCTCGAGAGGAGCATGATGATGAACGGACGCCTGGACGGGCATATCGTGCAGGGGCATGTAGACCAGACGGCTGTGTGCACCCTTGTGGAGGAAGCTGCCGGCAGCTGGTATTACACCTTTGAGTATCCGTTCAACAAGCAGGCAGCAAAGCAGGGGTATCTCACCGTTGAGAAAGGTTCCATCTGCGTCAATGGCGTGAGCCTTACGGTATGCAACTCACGGGAGAATGGTTTTCAGGTGGCAATCATTCCTTATACACACGAGCACACCAACTTCTCGCAGATAGAGAAAGGCACGGTGGTTAATCTTGAGTTCGATATCGTGGGTAAATATATCAGCCGCATGATGCAGCTCGGATAGGAAGGATTATCTCTTTACTACGCCCTTCTTCTTCCAAAGATTCGTCTTATAGTATATGTAGGTAACAAGCAGCCCTATGGCTATGCTTATGCCTATACCCCACCATATGCCTTGACGCCCATACCAAACACTGAGCTGATAAGCCAACGGGATACGTATCAGCCATAGGCAGACAAGACTGACGGTCATTATGAAAACAGTGTCGCCCGCACCACGGAGCGCACCGTTGTATACGTTCAGACCTCCGTGCACAACGAAGAACCCTCCTACAATCAGCAGGTATTCGCGTCCGATGGCCACCACCGAGGGGTCGTCGGTAAAGGCACGCATCATCTCCTCGCCAAAGAAATAGACAGAGGCAAAGGCCACCGCGCTGAACACCACGTTGACAAACATGGTGAAGCGAAGACCCTCCACAACGCGGTCGAAGCGGCCGGCACCGATGTTCTGCCCGCAAAAGGCAGCAAGCGCACTCGAGAGGGTGAGAATGGCTTGTGTGATGATGGCATCTATCTTCCCCGCTGCACCGTAAGCCGTCAATGTGTCGGTGCCGAAGCCATTGACAATGCCGAGGAGGGCAATCAGCCCCAAGGCAATGGCGCACTGCTGCACGCTGGTTGGCAAACCAATCCTCAGCCCCTCACGGAAGAGCTTCACATCGAACACCAGGTCTTTCTTCTTGATGGAGAACAGAGGATGGGTGCGGTCGACATACCCCAAGGCTATACACATACCAATGCCCTGAGCCACCACCGTTGCCCGCGCAGCTCCTTCGATGCCCCAACCAAAGACAACGATAAAGAGCAAATCCAAAACGACATTGAGCACCGTAGCGATAAAGATGAATATCATCGGACGCACAGATTCACCCACGCCCCTTAGTATGGAAATGATGCTGCTGAAGGTGACAAACAAGAACGTCCCCCCTATATATATACGGAAATAGCTCACAGCATCGGGTATAACTTCTTCAGGTGTGTTTGTGAGACGGAAGATAGGCTCGGCAAATATTATCCCGGCAATGGAGAGAATGAGACCTGCCCCCAGCATGAAGATAAAGAACGACGAGAATGCCCTCTGCACCTTGTCGTACAGACCTGCCCCGAAGAACTGCGAGATGACAACAGAGGTGCCGCTACCTATACCTATGACCATCGACACGATGAAGTAGTAGATGAAGAAGGAGGCTGAGACGGCAGCCAAGGCTTCTTTTCCCAGCAGCTGCCCAACAATAACGCTGTCGGTGAGGTTGTAGAGCTGTTGCAATACGTTGCCGATGAGCAGTGGCAGGGTGAAGCGGACAATCACCTTCCATGTCTTCCCCACTGTTAGATTGGTATGTCCCCTGCTAATGCCCATCAACCTCTCTTTAGTCTCCTTATTCCGTTTATGTTGTTTACAGGTCTTTGAGCAGGATGTTGTCGTTGGCCTTAATCATGTCTTCGCGAGTCTTGAGAAGCGCCTGCCATTGTCCCGAGAAAAGTTCCGCCGTATCTATCTTGAAGTTCTCGGAGCCATATTCGTCCATCTTGGTAAACAAGCTGCCGACCGTTATCCGGCTGACATCAACAGCCGGCTGATAGTATGCCACGCGTTCATCGTCGCCATAGTTCACTTCAATGATAATACCCAACTCGGTAAGCATATAAAGTATGTCTGTGGTGAGACGGATGGGTATGCGGTAGGTGTTCGACAGTTCGTCTGCCGAATAGGGTTTCTCTCCGCTGACAAACCGTTTGATGATGAGCGAGGAGATGAGCAGGGTAAGGAAATCCTTGTAGCGGCGACTGATATTCTTGCTGTCGCGTTCAAAGCTAAACTTCTTCACATTCTGCGAGGCGTATGAGAGCTCTGCCCCGAAAAGGCATATCAGCCAAGACAATTGCAACCACAGCAACAACAACGGCAGAGCGGCAAAGCTACCGTATATGGCGTTGTATTTGCTCACCCAAATCTGTCCGCTGATGTATATCAACTGGAAGAACTGGAAGGCACAACCGGCAATCACGCCCGCCAGCAAGCCGTTGACAAACCTCACCTTCGTGTTCGGCAGAAAGACATATAGCGCCGTGAACGCCAAAATGGTAATGATGTAGGGCACCACCGTGAGCGAGAGCTCCACTATAGGTGTAAGAAACACATATTCACTCAAAATGGAGTTTTGCAGCGTGGAGGCAAATAGGGAAAGGCCGCCGGAAGCTGTCATCAATATCGGGAGGATGAGAAACAACGCCAAGTAGTCGGATATCTTCCTATACCAGGGGCGCGACTTCTTTATCTGCCATATATCGTTGAACGTGTCTTCTATAGAGGAAATCAGGTTGATTACCGTGTAGAACAACAACACAAAACCTATCCCCACAATAACGCCGCCTTGAGCCTGCGCCAGGTAGTTCTCCACATACTCAAAGGCCTTGTTGAGTTCCTGTTCATGCCCGGGCAGATAATAGAGCAGCTCTTCCCTCACCATGGATTGGAACCCGAACCCTTTGGCCACCCCCACCAATACCGCAAGGAGAGGCACAATGGCAAGAAACGTGCTATAGGTAAGGGCAGAGGCTTTGGTCTGGAGGTTCTCGCTGATGAACCCGCGCACAGCCAGTATGATTGTCTTGATGGTGTTGATGTAAAGCTCTTTCAAGCCACTCACTTCGTTCTCCGTAATCCGCCATATGTCGTACGTCACAAAACGAATACTTCTCGTCAGCCAAGTGTTGAGCCGTTCCATCAAAGGCTTCTTCTCCGTTTCCTTCTTCATAGCGTGAACTTGTAAGGGGGCAAAAAGTGTTTGCCGTGATAAATAAAAAAATTGCAGTCTGCCTATAAGCCGGGTTCTGTACTTCCGGTCTCCCGGAAGCGTCTGCCATTTATCTCGTCTTACCGTTACCGATAAGCTTTAGCGGTCTACCCCCCGACATCGGACGGGCAATCCTACATACGTCGGTATACATGACCTTACAACCCATAAGACGTACGGCATGCCATATCACCACGGCATCCGGTGAGCTCTTACCTCGCCTTTTCACCCTTACCGAACAAGTCCGGCGGTTATTCTCTGTTACGCTACTCCACCCTCGCGGACAGCTTCCCGTTAGGAAGTATGGTGCCCTGTGTTGCCCGGACGTTCCTCCCACCTTGAAAGATGAGCGACAGACCGGCAGACTGCAACGCGACAAATGTACGTAGTTTCATCGGCATTTCAATACCGTTCAAACGTCATTAAAACGACGTGCAAACTTCCGGTTTCCAAGACAGGGAAAAATCGATAGGGTTAACCCCAAAAACAAAAGATATATGTTTCTCAAACAAAAGACCGGTCTTTTGAAGGCAAAGGTTATATCTTTTGAGCTCAAAAGTCCCGTCTTTTGAAAGCGAAAGATATATCTCTTGTCTCCTTTCAAAGAAATATGACAAATTGCGGCATGCTTAACGCCAAAACTGACAAAAAAGACAAGAGGAAACGATTGTTAAAGCGGTACTTTGTTATGCACAGTACGGTTAAGCGCAGTTAACCCCGTATATTTCGCCGTTAAAAGTGATAAAAAATGAAAGACAAATAGAATAATTGCACGCTTTTTGAGTTTCCTTTGCTAAAAAGAAAAATGTTAAATTTAAGTGTTTGATAAAACGAAAATGAGTATGAAAACAATGTGGAAAAATGTACTTGGTGTTGTTCTTGTGGCAGCTATCAGCGCCGGAGCAGCAGTGGGGACGAGCGCTTATCTGATGAATAAGAATCAAAC
>CAVJCD010000019.1:0-1634 GCA_963648005.1 Tannerellaceae bacterium | reverse complement strand
GCATCGGACTCGACATCTGCAAATACCTTCAATCAGTTTTACAGATTGGCAGGTATGAATACCGTAGCGGCAGAGAATACGGATTTTACTGCAGCAGCAGAAAGTACGGTGCACGGAGTTGTGCATATAAAAGCAACGACAAATGCCAAACAGTCTTCTGACGACGAAAGTCGACAGTATGTAGACCCGTTTGAGTATTTCTTCGGTTTTGGGAATCGTGGAGGTTTCCAACGGCCGCAACAGCAGCCTCGCGTAGGTGCCGGTTCCGGAGTGATTATTTCCACGGACGGATACATTATCACAAACAACCATGTGATTGATGGTGCCGATGAGTTGGAAGTAACATTAAATGACAACCGTAAATTTCAAGCCAAGTTGATTGGTACAGACCCGACTACCGATATTGCCTTGATTAAAGTGGAGGCAAAAGACCTGCCAATCATTCCGTTTGGCGATTCCGAGAAGTTGAAAGTAGGAGAATGGGTATTGGCTGTTGGTAACCCGTTCAACTTGACATCAACAGTAACAGCCGGTATCGTCAGCGCAAAAGGACGTGGTATATCCATGGCGGGAGAAAAAAAGATTGAGTCGTTTATACAGACAGATGCTGCAGTGAACCCGGGCAACAGTGGTGGTGCTTTGGTGAACACAAAAGGCGAATTGGTTGGTATCAATACTGCGATATACTCCGAGACAGGCAACTTTGCCGGATATTCCTTCGCTGTACCTATCAGTATTGCCGGTAAGGTGGCAAGCGATTTGAAGCAATATGGTACTGTTCAGCGTGCCGTCCTCGGTGTTTTGATGATGAGTGTAGGCGATATTGCAGACAATCTGAGTCGTCCAAACTTGGACAGTAAATATAAAGAAGAACTGACCGAATTGAAATCGAAGATAAAGGTTTCGGAGGGTGCATGCGTATCTGACTTCTCCGAAAGAAGTTCTGCAAAAGAAGCAGGTATTGAGAAAGGTGATGTCATCACAGCTGTCAACGGTGTGAAAATCAAAACAGCAAACGCCTTGCAGGAACAAATCAGCAAGTATCGCCCCGGCGATAAGGTTCAAGTCACAGTAGACCGCAATGGTAGCAGCAAAACGTTCAACGTAGAACTTCGCAATGCACAAGGTAGCACCTCCGTTGTAAAGAGCGCAGGCGACAACAGCGCCGATGTTCTTGGAGCAGCCTTCAAGGCTTTGACGGATAAACAAAAGCGCGAACTTGGTGTAAGCTATGGCATCGAAGTCACAGGGCTGTTGAACGGTAAGCTCAAGGATGCCGGTATCCGGAAAGGATTCATCATCATGGTTGTCAACGACCAAAAGATTTCTTCGCCCGAACAGATGGAAAAATTGGTTGACAAAGTCTTGAAAAGTAATGCAGACGACCGCTACATCGTAGTGAAAGGATTTTATCCGAACGGACGTACAAAAGTGTACGCTATCGACTTGTCTGAATAAAAAAAGACGGTCGTATCCGTGTCCTTCGGGAAAAAGATTGTTAAAGGTTTATAATTGGTCGGGTGCGAGGCGCACTCGACCAATTCTTTCAATAAAAATAATATTACCTTTGCGCCTCGATATTTCTTAATTAAGAACACTGGATGAGACAATTAAAGATTACAAAGTCCATTACC
>CAVJCD010000018.1:0-17853 GCA_963648005.1 Tannerellaceae bacterium | reverse complement strand
ATATAGTATGTCTGACACAATCACAATTTACTGCAAAAACAGCAAAGCCTACAAGGATGTTCCCGTGGGTTCTTCCCTGTTGGATATCTACACGATGGTTGGTGCGCCGCTGCACAATCGTCCGATGAATGCAAAAGTGAACAACAAGGTAGAGGGTTTACACTATCGTTGTTGGCAGCCCAAGGATATCGAGTTTGTGGATTACACGCAGTCTTCGGGGCGTCGCACTTATATCCGCTCGTTGTGCCATATCTTCGCGAAGGCGGTAAACGATGTGTTGCCTGCCGCCAAACTCAATCTGGAGCACTCCGTCTCGAAGGGTTACTACTGTGTGATTCATTGGGGGGAGAAGAAGATAGACGCCGAGACCATCGACAAATTGAAGAAACGCATGCATGAGATTATAGATGCCGACCTGCCTTTTAGGCAGAAGATGGTGCGGACTGTAGATGCCGTGGCTCTCTTCCGCGAGCGGGGTATGGGCGACAAGGCGCAACTGGTTGAGTCGGCAGGGATGCCCTACACCACCTATTACGAACTGGATGGTTACGTGGATTCGTTCTACGGCTGCCAGACGCCTTCCACGGGCTACATTCATCTGTTCGACCTCGTGCCCTATTTCGAAGGAGTGTTGCTGAGGATTCCGCAGCAGAACAATCCCACGGAGCTGGAGCCAATCGTTAGGCAGGACAAGATGTTTGGTGTATACAGACAGCATTTGGACCTTCAGAAGATGCTTGGCATGAACAACGTGGGTGACTTGAATCGGGTCATTGCCGGTGGTCATGCCTCGGATGTGATTATGGTATCGGAGGCTATGCAAGAGAAGCAGGTGGCAAAGATTGCCGAAGAGATTGCAGAGCGTTATCGCGACGGTGTCCGCATTGTGCTTATCTCCGGTCCCTCTTCTTCGGGGAAGACAACATTCTGCAAGCGGCTGCAGGTGCAGCTGGTGACAAACCTTATCCACCCCGTTGGGCTTTCGCTCGACGATTATTTCCTTGATAGAGACAAAACGCCGAGGGACGAGTCGGGCGACTACGACTATGAGTCGCTTTATGCCCTCGACCTGCCGTGTCTCAACAATGACATAAAGAGGTTGCTTGCGGGCGAGGAGATAGAAGTGCCCTGCTTCAACTTCGAGACGGGTACACGTATGTATAAAGGAAAGAAGCTGAAGATGTATGAAAACTCTGTGCTGGTGATGGAAGGTATTCATGCATTGAACCCGGAACTGACGGCGATGATTGACGACTCCAGTAAGTATCGTGTGTATGTCTCCGTGCTTACCTCCATTTTGCTCGACGACCACAACCGTATACCCACAACCGACAACCGTATGCTTCGGCGCATTGTTCGCGACTATCGTTTCCGTGGCTGCTCAGCCAAAGACACCATTGCCCGTTGGCCGAGTGTGCGAAGAGGTGAGGATAAATGGATATTTCCCTATCAGGAGAATGCCGACGCTATGTTCAACAGTGCCATGATTTACGAGCTGGCGGCATTGCGCAAGTTTGCCGAACCTATTTTGGCGGAGGTGCGCGAGGATGCCGAGGAGAACGCAGAGGCATATCGTCTGCTGAGGTTCCTGCGTTATTTCAACCATATCCACGATACCGACCTGCCGGGCTCATCCTTGCTGCGTGAGTTCCTTGGCGGCGGGATTTTCCATTATTGAGAATACTTAGCGGAAGAATATTCTACCAAGATGCCCGGCCAACTCCCGGGCATCTGTTTTATTGGGGATAAACTCCTTTGGGGTGGTACTCGTCTCATGGCAGAACACCACGAGCGAGAACATAAGCATGGCACAGAAGGCAATGCTTGTGCCTATGGCTGCTCCAACAACGCCATAGAGGGGAATCAATAGGTAGCCTGCCAGGGAGAGAGTGCAAAGCCCCACGATGGAGCTGGCTGCACTGTAGCGTATCTTTCCGCTGCCGATGAAGTAGTGGCTGAGCACGCTGTTGCATCCAAGGGCAACGATACCCACCGAGAGTCCGATGATGACCCCTCGCATGCCCGTGAACTCCGGACTGAAGAGATACTCCGTGAATACCCATTCCGGAATGCAGAGTATGCAGAGTATTGCTGCCGTGAGGGCACAGAAGGTGAGCTTGAAGAGTCCGAGGGTTGTGCGTTTCTGCTTTTCCCTATCGGTTGTCTGTGCCACACTGCTGTATTCGATGAAGCTGACACTCCGGCTTATGTGCCATACGCTTTCGGATATTTTCGTTCCGGCGTCGAGAAGGCCCACACTGCCCAGTCCCGCGAAGCGTTGGATAAGGAAATAGTTCATGCGTGTGGTGAGCACCTCGGCAATATTGTCGGTGCCGCCCCAAAGTCCGTAAGCAAACATCTCCCTAAGGATGGTGGGCATCGGAAGTCGCCGGGTCTTGGGTTCTTTCTCCCTAAGAAGAGGAACGAGAAGCACCAGACTGCCAACGAGGGCTATGCCATAGGTGATATGCAAGGCGTAGACATACGACGAGATGTTTTGCCTCCCGGCAACATAATAGAAATAGAGAAGCACGAAGAAGAGCCCGCCGCTTTGCAGCATATAGGTGATGTTGAATCCGCGGATACGGTCCTTCCCAAGCAACAGGCGTGCGTTGACGGTGATGAATGAAGAAGTGAGCGACAGAAAGTAGACATCCCAAAGATACTTCACGGGGAACAGCCCGAAGAGCAGCATGGCGGCACATGCCAGTGCACTGCCGACGAACGGCCAGAGGTAGGCTGGCAGCAATATGGTATGCAGCGAATAGCGGTTCATGAAGTAGACAAGCGTATTGCCCGAGAGCACTCCGTTGAACACGGCGGCGATGTTGATTGCCGCGAGCAGTATACCTGCCATGCCTACTCCTTCCACGCCCAATGCCTTTGCGTTGATGAATATGAGCATCAGGTTCAGCAGGGCTATCAGATAGCGAGTCCCGATTGTTCCCAGTATCTTCTTAAGCATATCGGTTTAGATTTTCAGTCCGTCGAGCAGCCGCACGTACATGTCGATGGCCTCCCTTATCTCCGGCAGCTCGATATATTCGTCTGCCGTATGCGAGCGGGCAGAGTTGCCTGGACCAATTTTTACCGAGGGGAACGGCATCAGTGCCTGGTCGCTGAGTGTAGGCGAGCCGAACGGTTCTTTGCCCATAATCACGGCGCGTTGCACAAAGGGATGCATCACATCGGTGCGCGAGGAGTTGAGGCGCAGGCTGCGGGGTTTCACTTCGCAGTCCACCTGCTTGCGTATCAAACCGAGCAATTTCTCGTTTGAGTAGAATTCGTTTGTGCGGACATCGACGGTAAACTCGCAGCGGTCGGGGATGACATTGTGTTGTGTGCCGGCATGGATGATGGTGACGCTCATCTTCACAGGTCCGAGGAGCTCGCTCTCTTGGGGAAACTTGTAGGTGTTGAACCACGCGATGTCTTCCATTGCCCGCGTGATGGCGTTGATGCCTTCGTTTCGGGCTGCATGCCCTGAGCGGCCGGTGGCAGTGCAGTCGAGCACCATCAATCCTTTCTCGGCAATGGCGGGCCGCATGCCGGTAGGCTCACCCACAACGGCAAAGGCAATGGGAGGGAGGTCCCCAAGAACACTCTCGATGCCATTCTTGCCCGACACCTCCTCTTCTGCCGAGGCAAGGAATATGAGGTTGTAGGCTTGCGGCTTGTCGGCAAGATGGGTGAAGGCGGCATAGAGTGAGACAACACTTGCTCCGGCATCATTACTGCCAAGACCATACAGCCGGTCGTCTTCGGTCTCTTCGGCATGAAAGGGGTCTTTTGTCCAGCCCAGGGCAGGGCGCACGGTGTCGATGTGTGAGTTGAGCAGCAGCGTGGGCTTCCCCTCATCAAATCCCGGCGCAACAATCCACAGGTTGTTGCCCTTGCGGTGCACCGTATGCCCCGCATGCTGCCAGCATGTTTCAAGGAAATCGGCAACAGCCGTTTCTTCGCGGCTGAAGGACTGCCGGGCAATCATCTCCCGGAGAGTGTCTATTGCTTCGTAGTAGAGTTCCATCTCTCTTCTTTTTTTGTGATGTGCGCAAAACTACGAATTTCACAGGGAATGGCAATATGCCCCTCTCGCGGCTCCACCCACACTTCTACCCCCAAATTGCTCGCAAAGACCCGGCACCAGGGTGGTTTTTTGCTCTTGCGAGCCCGCAAGGGTTCGCACCAGGGTGGTTTTTTGCTCCTGCGAGCTCGCAAGAGTTCCGCACCGGGTCGGAATTATCTCTTGCGAGCCCGCAAGAGCTCCGCACCAGGTCGGAATTGCCTTTGCGAGCCCGCAAGAGCTCCGCACCAGGTCGGAATTAACATTTGCGAGGTCGCAAGAGCTCCGCACCAGGTCGGAATTAACATTTGCGAGGTCGCAAGAGCTCCGCACCGGGGTGGTTCTTTGCTCCTGCAAAGTGTTTGGATTCTCAGGCGAGGAGGGTGGCTATTGCTTCGCGGTCTTTTTCCAACTGCAGGCGGAGGGCTTCGGGTGAAGAGAAATGGATGTCTCCCCTCACATACCGTTCGAAGGAGACGGTAATCTTCCTTTGGTAGATGTTGCCCGAGAAGTTGAGGATATGAACCTCCATGACAAGATTGCTGTCTTCGCCAAAGGTGGGGCGGCTGCCGATATACAGCATACCGACATATTGTTTATCCTCCAAGAGGACGTGCACGGCATAGACGCCGATGCCGGGGATTTCCTTCCGGGGGTCGTCCACCTTGATGTTTGCCGTAGGAAAGCCAAGGGTGCGCCCCACGCGGAATCCGCCTACGATGGTTCCCCGCAAGCTATAAGGATAGGTAAGCAGGCGGGAAGCTTCTTCCACGCGGCAGGAAGTAAGCAGTCGCCGTATCATCGAAGAGCTGACAGCCATGCCCCCTTCGTTGAATGGCGACGCCTTCAGCACCTCCATGCCACAGGCAGCACCATAGGCCACGTATTGCTCAAAGCCGTCCGTGCGGTCGTGCCCGAAGCGGTGGTCGTAGCCTATCAGGAGGGTGGCAACATGAAACTTCTCGGTGAGTACAGAGGTGATAAACTCCCTAGCCGAGAGGCGCGAGAACTCCTCCGTAAAGTCGATGACGATGCAATAGTCCACCCCGGTGGTCTGCAGCATTTCCATCTTCTCGTCAAAAGTATTGAGGAGCTTGGGCTGGTAGTCTGAGTGGAGCACGGCGCGGGGATGTTCGCCAAAGGTGATGACTGCCGAGGGGAGATGTTTCGCCCGGGCTACCCTCTTCAGCCCGTCAATCAGGAAACGATGCCCCAGATGCACGCCGTCGAAGAACCCAATGGTGGCAACCAATGGTTTCCCCTCCAATATCTTTGCATCTCTTACTACAATCATTTTCTTGAGCCTACCTTATAAGGATGGGCAAAAGTACGTAAATAAATCGTACTTTTGGGTGCACTAAAGATGCCTGCAAACTCACCATATAACGTTATGAAGAAAGTATTCTACCTTTTGGCGTGTCATTTGATAGCCGCGACCTCCGTGTTTGCCGACGATATGCAGACGGAGAAGAGAACAGTGATTTACACTCCCGCCGCAAGCGAAAAAGTGCGTCTCCTCATGCCCGGAGGCAGCTTGACTCAGCATGTGTCGTTTGCCGAGCCATCCTGCCGCGTCCGCAGGACACTGCGTGTTGTGGGCGGTGTGCAGATGCCTAAACCGTTCACCGGCCGTGACGAAGAATTGTTTCGTCAGGCAGAATTCTTTATCGATGACAATCTCGACTCCCTCCACGTAAAGCGTGACAAATATTCGCTCTACTTCAAAGGCGAGGACAACGATTTTGAACGTCATGCCTACTGTCGCATTTCGGGTGATAAGCTAAAGCCCGGAAACCTTACGGTGACCTTGCCGGTAGTGCGTCGCAAGAACCTCAGTGTGTCGCCGGGTGGTGACTTCGGGGTGGAGATAGAACTCTTCTACAATAAGCCCGGTCGCCATAAAGACGATGTATACGACACTCCGGACTCTCTACTCTTCCTCCCCGTGCCCGAAGGTTCGGGTAAGTTTAGCGACGTGAGCGAGACTTTCATCTTGCCCGAGAATGTTGCCTGTGCCTTTCTCCGCGTTGGCGGCACACATTTCAATGGTGAGTGCTGGGTGGAAGCTCCGCGACTGACACAAAACAAGAAACCGGTATGCTCCATCCCCTTCCTCAAACACGAGGCTAGGACCGACGATTATAACTATTGGGTGGGATGCAACCTCTCCACACGCAGTTGGCCGCGCTGGCGGGTAGACTTTGGCGGCACAACAGTCTATGAGGGTAACCTCTTCGACCGTGCCTCCAATGTGGCTGACTTCTACATCCCCCTGCCCGAGATTGTAAGCGGGGAAGGCGATTTGACACTTACCTTGTTGAAGGAAGACTCTAGGGCTGCATTCCCATACGAGCTGCGTTCGATGGAGATTTTGGAAGAGAACGCACGCGACTTCGAGATAGTTTCCGTTCCCAAATACGTGTCCTCCGGGGCTGCCTTTGGTGTGCTTGTGGAGACAAACCGCCCGAACGTAAAACTCAAGGTGGAGTCTACCTCTGCCGTCAGCCCATCATCGCAAGAGGTGGAATTCAAGGAAACGGGCTTGCATGTGGTGGAATTTCGTGCCGGAAGCCATGCCTCCAACGTCCCGATGACCTTTAGCGATGGTTCTCGCGAGGCGTCCTCCAATATCCAACAAATAATAGAGAAAGCACCGGAGGAGATATACCTCTCCGTGGGCGACGAACTGTATGTCCCGAAGGACATCGCAACCTACGACCACTACTTCAAATGGTATCTCTCGCAGCGCTTGGGCAACTGGTATCAGTTCCGCCCCTCCTATCAGTGGTGCGGCACCCGCGTGGCTCATCCGGATATGATACGCCACTACACCGACCTTCTCAACAAACTGCAGATACCCTACGCTTGGCAGGTGGAAGGACGCACTCTGGCAGGGAAACGTATCAACCCGGACCTTGAGACTCTTGCCTCGCCAATGTTTCGCGGCAAACAGGCGCACGAGAACGACGGCGGTTACTACTACTGGCAGCATTTCCATTATCGAGGCGTGTTCTCCGACATGGCAGCACGCAACCGCCCCTTCGGTGGCATCTTTGCCAAACACCGCCCGATATACACCGACCACGGTGTGTTTATCCACTACGACACGCAGGGTGTGAAGGACATGGCAGACGGTGCACGCAAGCTGGTTGAAAACTTCCGCTATTCCAAGGGTGAGAGTACCCGCCACACAGGGCCGTCAACAATGTTCCGCTACCTATATCAGGCAGGTTACAGCTGGCTGGGTGCCGAGCAGATGTATGGTCCGGAGGAGACAATACTATCCTGTCTTCGCGGTGCATCGCGGGCATACAGCAAACCTATCTATGGTTCGCTCCACGCCATGCAGTGGGGCTCAGGACCATTCACTGACCCGAAACATGCCCGACGCTTCTACCTCTCGTTGGCAGTTGCCTATATGCATGGTTCCAGCCATATAAATACCGAAGACGGGTTGTGGACAGATGAGTATTCAAACGACCGTTACTCGCCCTCCGGTAAGGAGCATCTCGACATGCAACATCGCATCTTCGATTTCATAGAAACACATACCCGCCGTGGCGAATTGCACAGTAATATTGCCGTCATGCAGGGAAGAAACGATGCATGGAAATCGTTCGGACGTGGCAGCCTGTGGTCGCAGAAAGGCGAAAAGTGGGCTTTCAACAAGGCAACGGAGAGCTTCGATTTGCTGAATGTGTTCTATCCCGGCAACATCATCAACAACTGCCGACCTGAAGGATGGTTTACTGCCACTCCTTACGGAACTATTGACATAGTGCCCATCGAAGCACCTCAGGACGTGATGAACAAATACAGAGCAATTGTCTTCCTCGGGTGGAACAGTTTTGATGCCGACGATTTCCTTCGTCTTCGCAACTACGTGTTCGGCGGTGGCACGCTCATCCTTTCGGCAGCCCATCTCAATGCCGAGCTTCAGCCCGACCAACCCACGCAGTTCCCCGCTGGCGATGCCATCCTCCGCGAGATGCTGGGTGAAGGCTATCGCTCGCTGACCCGGAAGACCGAGATACCATTCGGATTGGGTAAGATTATATATTTCCCCCAGGCCTCTTACCCGGCAGAAACATCCCTAAGAAGCCAATACGAGGAAGCGATACGCAGCGTGGCAACGGCTACAACCGACGAGGAACGTGCCAAGGGTTGGATTGAATCATCTCCTTCGATAGGCTTCACGGTATGGGATAGTGCCGACCGCCGCACGATATACCTTCTGAATGTCGATTGGCAAAGCGAAAAAGAGAACCACACGGCTACCTTCGTTTGTGGCGACAAGCGATTTCCGATTGACGTGCGCCGCAATCACATCGAGACAATCCATCTTGCCGAAGGCTTGGCCGTTGTGCCCGGAAGCAATACTACCGACATCTTAAGCATCACGAAGGTGGACTCAGGTTGGCAAATCACCGTGCAGAACACCGAGAAGGATACAATACGTTGCTTCTCCACTGAGGCGGGAACCGTCAAGACCGTCACGCTTGATGCTCCTTCGGTACACGTCATTACTGTCGATGCGGAAAATTAAGTACTTTTGCCACCCGAAGAAATGAATGGACGAAAGCAATGAGATATCTTGTAAAAAGCCCTGAGAAAGCAATCCGGGCATCCGTCTGCTTGCCCGCTTCCAAGAGCATCAGCAACCGTGCGCTCATATTGAATGCCATAAGCCGTAGTCCGTATGAGATAAAGAATCTCTCCGACTGCGACGATACGGCGGTGATGCTTCGGGCACTGCATTCCGGCGGATGTGATTTCGACATAAAGGCTGCCGGCACGGCGATGCGTTTCCTTACGGCTTATCTTTCCAATACCGTTGGCGAATGGACCATCACCGGGACTGAACGTATGCAGAACCGTCCGATAAAATTGTTGGTGGATGCCTTGAACACGTTGGGGGCACGTATCGAGTATACCAAGAAAGAAGGTTTTCCCCCTTTGCGCATCTATGGCAAGGCCTTGCAGGGAGGCGAGATATCGCTTGAGGGGAATGTCAGCTCGCAATATGTTTCCGCCCTATTGATGACGGCGCCCATGATGGCGAAGGGCTTGACGTTGCATCTGGTGGGGGATATCATCTCCCGGCCCTATATCCTTCTGACCTTGCAGATGATGAAACTATTTGGGGTGGAAGCCTCGTGGAGCGGACAAACCATACGGGTTCTTCCTGGAGAATATACCCCCGTGCGCTTCGCCGTGGAGTCCGACTGGAGCGCCGCTTCTTATTGGTATTCCATCATGGCATTGGCTGGGAATGCTGAGATTGAATTGCTCGGTCTCTTCAAAGACAGTTTCCAAGGTGATGCCGGGGGAGCAAAGATATTTGCCCGTTTGGGCGTTGAGACAACCTTCACGGATAGAGGTGTTCGCTTGAAACATGCCGATGAGGTGGTAAAGGAGCTACATTATGATTTCGTGAATGAGCCGGACTTGGCTCAGACGTTTGTTGTTTGCTGCGCCTTGCGCGGCATTCCTTTTTGCTTCACCGGGCTCCAAAGCTTGAAGATAAAGGAGACAGACCGCATAGAAGCTCTTAAGACAGAACTTCGCAAACTCGGGTACGTATTGAAAAGTATCGGCAATGACACCTTGGAATGGAACGGCGAAAGATGTGAGCCGGACGAGAATCCTGTGATAGCCACTTACGAGGACCACCGCATGGCAATGGCATTTGCTCCGGCTGCATTGCTGAGACGGGAAGGACTGCAGATTGCCGACCCGGGGGTGGTGACAAAGAGTTACCCCGCCTTTTGGACGGACCTGCGTGGGGCAGGGTTTGATATAACGGAAAGGGTCGGCTGAGATATGTGGTATATTGTCATCGGAATTGTTGTGTTGGGCGTCGTTTCCGCGATAGCCGGCTATTTCAGAAACAAACGCTTGCAGCGGATGCTGGAGAGGGGCGAAATCACTGAGATTCCCGAAGCACAAGAGATTCCCGAGGAATGTTGCGGACAGCATGAGACCTGCGAACGCGACAGTCTGCTCGCTGCCGTGAGCAAGAAAATAGAATACTACGACGACGAAGAGCTGGACCGATTCCGCGGGTTGGAGAGCAATGCCTACGAAGATGATGCCGTGGATGAGTTTCGCGAGGTGCTCTACACCCTTCAGAGCGAAGAAGTGGCAGGGTGGCTCCGCAGCCTCCAGCTGAGGGGGATAAACATGCCCGATGCCATAAAGGATGAGGCATTCTTGATTGTCGGCGAACGGCGAATACATTAAACGTATGGATTTACTTCAATATACATTCTTTCAACATGCGCTGATTGGCAGTTTGCTTACCGCAATCACCTGCGGTATTGTGGGTACTTATATCACTGCCCGTAGGTTGGTGTTCATCAGCGGGGGCATCACGCATGCTTCTTTCGGAGGCTTGGGGCTGGGCTTCTACTTGGGAATGAATCCCATTCTGATGGCAATGGTGTTTTCCGTGCTCTCTGCCTTTGGCGTTGAGTGGGTGAGTAGAACGCAGGATGTACGCGAAGACTCGGCGATTGCCGGTGTATGGTCGCTCGGGATGGCACTCGGTGTCATCTTCATTTTCCTCACTCCGGGCTATTCGCCCAATCTCTCTGCCTATCTGTTTGGCAACATCCTGACAATCTCCATGACCGATATAATAAGCGAGGCAGCATTGGCAGTGGTGCTCATCGGGGTCTTCTCCCTCTTCTTTCGCGAGATAGTGTATGTTGCTTTCGACCGCGACTTTGCCAAGACGCAACGCATACCCGTCCGGGGGATTGAGTATATGATGATGTTTTTCATTGCGCTGACCATTGTGCTCTCCATCCGCCTTGTGGGCATTATGCTGCTGATGAGTTTGCTCACCTTGCCGCAGATGACAATCAATCTTTTTACCTCCAACTTCAAGACTATTATATATGGTAGTATATGTCTCGGTTTCTTTGCCTGCGTGGCGGGGCTTGTGCTTTCGTATCTCATGAACGTCCCCTCCGGTGCTCTTATAATACTGGTATTGGTAACGGTGTTTTTGTTGCTCAAGGCGGCATTATTCCTCAAGGGAAAGCAATAAAACTTAGCCTTTCAAGTTTATAATATGATTAAAGACACACATAAGAGGTGAAGAAGGGTTTCCATTATATAGTCGCATTGTTTGCTGCGCTCCTGCTTTTCTCGTGTAGCACGAAGAAAAACACCAGGGCAAGCCGCTTCTACCATTCCTTTACCTCCCGCTACAATATCTATTTCAACGGAAAGACATCTTTCGACGAAGCATTGAGCGCGATGCAGAACGGATACAAGGAGAACTACTCCGATATGATATATATGTATCCCATCAGCGCTGCGCCAAAGGACAAGAAAGAGACCGGCGGAGCCTTCGACCGCGCCATTGAGAAGGGCAACAAAGCCATCAAACTCCACTCCATCAAAGCCAAACCCGCCAAGAAGCCGGGATGGCGCAACAACCCCAAACAACGGGCCTTTCAGGAGCAGGAAGAATATAACCCTTTCTTGAAGAAATGTTGGATGCTGATTGGGCAGGGGCAGTTCTATAATGCCGACTTCCTGCAGGCATCCGCCACCTTCTCGTATATCGCCCGCCACTATTCGCAAGACGAGGAGATGGTGGCAGAGGCGCGTTTGTGGCAGGCTCGCTGTTATGCTGAGATGGGATGGTTCTACGACACGGAAGATATCTTGAACAAACTAAACACCAACGGCATCCCAAAGAAGAACCTCAACCAATATGCCGCAGTTTATGCCGACTATTTGGTGAAGAACAAACAATACGACGATGCCGTGCCATATTTCAAGACTGCCATCAAGGCGGAGAAGAACAGACGCCAGCGTGCCCGTATGAAGTATCTCTTGGGACAGATATACGCAGCGCAGGGGCAGGACGGGATGGCGTATAAGACGTTTGGCGAGGTGGTGAGGGCCAATCCTCCCTACGAACTGGAGTTTGCCGCCCGTATCCGTCAGACGGAAGTGTTTACGGGAGGAAACTATCAGAAGGTAGTCAAGATGCTTCAGGGGATGGCAAAGAACAGCAAGAACAAAGACCTGTTGGACCAAGTCTACTATGCCTTGGGTAATGTATACCTAAGTCGTGAAGACACTGTGAACGCCATCAAGAACTATTCCTTGGGTATCGAGAAGAGCACGCAGAACGGATTGGAGAAGGCCATCTGTCAGATAAAGCTGGGGGATATCTATTTTACAATGCGCGACTATGTGAAGGCTCAGCCATGCTTTAGCGGTGCTTTGGCTGGCATTAGTAAGGAATATAAGGACTATAAGCGCGTATCGAAATTGTCGGCTGTCTTGGACGAGCTGGTTGTGCATGTCGAGGCCGTTCACTTGCAGGACAGCTTGCAGACTTTGGCGAGGATGCCGGAGGCGGAACGCTTGGCTGTTATAGATAAGGTCATCGAGAAGGTGAAGAAAGACGAAGAGGCGGCCAAGGCTTTGGCAGAGAAAGAAGCCTACCTTGCAGGTCAGGCTGCCAAGGGCTCGGGGATAGACCGCCCGGGGACGGAGACGGGAGGCATTGTGCTGCCCACCACGTCGGGAGGGACAACATTCTATTTCTATAACCCCACAACAGTGTCGCAGGGTAAGACACAGTTCCAACGCAAGTGGGGGCGCCGTACACTGGAAGACAACTGGCGGAGACGCAAGAAGGAGATGTCGACATTCAACGAGGGGGGCGACAACGAGATGGCTGAAGGCGAACTCCTCGACTCAACCATGATGCCCGCAGACTCGTTGGAAGCCGGGCTGCCTGCCGTGGCTGCCAACGACCCGAAGTCGCGTGAGTATTATCTGCAGCAGCTGCCATTTACGCAGGAAGACATTGATGCTTCGAACGTCATCATTGAGGACGGGCTCTATAACATGGCAATGATTTATAAGGATAAGCTTGAGGACCTGAATCTCTCCATCGAGGCTTTCGAAGAGTTGGAGCGCCGCTTCCCTAACCATGCGCATCGCCTTGAGAGCTATTATCAGGTGTATCTGATGGCTCTGAGGACAGGCAATACGGCTTTGGCTGCGGAATATAAGGCAAAGATGATGGACAAGTACCCCCAGGAGGACTACACCATTGCCATCTCCGACCCCAACTACGAATACAACATACGCAGGATGGACTTCGTGCAGGATTCCATCTACGAGTCCACTTACAACAGCTACCTGGCAAGCGACACGGTTAGTGTGCGCCAAAACTTCCGTGAGGTAAGTGCCAAGTATCCCCTGGCAACCCTCATGCCTAAGTTTATGTTCCTCGAGGCTCTGACCTACGTGCAGGCAGGTGATGCCGAAGGCTTCAAGGCGGCACTCAAGACCTTGGTGGAGAAATACCCCACGGCAGATGTGACGGAACTGGCTGGCGAGATGCTGAAAGGTATACTTCGCGGCCGTACCCTTATGCAGGGCAGTGTTACCGGCATGACGTGGAATCTGCGCTTCGGATTGGGTGAAGACGGCAGTTTGTCGGCTGCCGATTCGGCACGCACGTTCACTGCCGAGGTCAACACCCCTTACCGCATGATTCTGATGTATCCTACCGGAACGGTGGACAAGAACCAGCTGCTGTTTGCTGTGGCTGCATACAACTTTGCCGGCTTCATGGTGAAGGAGTTCGACCTCACCTTCGAGGAGTCGGGACCGATGTCGATGCTCAACATCAGTGGGTTCACGGGCGTTGAGGAGGTCCTCCAGTACTACAAGATGATTTATGGCAAGGGTGGCTATGCTCAGGCTCTGAGCAAGAACGTTGTCATCTTCCCGATATCGGAAGACAACTACGAGACCCTTATGCGGGGCAAGACGTTGGACGAATACATAAACTTCTTCACCGAGAACTTTGGCGAGCGTGTGCCAGAGTTGGCTGTGCGCTGGAAGAACCGCATACAGGCAGACGATGAGGATACCACGGAAGAGGCTGCACCGACTGAGGAGCCTTCTGCTCCGGAAGAGGCAGCACCCTTGGAAGCACCGTCTATTGTGCCTGAAGAAACACCTAAGGAAGAACCTTCCGCCACGCCGGAACGCAAAGAAGATGTCATGCCTAAGGAAGAGCGCGAGGCACCGACGGATACGCTGACAGCGCAGCCCGCATTGCCCGAGGCAACCGTGGTGACACCTTCTCAGGACACCATACCGGCAGTGCAGGCCCCTGAGGAGAGGAAAGAACTTACCTTGAAAGAAATCGAGGCTATCCGCAAACGCAAGGCTAAAGAAGAAGAGGCGCAGAAGGAAGAGGCACGCAAAGCTTTCGCCGCCGAGCAGAAGGCAGAGAAGGAACTTCAAGCAGAGAAGGAAAAAGAACGTGCCGACCTGCAGAAAAAGCAGGATGAAGAAGACAAGGCCATCCTGAAGGCTAAGGCCGACCGCGAGAAACAACAGCAGCTGGACCGCAAGGCCAAGATGAAGCAGGCTCAAGACGACCGCAAAGCAAAGCTCAAGGCTCGCGAAGAACTACGCAAGCAGAAAGAACGCGACTATAAAGCCAAACTCAAACAAAAGGAGAAAGAGCGCAAGCAAAAAGAGAAAGCCTATAAGGAAAAACTGAAGGCAAAAGAGAAGGCTCGCCGCAATGCAAAAAAGTCGAAGGGCTAATCCTTTTGCCCGAAAGGTTCGAACCTCGTAAGAATTTCTATTAATATCCGCGAGGGAGGTTATTCGAATAAATCCGTCAAATTATTCGTATAAATCGGACGAATTATACGAATAACTGAAAGCAGACTATCCTTTCTGCTTACGCCATTCTTCGGCTACTTCCACGAGGGCATCGTACCATTTGGCGCCGAACTTGCGGATGAGAGGTTCTTTTAGGAACTTGTATAATGGGACTTGAGCCTTCTTGCCCAACACCTCTGCAGCCTTGCATATTTTCCATCGGTCGTAGTTTACGGCTCGGAAGTCCTTATATTGGGTGACGCGCACGGGGTAGAGGTGGCACGACACAGGTTTGTAGAACGACAGCTTGCCCTCCCTATATGCCTTCTCGATGGCGCATTTGCAAGTCCCGTCGGCATCATAGCAGGTAAACACGCAGTCCTTACCGTCAACTATGGAGGTAACGATGTCGCCCTCGCAGTCGATGTAAGCCACGCCCTGCTTCTTGATGATGCTCTGAGCCTCGGGTGAGAGGTCGTCCCATATAACGGGTAGTGCCTTCTCAAGTTCGGCTATCTCGCGCTTTTCGAGCGGAGCACCCGAGTCGCCCTCCACGCAGCATATGCCGTGGCACGAGGCAAGGTCGCAAACAAAATTAGCCTCGATAAGGTCGAGGCTAATCAATGTGTCGTCTATCTGAATCATTTAATCAGCGATTTGCCGGTCATCTCCTTCGGCTGCTCCAATCCCATGATGTGAAGGATAGAGGGAGCAACGTCAGCCAGGATACCGTTTTCCACCTTGGCATCTTTCTTCTCTGTCACATAAACGAAAGGCACGGGGTTGAGCGAGTGAGCCGTGTTGGGTGTGCCGTCCTCGTTAAGGGCATGGTCGGCATTTCCGTGGTCGGCAATGATGATAACCTCGTAGTCGTTCTTCTTCGCAGCCTCAACAGTGTCGTTAAGACAAGCATCGATAGTAACAACAGCCTTCTCGATGGCAGCGTAGACGCCGGTGTGACCAACCATATCGCCGTTGGCATAGTTGCAGACGATATAGTCGTATTTCTTGGTGTTGATGGCTTCAACGAGTTTGTCTTTCACCTCGTAGGCACTCATCTCAGGCTTCAAATCGTAGGTGGCAACCTTTGGTGAGGGCACCAGGATACGGTCTTCGCCATCAAACGGAGCCTCACGGCCGCCGTTGAAGAAGAATGTTACGTGGGCATATTTCTCTGTCTCGGCAATATGCAGCTGCTTCTTGCCTTTGGTAGAGAGGTATTCGCCAAGGGTGTTCTCCACGTTCTCTTTGTCGAACAAGATATGTATACCCTTGAAGTTTGCGTCGTAGGGGGTCATGCAGAAATACTGCAGGTTGGGGATGGTCTTCATTCCGGCTTCCGGCATGTCTTGCTGGGTGAGCACAACCGTAAGTTCCTTGGCACGGTCGTTACGGAAGTTGAAGAAGATAACCACGTCACCCTCTTCGATGGTAGCCACCGGCTTGCCGTTCTCGACGTGTACAATAGGCTTGATGAACTCGTCGGTAACACCTTCTGCGTACGATTCCTCCATTGCCTGCAGCATATCTTCAGCCATCTTGCCCTTGCCGCTAACGAGCAGGTCGTAGGCTTCCTTTATGCGCTCCCAACGTTTGTCGCGGTCCATGGCATAATAACGGCCGATGATGGAGGCAATCTTGCCGCCCGTTGTCTTCAGGTGCTCCTCCAGCTCGTGGATGAAACCCTTGCCGCTCTTGGGGTCGGTGTCGCGACCGTCCATAAAGCAGTGAACATATGTCTTGCTGATGCCATATTCCTTGGCTATGTCGGTAAGCTTGAAGAGGTGCTCCAAGGAGCTGTGTACGCCGCCGTTGGAGGTCAGACCCATGAGATGTATCTGCTTGCCGTTCTCCTTGGCATAGCTATACGCCCGTTTGATTTCGGGATTGTCCAATATGGTGTTCTTGCGGCAGGCGATATTGATTTTCACCAGGTCTTGGTAAACGATACGGCCTGCACCAATGTTGAGGTGGCCCACCTCGGAGTTACCCATCTGTCCGTCGGGCAGACCAACGTTCTCGCCCGAGGCCTGCAACTGAGAGTTGGGGTATGTCTTGAGCAGATAGTCCCAATACGGAGTGGGAGTGTTGTAGATTACATCATCTTTACCGCGGTCGCCTATTCCCCAGCCATCGCAAATCAATAAAAGTGCTTTCTTACTCATGATTGCCTTATTTTTATGTAGATATACTTGTTTAATTCTCAATCTCGGCCGCAAAGGTAAGTATTAAAACCATTACTTTTACGCTGTGGAAAAGAAGATATATTGTGAAGATATAGGGCCCGTCACCCTCGTTGCATCTCCGAGGGCAATACACTATTCGCTTAAGATATCGCGGGGAGCGGTTCGTGCCACCATGCCCGAAGGGGGCAGCGAAGCCCGCCTGATGGCTTTCATCCAAAAGAACAAAGAGAAGATACTGGCGGCACTAAAGAAGCACCCTGCCACGGCGCCGCTCGACGACAAACACCCCTTAGAGACGGCCGCCTTCCATTGGGAGATATGCCGCGCCAAGAGAAGCAACTTCCTTCTGGAGAGAGAAGAGGGGCTACGCCGCGTCTATTGCCCCGAAGACACCAACTTTGAGGCAGAAGCGGTGCAGACCTTGCTGAAGAAGATACTGAGAGGGGAACTGCGCCACGAGGCAGAGCGCCTGCTGCCTTCCCGCCTCAAGGCCCTGGCGGAGAAATATCACTTCGTATATGCCGGGGTGAAGATTAGGGACCTCAAGTCGCGCTGGGGCTGTTGCAACACAAGTGGCAACATCACCCTCTCACTCTCGCTCATGCTGCTGCCGTGGCACCTTGTCGACTACGTGCTTATCCACGAGCTTTGCCACACCAGGGTGATGAACCACGGCAAGGATTTCAAGGCACTGATGGCCGGCGTGACCGGTGGCAAGGCCCTTGAGTGGAGGCGCGAGATAAAGAAATACAGCACATTACGGTAAGAAGAAGGGCTGCTGCCCGGGGAACCAAGGATTTTAACATTTGTTAGGTGGTATGGTGCTATCCCCGGGGAGCGGATATGTGCTACAGCCTCGGATATGATGGGTGCTATCCCCGGGAAGCGGATACATGCTACAGCCTCGGATATAATAGGTGCTATCCCCGGGGAGCGGAT
>CAVJCD010000017.1:13270-18170 GCA_963648005.1 Tannerellaceae bacterium | reverse complement strand
TTACCATACTGGGGTTGGTTTTGGTTATTATCGCGGAAAACAGAAATCCCTTAAAAACCATCCCGTGGGTCATTGTGTTGTTGCTGGCTCCCGGAGTTGGGCTGTTCTTCTATTTCTTTTTTGGGCAAGACAACAGGAAACAGCGTGTCATTTCGCGTAGGACCTACAAACGCATTATGAAACGCCCACAAGGCAGGAAACTCACGCCGGATGTATGTAAAGTTCCTGATTCGTATCAGCCCTTGGTTGCCCTATTGAACAACAATAGTCAATCATCATTGCTTTATGGGAGTGAAATAAAAATCTATACTAATGGTGCGGATAAATTCGAAGACTTGCTGAAGGATATCCGAGGAGCGATGCATCATATCCATATCCAATATTATATTTTCTGTGACGACGAGATAGGGAGACGTATCAAGGAAGCATTGATTGCGAAAGCAAAAGAGGGTATTGAGGTGCGGTTGTTGTATGACGATGTGGGTTGTTGGAATGTGAGGAACAGTTTCTTCGACGAGATGAGAAAAGCCGGTGTCGAAGTGCATGCCTTCTTGAAAGTGGCTTTCCCGGTATTTACCAGCAAAGTCAATTATAGAAATCACCGAAAGATTGTTGTCATCGACGGACAAATCGGTTACATGGGAGGAATGAATATTGCCGATAGATATGAGAAAGGAACGGAATGGGGTGTGTGGCGTGATACTCATTTCAGGATTGTGGGGAAAGGTGTACATGGGTTACAATCTGCATTTCTGATAGATTGGTACGTTGTCAGTAAAAAACTATTGAACGACAAGATATATTATCCACCGGTGAAGATATATAATGAGGATAATATTATGCAGATAGTGACAAGTGGACCGATAGGACAATGGCGCACACTGCTCCAAGCATATATTTTTGCCATTGCAAATGCAAAGAAATACATATACATGCAAACACCTTATTTCCTTCCTACTGAAGGATTGAATCAGGCACTGCAAATTGCTGCATTGGGGGGGATTGATGTGCGGCTTATGCTGCCTAAACATTCAGATACTTACTCAGCCAATATGGCAACACATTCTTTTATTGACGAGATGGTTAAGGCTGGTGTGAGTGTCTATTTTTATAACCCCGGGTTCTTGCATTCCAAATTAATGATTATCGACGATGCGCTCACCAGTATCGGTTCAGCTAATATGGACTTTCGTAGTTTTGAACACAATTTTGAGATAAATGCATTCGTATACGAACCATCTTTTGCCATGCAGACGAAACAGGTGTTCCTACAAGATATGCGTAGCTGCGAGCGGCTGACACCATCACTATGGTTGAAACGACCCATCAAACAGCGACTTGTTGAGTCTTTTTGGCGTCTGTTCTCACCACTCCTTTAAGTCTATTCTTCCTTGATAAAGATGCTGAAGTTAACAGAACCGTATGTGCGGTGTTGGTTGAAGTATGGAAGATGGGAGAAATCATTCGTTTTGGGATGTTCCATTACAAATATGCCGCCATCGCGTAATAGGTCGTGCTCGAAAACCAATTCCGGTACTTCCGGTAGTTCTTTCAGTGCATACGGAGGGTCGGCAAAGATGAAATCGAACCCATGTTTCGGCGCTGAATGTAAATAACGGAACACATCTCCACGAATCAAGCGAAGCGCATCGGTTTTCAACTCTTTTGCTACCTTGGCAATGAAAGAGGCGTGGGCATTGTTACTTTCCACAGCGGTGACATGCTTACAACCTCTGGAAAGTAATTCAAATGAGATACTTCCCGTTCCGGAAAACAAATCCAAGGCCTCAGCACCATCCAAGTCAGTCAAGTTGTTGATTACATTAAAAAGATTTTCCTTGGCAAAATCGGTTGTCGGACGTGCGCTAAAAGAAGAAGGCACACTAAAACGCCTACGGCCATATATTCCACTTATAATTCGCATACTAACAAGGCTATTAAATCCAATGGTGCTTGAATGACTTCGGTTCCCAACAAATAGACCTCCAAAGGCATCTCTGCCTGTCCGATATGTTGTATGTAGTTCTGCAGCGTCGTTCTCAGGTTGTTACAGATGGAAACGCTTCCATAGATATGAAGTTGGTCTTTTTCTTGGTCCAAACCAACTTGTTTCCATACATATAGTATATAGTAGAGAATATCGTCCGGCTTATCATATCCGAAAGAGTTTACAAAAAGCAATTTCCCCTGAACCAGACAGGCAATATCCATCATCTTATGGTGAATCACCACATACATTTGACGGGAAACCAATCCTTGACTTTGTTGTTTCCATAAAATCAGTTGGGGGGTAATATGGTGAATGAACGTAGGATTGATTAACGAACGCGAGCAGAATCCATAGACGTCATCTTCTATGTCGAAAATAACTTCTGCCGCCTCGCGGGTCAATGGATTGTGCAAGCATTTGCTTGAGGAAGATGAAAAAGCAAATGACAGCAAATCGTTTTGTCGTTTCTCAACGAAAACATCCTCAGGAACCACTGTGTATTGTGGCGACACATAAACCAAATTAGTCTGCTTGTACGAATATGTGAGGAATTCGTGAGCGAAGAAAAACTCTTCCAACGAAGAGATATAAGGCTTTGTCCGGTCGAACTCGGTATTCCTATAAAAGAAACTTTCGTTCACCGACGGGCAGTATCCTGAAAAAGAAAGTCCATCCGACCGAAGCCGGATGGACAATATATATTTCTCAGAATTATTAACGGTCAATGTATCAGGAATACTGACAGCCATATGTCTGACTGATTATTCCCAATTGCCTGCGTTGTTGTTAATCTCAGTCAACGAACCAACGCGCAGACCGGGAAATCTTTCCAACTTAGCAGCCTTATCATCTAAGTTTACAAGCAACTGTTTGTTCAAGTCGCCCAAATAATCGTCGTACTTAACACCTGCTTCAAACACCTTCACCGTGTAACCTGAGCCGGAAGTCAGCGTAGCGGTGTCCATCGTGAACTTGATGCTTGTGCCAGGAACATTTTCCAAATCATCTACATTGTAGTTTTCACCAAACAATGTGTCTTTTGCAACAACCCAAATGGTATCACGTTTGATTAAACCTTTCTTTACGGCTTCCTTTTCAGTCATACCTTTTTCCAATTGTTCGTCAGTAAGAACACCTTCCTTAATCAAGAACGGGAGCTTGTCTTCCTTCAAGAACTTGACCAAGTCGGTAAAACTACCGGCATGCGTTTTATACACATTCTTGTACTCAATCTGAGCCTTACGGATGTCAATCAAACGAGCCTTAATAGCATTCTCACGCAAATCTTTTTCCTTGTTGAATTCAATTGGCGTCATGATGCTTCTGTAGCACAAGTAAACTAACAGGACAACTGCAACAGCTAATAAAATCTTCAATGTAACTTTCATGGTTCGTATTGTTTTTTTAATTTATTTTCGTCCGGCAAATTTAAAAAAAGAATATTTAATGCTCTACCTTTATCACCAAAATTATTGCGTTCGAAATGATAAATAGTTATTTGAGACTTCAAATCGCCCAAAATCTTCCGTACGATTTAACTGAAGACCAACATTCTGCCTTAAATGCAATCGTGGATTTTCTGATTTCAACAGAACCCGACCGACTTTTGCTTTTGACGGGATATGCAGGAACGGGGAAGACGTCATTAATCGGAGCAATGGTTAAGACGTTAAGCGAACTTAAACAAAAGATTATCTTGTTGGCCCCCACCGGAAGGGCTGCCAAAGTCTTTTCGTCTTATTCGTCTCAAGAAGCTATGACGATTCATAAAAGCATTTATCGTCAAAAAACATATTCCAATGAACCAACCGGATTCTTGTTGGCCAACAATTTACATAAGGATACATTGTTTGTTGTTGATGAGGCCTCCATGATATCCAACTCTGAGAACGGTCCAATTTATTTCGGTTCCGGACGGCTGTTGGACGATTTGATACAGTATGTCTACTCGGGCGCGGACTGTCGTTTGATTCTGATTGGTGACACGGCACAGCTACCGCCGGTAATGCAAATGGAAAGCCCGGCGCTGAATTCGGACATGCTCAGAGGTTATAACTTGCAAGTTGAAGAAGCGACCTTGACACAGGTTGTCCGTCAAAACGAAGACTCGGGAATATTATTCAATGCAACCCGTCTGCGGGAGGCGCTGAGGAATAATGCTGTTGAGATATATCCCAAACTTCGCTTCAAGGGATTTGCAGATGTGCGCAAGATTGGAGGTGAAGAACTGATTGAGGAAATATCGTCGGCATACAATCGTGATGGGATAGAAGATACGATAGTCATAACCCGTTCCAACAAACGGGCGAAGATATACAACTATGGAATACGGGCCAGGATTCTCTATCGGGAAGAGGAACTCTCGTCGGGCGATAGGCTAATGGTAGCAAAAAACAACTATTATTGGACCTCTGATTGCAAGGAGATGAGCTTCATGGCAAATGGTGAGATTGTGCAAGTTCTGCGTGTGAGGCGTACCTACGAACTCTACGGATTTCGCTTTGCCGATGTCGCTGTCCGTTTTCAAGATTACGACCTTGAGTTGGACATAAAGATATTGCTCGATACTTTGCCAACCGAGGCACCCGCTCTTCCGCAAGAGATGAGCAACAAACTCTTCTATACCATTCTGGAGGACTATGATGACATTTCCACAAAGTCGGGTAGAATGAAAAAGATGAAAACGGACCCTCACTACAATGCCGTACAGACAAAGTATGCTTATGCCATTACTTGCCATAAGGCGCAAGGCGGACAATGGAGCAACGTCTTTGTAGACATTGGCTATATAACTGAAGATATGCTGTGTGAGGACCTATATAGGTGGTTGTATACCGCTTTCACGCGAGCCACCCAGAGATTGTATTTCGTCAATCTCCCGGACAGCTTTGTTGAGTGATAATGTACTTT
>CAVJCD010000017.1:0-13260 GCA_963648005.1 Tannerellaceae bacterium | reverse complement strand
TTGTCGCATTTCATATTAATGGTAGAGAGATGGCAAACAAAGAAAAAATAGATTACCTGCTGCTTGACATTCGGCAGCTTGAGACTATGATTGCCGGTATGCGCGATGCAGAGATATATCCGGTATCCTTCTTCAGTCAGACATTCGATTTGACGCATAAGATATTGAACGACCTTCATTCCTTGGAGGCGATGCAGATTGAAGTGTTGCGCAAACAGATGGAAGCCCATCAGGCTTTGATAGTGTCGTTGCCCGAGCCGGTTGCCGCTGAGATGCCCAAGGTGGAAGAAGCACCCGTGGAAAGAAAAGTGGAGACTCCGATGCCGGAAGCCAAGCCGGTGCTTGAGGTGAAGCCGATGCCCGAAATAAAACCGACGGAGACTGTTGTTGTGGAAGTAAAGGAAACGAAACCCGAACCTGTGGCAGAGGTGCCAATCAAGGAAACGCCTCTTAAGACGGTGGGGGCAGACAAGCAGGGTGTTTTCCTTAGCGATGTGTTGGAGAAGAAGAACCTCTCCGATTTGCGCAAGGCATTCAGCTTGAACGACCGTTTCCGTTTCCGCCGCGAGCTGTTTGGGGGTGATGAAGAGAAGATGAACAAGGCGATTGCCGACCTTAGCGATATCCAGTCGTATGAGGCATCGGTGGAATATCTTAACAACGAACTGAAGTGGAACGTAGAGGATGAGGCTGTAGCCGACTTCCTTAAGTTGTTGGAGAAACGATTCCTTTGATTATGGCAAAGCTGACAGTTGTACCAACTCCCGTGGGTAACCTGGAGGATATGACCTTCCGGGCCATCCGTGTGTTGAAGGAAGCCGACCTCATTTTGGCGGAAGACACGCGTACTACCGGTATTCTGTTGAAGCATTTCGAGATACAAAACAAGATGCAGTCGCACCACAAGTTCAACGAGCATAAGACGGTGGAGCAGATAGCCTCCCGCATAAAAGGAGGGGAAAACATTGCTTTGGTGTCGGATGCCGGTACGCCTGCCATTTCCGACCCCGGTTTCTTGTTGGTGAGGGAATGTGTGCGCCAGGGGGTTGAGGTGGAATGCTTGCCGGGGGCAACGGCGTTTGTTCCGGCATTGGTGGCTTCCGGACTGCCCAACGAGAAGTTTTGCTTCGAAGGATTTCTGCCGCAGAAGAAGGGTCGTCAGACAAGGTTGAAGGAACTGTCCACCGAATACCGGACCATTATTTTCTACGAATCGCCCTTTAGATTGGTAAAGACGCTTACCCAATTGACGGAATTCTTTGGGACAGACCGACAGGTATCGGTGTCGCGCGAGATTTCCAAAATACATGAGGAGACTGTTCGTGGAACTCTGGAAGAGGTTATCAAACATTTCACCGAGAACGAGCCCAAGGGCGAGATTGTTATCGTGTTGGCAGGAATGAAAGACAGAAAAGAGATAGAGAAAGAAGATTAATCCATAAGACATAGAGGTATGAAAAAGTTGTTATTAGTTTGTAGCTGTGCGACATTGTTGGTGTCTTGCGGACAGAACTCCGCCGAATACAAAAGGTTGAAGGCCGAAAACGACTCTCTAAGGGTTGAGAATACGAGAGCGGCAAGCGAGATGAATGAAATTCTCACCACTCTCAATGAGGTTGAGGCCGATATACAATCCATCCGTGATGCGGAAAACTATCTGAATATACAGCAGCAAAGCGGAGATGTAGGCAAGAGCAATCGCGAACAAATCAGGCAGAACATGCAGATTATTAGCGAAACTCTGAAAAAGAACAAAGAGACTATCAGTCGGTTGGAGGAAAAACTGAAGAAGAGCGGCATACAGTCTGCCGCCTTGAAGAAAACAATCAATCGACTTTCTTCGGAGTTGGACCAGAAGGCGACCATGATTGTTGCCCTTCAGGAGGATTTGGAGAAGAAAAACGTTCGCATTCAGGAATTGGACGAGAAGGTGTCGTCGCTAAACGAAGATGTGAAGGACTTGGCAACCACCAACGCTGCCCAGTCGGAAAAGATAGAAGAGCAAGACAAGGCGCTCAACACTGCCTACTACTGCTTTGGCACTGCCAAGGAGTTGAAAGAGCAGAAGATTCTCTCTGGTGGAGGTCTTTTCTCGAAGTCGAAAGTGTTGCAGAGCGGGTTCAACAAAGACTACTTTATCTCTGTCGACATCCGTGAAGTGAAAGAAATACCGTTGTTTGCCGGTAAAGCCAAACTGAAATCCAATCACCCGGATGGCTCTTACGAATTTGTGAAAGACGAAGATGGCAACGTGACGCTCAAAATCATCGACACAAAACTCTTCTGGAGTCTTGGACGGTATCTGGTGATTGAAGTAGGATAACCCTTGGGAAACCTTGGAATGTGAGGCTGCGTACGGAATGGGCGCAGCCTTTTTTTGACCCCGAACAACCGGCGGTTTTAGTGGAGGTGTTGATAGCTTGTTTTTGGGTTATTCGAATAATTCGCCCGATTTATACGAATAATTTGGCGAGATTATTCGTATACACATCTTCAAATGTGTCGACACATTTGACCAAAAGGGACGACACATTTGAAAAATCGTCAGAATTCCGACGTGAAATGGAACTTGATGTCCGGGAAATCTTGTTGCGCCATCGTCAGTATGTAGCCGGAGTCAGCCAGGTAGACGTCCCGTCCTTCCTTGTCGATGGCCATATATTGCATCTTGCGCTTCTTGAAATTCTCTAATGCATTGGCGTTGTCGCTCTCAATCCAGCATGCTTTATAGAGGCTGATGGGCTCCCACTTACATTGTGCCCCGTATTCGTGAAGCAGGCGGTATTGGATGACTTCGAACTGTAGTTGCCCCACCGTGCCAATGATTTTACGTCCGTTGAACTGGCTGGTAAAGAGCTGTGCCACGCCTTCGTCCATCAGCTGCTCGATACCTTTGTTCAGTTGTTTGGCTTTCATGGGGTCGGCGTTCTCGATGTATTTGAACATCTCCGGCGAGAAGCTGGGCAGTCCCTTGAAATGGAGTTCTTCTCCTGCAGTCAGCGTGTCGCCAATCTTGAAGTTCCCCGTATCGGGCAATCCAACGATATCGCCGGCGAAGGCCTCGTCCACTGTCTCTTTCTTCTGTGCCATAAACGCCGTGGGGCTGCTGAAGCGTAGCTGTTTGCCAAAGCGGACATGCTTGTAGGGGGCATTCCTCTCGAAGCGGCCGGAGCAAATCTTAACGAAAGCGATACAGCTACGGTGATTGGGGTCCATATTGGCATGTATCTTAAACACGAAGCCGGTGAAAGAATCTTCCTCAGGGTCTACAACACGTTCCACGGCTTGAACAGGGCGGGGTGATGGGGCAATCCGGATGAAGCAATCCAAAAGTTCCTTCACGCCGAAGTTGTTTAGCGCCGAGCCGAAGAACACGGGGGCGATGTCGCCTTTGAGGTATGTCTCCACATCGAATGCGGGATAGACGCCCTCGATAAGCTCGATGTCTGCACGTAGCTTTTCTGCCAGCGTGTCGCCAATATGACTCTCAAGTTCGGGGCTGTTGATGTCGGCAATCTCAATCTTCTCGGTTACGTATTGCTTGCTCGGCGTATAAAGGTCGAGTTTCTGTTCGTAGATATTGTATACGCCCTTGAAGCGTTGCCCCATATCTATCGGCCAGCTCAAGGGACGCACCTTGATGTGGAGCTCTTCTTCTATCTCGTCCAATAGGTCGAAAGGGTCTTTTCCGTCGCGGTCCATCTTGTTGACGAACACTATCACCGGGGTTTTGCGCATGCGACATACTTCCATCAGTTTACGGGTCTGTGCCTCCACGCCCTTGGCAATGTCTATCACGATGATTACACTGTCCACGGCAGTGAGTGTACGGAAGGTATCTTCGGCAAAATCTTGGTGACCGGGGGTATCAAGGATGTTTATCTTATGACCATCGTAGTCGAAAGCCATCACGGAGGTAGCCACAGAGATACCACGTTGTTTCTCTATCTCCATCCAGTCGGAGGTGGCTGTCTTCTTTATTTTGTTCGACTTTACGGCGCCAGCCACGTGGATAGCCCCACCAAACAGCAGGAGTTTTTCCGTCAGCGTAGTCTTACCGGCATCCGGGTGGCTCACAATGGCAAAGGTCCTTCTCTTCTTTATCTCTTCTGAATATTGGCTCATATCTGTTCGTTTCGTTTATTTCTCCATTCTCTCCATGCAACCCTTGAGGCTCTCTTCCCAATGGGGGATGGTGACATTGTAGGTTGTCTTAAATTTCTTTTTGTTCAACACGCTGAAGTGTGGGCGCGCTGCCTTGGTGAGATAGTCTTTTGTCTCGATGGGACTGATGTGGCAGTGCAGATTGGCAAGCTGAAGGATTTTCACAGCAAAGTCGTACCAACTGCATACACCCTCGTTCGAGAAGTGGTAGATACCCGGCACGAAAGTCCCTTGGGTGTCGGCTTCCACAACCCTCAGCATGGCCTTAGCCAAGTCGCCGGCATAGGTCGGTGTTCCCACTTGGTCGAACACAAAGCCCAGTTCATCACGTTCCTTACCCAAGCGGAGCACTGCCTTAACGAAGTTGTTGCCCCACTCGGAGTAGAGCCATGCCGTGCGGAGGATAACGGCGTCGGGGCATACCTCCCTCAATAGCTCTTCGCCTGCCAGTTTGGTGCGTCCGTAGGCAGACAGAGGATTGGTCTCGTCGGTCTCCACATAGGGGCGATGGCCCGTTCCGTCGAACACATAGTCGGTGGAGATATGTATCATCTTTGCCCCTGCCTCATGAGCCGCCTTGCCAAGCACACCCACGGCAAAGGAGTTGATGTGGCTACACATTGCTTCGTCGTCTTCGGCTTTCTCCACTGCCGTATATGCGGCGCAGTTGAACACGTAGTTCACACCGCCATCCGCCATCATGCGGCGCACAGCCTTGGGGTCTGTGATATCGAGCGTGTCGACATCCGTGAAAATAAACTTGTGTTCCGGGTGGCTCTCTGCCAATAGGCGCAAGGCTCGGCCCAACTGACCGTTTGCGCCGGTGACCAATATTGTCTTCATGTTGTCAATCTTCTAATTTCAATTCTCCGTTCATGTCCTCGCGATACTTCTCGGCAAGCATTGCCAGGAAGGAACTTATCTGCCGTATGGCCTCCATGGTCTCATCGCTCACCGCCTTGCCTTGCATGCGAAGGATAAGATAGCCGTAGACGGCATTGAAGCATGTCTCTATCTCCGGCAGGTCTTCACCCCCCGACTTGGCCCTTAGCTGCACGATGTAGGGGAGTGTCTTGTAGTATGCTGCCCCGTAGACCATCTCTTTGGGCGACTTCAGCAGCTTGAGGTGCAGGTCAACGAGGGCAATGATTACGTTTTTGTTGAGTTGGATATGTCCCTTCTCGGTAACACCCTCGCTACGCATCATCTCTATCAATTCTTCATACCAACGGGTGATTTCTTTCTTTATATCCTCAGGTTGGTCGTACTTGGCAATCACAGTCTTTTTGATTGCGTCAATGTTGAGCCGGTTGGCACGTATCAAATCCTCCACCTGCCACATATAGAGCAGATACTCTGCTATGTTTTCTTTCCTTTTCTTTCTCGCTACAATCATGGCGGCAAAGATACATTAAATCGAAGACTCCGCCTTCCGATGGATTAGGGGAAATAGGCTTACCTTTGCTTTGAGAAAAGCCTGAAGGAAGATATGAAGATAGAGACTGTTGATACGGGATATTTCCATGCCGATGGCGGCGCCATGTTTGGTGCAACGCCCAAGGCGGCATGGAGCCGGCGCTACCCGTCGGACGAAGCCAACACATGTGTATTGGCAATGCGAAGCCTGCTTGTTACGGATATTCCCGGGAGAGTTATCGTTGTTGACTGTGGGGCGGGGGAGAAGCATCTTGGGCAACTGTCCTACTATCGTTTCTTCGATATGAGAGACCTCGGCGAGGAACTGCAGAAGCGGGGCATCATGCCCGAGCAGGTAACCGACGTGGTGCTTACCCACCTGCACTTCGACCACTGTGGCTACGTTACCCTTCGCAATGAGGCAACGGGTAACCTTCGCATGGCTTTCCCCTTTGCCACCCATTGGGTCAGCCGCCCGCAGTGGGAAAACTTTCTTCATCCTGGTGCCCTTGAGCGGGAGTCATACTTCGTGGAAGACATGCAGACGGTTGCCGACTCCGGGTTGCTGCGCCTCATAGGTGAGGATACGGAGCTTTGCCCGGGCGTTGAGCTGAGGCTCTTTGATGGACATACGCCGGGGCAGATTGTTCCTTATTTCCATACGCCGAGCCATAGTGTTGTTTTTGCCGGCGACGTTATCCCTCTTGCGGCAAACGTATCGCCCCTGTGGATTTCGGCATACGACACTTATCCCGTCTTATCCTTTGGCGAGAAGATTCGTTTGCTTGAAGAAGCCGCTTGTAAAGGACAGACCATTGTCTATTGCCATGATGCCTACACCACCTCATCCAAGGTAAAGAAGGTAAACGACTTTTTCGCCATCTCCAGCCCCGGGACATTGGAAGACTGACCATCCTCTTCCTTTTTTCTGCTCTAACGGGTGGATGCAATGATAATTTGCAAGGTATTTGCTATATACTCTGCCATTTTGCAAACAAAACAGCCTTATTGTTGTTGTTTTGCCATTAATCGTTACCTTTGTGGCAAGATATTCATAAAAGAAGAAGCTAACGTATGAGTTATTTGATAAAACCTGCGGGGTATAAGGCACTGCTCAATCTTTCGCAGACGGAGATGGGGATTAAGATGATTAAGGATTTCTTTCAGCAGAACCTTTCGTCGGAGTTGCGCCTGCGCCGTGTAACTGCCCCGCTGTTCGTCCTCAAAGGGATGGGAATAAATGATGATTTGAACGGAGTTGAAAGGGCTGTTACCTTCCCCATCAAAGACTTGGACGATGCCAAGGCGGAGATTGTGCACTCCTTGGCGAAGTGGAAGCGCCTCACCTTGGCGGACTATCATATTGAAGAGGGCTATGGCATATATACGGATATGAATGCCATCCGCTCGGATGAGGAGTTGGGCAATATGCACTCCTTGTATGTCGACCAATGGGATTGGGAACGGGTGATGAGTCCCAAGGAGCGCAATGTGGAATATCTGAAGGAGATTGTTGGGCGAATATATGCCGCCATGTTGCGCACTGAATATATGGTATACGAAATGTTTTCGCAGATACGGCCGGTGCTCCCCCGCGATATCCACTTCATACATTCCGAAGAATTGTTGCAGATGTATCCCACACTTTCGTCCAAGGAGCGTGAGGATGCCATCACAAGAGAATATGGCGCCGTATTTATTATAGGTATAGGCGGCAAGTTGAGCAGTGGAGAGCCTCACGACGGACGTGCCCCGGACTACGACGACTGGTCCACCGTGGCAGAAGACGGACGCATGGGTCTGAACGGCGACTTGATGGTTTGGGACAGTGTATTGAACCGAGCCCTTGAGCTTTCGTCGATGGGTATCCGCGTGAATAAGGAAGCATTGGAACGTCAGCTGAAAATCTCCCATGCGGAGGAGAGGAAGAATCTCTATTTCCATAAGCGCCTGCTTGGTGGCGAGCTGCCGCAGAGCATCGGTGGGGGTATAGGGCAGAGCCGTCTTTGTATGTTCTATCTGCGCAAAGCCCATATCGGCGAGATTCAAGCCAGCATTTGGCCTGAAGAGATGCGTCGCGAGGCCCGCGAAGCAGGGATGAATCTGATATAACAACAATACCGGACGCAATGGATGTAAAAATTGAACAGAGCTGGAAGGAACGGCTCGTCCCCGAATTCGAGAAAGACTACTTCAAGGAGTTGGTTGGCTTTGTGAAGCAGGAGTATGCCGAGGGTACGGTCTATCCTCCCGGACCATACATATTCAATGCTTTTGCCCATTGTCCGTTCAACAAGGTGAAGGTGGTGATTCTTGGGCAAGACCCATACCACGAGCCCGGACAGGCACACGGGTTGTGCTTCTCGGTGCAAGACGGTACACCTTATCCGCCGTCACTCATTAATATCTTTAAGGAGATAGAGAGCGACATTGGTAAGCCCATGCCCCCGAGCGGCAATCTGTTGCGCTGGGCAGACCAAGGCGTGCTTCTTCTCAATGCCACACTGACTGTGCGTGCACATCAGGCCGGCTCGCACCAAAACCGCGGATGGGAAACGTTTACCGATGCAGTGATACAAACGCTTGCGAAGGAACGTAGCCATATTGTATATATCCTTTGGGGGTCGTATGCACAGCGCAAGGGGGCTGTCATCGATGGCTCGCACAACCTTATACTCAAGTCGGCGCACCCTTCGCCTCTCTCAGCCTACCGTGGCTTCTTTGGTAGCAAACCCTTCAGCCAAGCCAACGCCTACCTCACCTCCACCGGCCAATCCCCCATAGAGTGGTAAGGCAATACGAAACAAAAACATTGAGATGGGCAGGATAGAGGAAGAACGGCAGGTCGTGGAGCAGATGATACGGCTGTATTGCAGGGGGAAGGAGGGGAACAGAGAATTGTGTCCTTCGTGTACGGAACTGCTGCACTACGCCAATGCACGATTGCAGCATTGCAAGTTCGGCGAGAACAAGACCACTTGCAAGAAATGCCCCGTCCATTGTTATCGTCCCGAGATGAGAAAACGTATAGGCGAAGTGATGCGTTGGGCAGGTCCGAGAATGATATGGCATCACCCAATTGCCGCCATCAAACATCTAATCCGAGAACTGTAATCCGGCGAAAAATCGGCGGGTGAAAAATGAACTTGATATCAAAATTGAGCAAACTTGATATCAAGTTGGGAAAACCCCGCCTTACGGGGGAAAACAAAAAGGGTCGTCCCTTTTGATGAAATGTGTCGTCCCTCGAGTAAAAACCTTCCTTACCGAGAAAACGAAAACCATCGGTCCTCCCGTTTCCGGAGGTTCTAACCTCCCAGAGAAAGTTATCAACAGTTATGGCGAGTTATCAACAGGTGAGGCATTGTTTCGCCCCCGGCGGAAGGGCAGTTGGGTTTTTATGCGTAGCTTTGCCGACGTAACAATAAGAGAATATGGGAAAAATTATAGCATTAGCAAATCAGAAAGGTGGTGTGGGCAAGACCACAACCACCATCAACCTGGCTGCTTCGCTTGCCGCACTCGAGAAGAAAGTGTTGGTTGTGGATGCAGACCCGCAGGCCAATGCCTCATCGGGTCTGGGCGTGGATGTGCGCAGTGTGGAATGCTCCATCTACGAATGTCTGGTGAACGGCGACGACGTGAAGGATGCCGTGGTGAAAACAGAGGTGGAGGGGCTGGATATTGTGCCCTCACACATCGACCTTGTGGGCGCCGAGATTGAGATGCTCAACATGGAGAACAGAGAGAAGATAATGAAGAATGTGATAACCCCCTTGAAGGATAGCTACGACTATATCCTTATCGACTGCTCACCCTCCCTGGGACTCATCACGGTGAATGCTCTTACGGCTGCCGACTCGGTCATCATCCCCGTGCAGTGCGAATATTTCGCCCTCGAGGGCATAAGCAAACTGCTCAACACAATAAAGATTATAAAGTCGAAGCTCAATCCGGGGCTCGAGATAGAAGGTTTCCTTATGACCATGTACGACTCTCGTCTGCGTCTTTCGAACCAGATTTACGAGGAGGTGAAACGTCCGTTCCGCGACCTTGTGTTTACCACCGTCATTCAGCGCAACGTGAAGCTCAGCGAAGCCTCCAGCTATGGCAAGCCCGTGCTTCTCTACGACGCCGAGTCGAAGGGTGCCCTCAATCACCTCCGGCTGGCAAAGGAATTGATTAGTAAAAACGACAAATGAAAATTGTCTCCTAAACCCCAAACGTATGGCAAAAAACAAATCGGCTCTCGGCCGTGGCCTGGATGCCCTTATAACAATGGACGATTTGAAAACCGGTGGGTCGTCGTCTATCAACGAGATAGAATTAAGCAAGATTGAACCCAATCCCGAGCAGCCCCGCTCGGTGTTCGAGCAAGAAGCCCTTGAGGAACTCGCAACCTCCATCCGCTCGCTCGGTGTGGTGCAACCCATCACCCTCAAGGAACTCGCCCCGGACAAGTATATGATTATCTCCGGCGAGCGCCGTTACCGTGCATCCCTTATGGCAGGCTTGGAACGTATCCCCGCCTACATCAAGACGGCTGCCGACGAGATTGAGAACATCCAGCGCGAAGACCTCAATTCCATAGAAATTGCCCTGGCATATCAGAAACTTATCGACAGCTATAACCTCACCCAAGAGAAGCTTAGCGAGAGGGTAGGCAAGAAGCGGGCCACCATTGCCAACTATCTGCGTCTCCTGAAGCTCCCCGCCGAGATTCAGATGGGCATCAAGGACAAGAAAATAGATATGGGCCATGCCCGTGCACTCATTCCCGTGGAAGACCCGGAGGTGCAGCTCGCTCTCTACGAACGTATCCTCGCCGAAGGACTCTCCGTGAGAAGCGTGGAGGAGATTGTAAGAGGAGGTAAAACCTCGGCAGACACATCCTCGAAGACTACCCCCGCCGCCCCGCGTGGCAAACGGCTCCCCGAGGAATACAATATGCTGAAAGAACATCTCTCACACTTCTTCAAGACAAAGGTGAAGATGACTTACAACGATAAAGGAAAAGGCAGTATCACCATCCCCTTCTCTTCGGAAGAGGACCTGGAACGTTTGGTGGCCCTGTTCGACAAACTGAAATGATTGGATGGTAGAAGAAAGGTGAGGATGAAGTGGATTTTGGGTAGGCTGATGTGCCTCGTGGTTGTGTTTGCTTCCTTTGCACCCGTTGCGAAGGCTCAGGAGGTACAACCTGCCACACCCGACTCCTCCGTTGCGGCGGTGCTCCATGCCGCCGACTCCGTAGCCTTAGCCTCTATCCCCACTGCCGAAGCAGAAAAGCCCTTCCTACCCAATCCCAAGAAGGCTGTAATCCTCTCTGCCATCTGCCCCGGTCTCGGGCAGATATACAATCGAGCCTACTGGAAGTTACCCATTGTCTATGGCGGCTTCATGGGATGTATTTACGCCATCACATGGAACAACAAGAACTATAAGGACTATTCCACGGCATACTTCGATTTGATGAACGATGTGCAGAACAATTCCTCCGAGCCGGAGAAGTGGAGCAACTCCTGGCAGGTCATAGCCAAGAAGAACGGATACTCTCCGGAGAATTTCATAAGCGATTCGCGCTGGCAAGACAACATCAAGCGAAGCAAAGACTACTATCGCCGTTACCGCGACCTCAGCATAATCATCACCGTAGGAGTTTACGCCCTCTGTATGATTGATGCCTACGTTGAGGCACAACTCTTCGACTTTGATATTTCGCCCGACTTGAGCATGAGGGTGGAGCCTGTAGTGGTGCCCAAGACTTCCAAAAGCGACCGCCTCTATGGCCTTAATTGCAGTATAAAATTTTGATGACATGAAAATGAAATATGTATTGTTGATAGTCTGCCTTTGGTGCCTCGCGGGTGTTGCTGTTGCACAAGAAGAAGACTACTCCACCCTCTCGACAGATACCCTCTCCGTTGATGTAGGTATGATTCCTGAAAGCATGGATGCCAACGTGGACAGTCTGCTCCGCTCTTGGCACGTCAATTATTTTACCAAACGCGATGAGTATTGCCACGACGATGAGGAAAACGTATTGTTCTCCGACTCCGTCTACAGCCGACGTCTTGAAAGTCTCCCCACTGTCATTCCGATGCGCTACAACCAGGTGGTGCGCGACTGCATAGATTTATACGCCACCCGCCGCCGTGGGCTTGTTCGCTACATGCTGGGTATGGCTGATTTCTACTTCCCCATAATCGAGCAGGTGCTCGATGAATACAATCTGCCCATCGAGCTTAAATACCTGGCTGTCGTGGAGAGTGCATTGAATCCCGTGGCTCTGTCTCGCGCCGGGGCATGTGGCCTCTGGCAGTTCATGCTCCCCACCGGGAAGATTTACGGACTCGAAATAAACAGTCTGGTTGACGACCGTCGCGACCCCGAGAAGGCCACCCGTGCCGCATGCCGCTATTTCCAGGATATGTACGATATATATAAGGATTGGAATCTTGTGCTGGCGTCCTACAACTGCGGACCGGGGAATGTGAACAAAGCCATCCGACGTGCAGGTGGCAAGATGGACTTTTGGGAAATATTCCCTTACCTCCCACGCGAGACAAGGTCGTATGTGCCTCTCTTCATCGCCGCCAACTATATCATGAACTTCTATTGCGAGCATAACATATGTCCCGTGCAAACCAACCTGCCGCTTGCTACAGACACGATAGTGGTTACCAAGGCGCTCCACCTCTCTCAGGTGGCTGACGTACTGAGCATGGACCTTGAGCAAGTGCGCGCCCTCAATCCCCAATACAAGCGAGATATCATCCCGGGCAACGCCGCACCCTGTGTGCTCAAACTGCCGATAGACAAGACATACTCCTTCATATCCAAAGAGGACACGGTATATGCCTACCATGCGGAAGACCTCCTTGCCACAAGCCTCGCCTACGACCCCGGAGCTTCTACCCGTGAGAAGATAACCCACCGCGTTGCTTCCGGCGAGAATATCAACACCATAGCCAACCACTATGGGGTTACCCCCAAAGAAGTACGTCGTTGGAACGGACTGAAATCAAACCGCGTGGCGCCTGGCCGTAAGCTTACGTTATATGTGGACAATGGTGGAGTGGCTTTCGCCTCCAATGACAAGCAGAAAACAACCCCGGACACCAAATCTGCTCTCCAAACCACCACTAAAGTCGACAAGGACGGCAAGAGCTTCGTTTCCTACAAGGTCAAGGCCGGTGATTCGCTCTACACCATCTCGAAAAAGTACCCCGGAGTGTCTGCCGACCTCATCCGCAAGGTAAACGGACTCTCCGATACAAACATCCATCCGGGCCAGATTCTCAAAATCCCAGTGGGATAACTCGTGTGATTGTTTTACAAAGGATATCCGTATATTTGCGGATACCTAAAAAAAGTGACCATGAGCGATGCGGAGAGCGTAAAAGATACGAAAGACATAACCGATGTATCGGCGTCGACTGCTTCGGCAGACGAAAAGATGATACAAGATGGTTTTAACGAACTGTTGGACGATTATCTGAAGTCGAACCACCGGCGAAAGGTGGAACGCATAACAAAGGCATTCAACTTTGCCAATCAGGCTCACGCAGGGGTTAAACGCCGCTCGGGCGAACCCTATATCATGCACCCCATTGCCGTAGCTCAAATTGTTTGCCGCGAAATGGGATTGGGCTCCACCTCCATTTGTTCGGCATTGCT
>CAVJCD010000016.1:8445-18759 GCA_963648005.1 Tannerellaceae bacterium | reverse complement strand
CATGTCCTTTCGGTGAGGAATGAATGCAAGGAACTGTTGTTCGTGGTAGAACGCGATGTGGCGGTCTCGCCAACGCTCTGCTGTGTCAACTACGACAGTAGTGGAGGGGAAGAAACATTCGTTTTTACGCAAGAAGAAGAGCGAGTGGAGACATCGCATGTGGCGGGCCGTATCGGAGGGTTTCTCTACGAGCCCAATGCCTCATTGCTGAAGGCCGGGGCATTCAAGTGTGTGGCTGCCCGTTTTTCTGTGGAGAAGCTGCATGCAAGCAGTCATCTCTACACTTCTGAGGCTTGGGTCGAGGGGTTCCCCGGCAGGAGTTTTGTGGTGGAAGAAGTCTATCCTTTCTCCGGGGGATTGTGTAAGAAGTTATCCAAGGAGATTCCACAAGCGAATATAACTGTCCGCAACTTCCCTTTGTCGGTGGAAGAGCTACGCCGGCGGACGAAGATAAAAGACGGTGCAGACGTGTATCTTTTTGCCACGACACTTGCGGAAGGGGAGAAGGTCATCGTTAAGTGCCGCAAGCCGTAGCGCTTCCTCCGTCGCACGACATCCGAAAGAAACGCCAATCCACGGTTTCAGCGGTTTTTTGTAGTTTTGCCCGCGAATTTGTAAGAAGTAAGTTTTTTTCTGGCGTGAATCGTTATTTTATCTACTTGGGATATAATGGAAAGTCTTTTTGTGGGTGGCAGACACAACCCAACGGCTTGGCTGTGCAGCAATGTGTGGAGGAGGCTTTGAGTACCTTGCTGCGCCATCCTACTCAGGTGGTTGGAGCAGGGCGTACGGATGCCGGAGTGCATGCCCGGCTGATGGTGGCACATTTCGATAGCGACAATCTGCCCTACGATATGGCTTTCTTTGCCGAGAAGCTCAACCGATTGCTCCCGAAAGACATTGCCGTCTACCAAATTGTTCCCGTCAAGCCCTCTGCACATGCCAGGTTCGATGCCACAGCGCGTACATACAGATATTATATTACGGCACGGAAGAACCCGTTTAACTACGGCATGGTCTATCGTATGAACTGTCTGCCGGACTTTGAGGCAATGAACGAAGCCGCGAAGGTGTTGTTCAACTACATCGATTTCACCAGTTTCAGCAAATTGCACACGGATGTCAAGACGAATAATTGTCGCATCTATCAGGCAGAATGGACGAGGGTGGATGACGATGTGTGGGCGTTCACCATACGGGCAGACCGCTTCCTTCGCAATATGGTAAGGGCAATAGTGGGAACGTTGCTCGAAGTGGGACAGGGAAAGCTTACCATTGAGGGTTTCCGGGGGGTGATAGAGGCAAAAGACCGATGCCGTGCCGGTGTGTCGGTGCCCGGGTCTGCGCTTTTCTTGGAAGACATCACCTATCCTGAATCTCTTTTCGAAACAAACTGATAAATCATAAATCGTCATGTGGGTTGTATTGGCATTTGCATCAGCATTTTTGTTGGGCTGTTATGAGGTGAACAAGAAGGTTTCGCTCAATGGAAATGCCGTTATTCCGGTGTTGTTCCTGAACACGTTGATAAGCAGTCTTATTTTCGTTCCATTTATCTTGCTGTCGTTCTACACGGATGTGTTGGACGGCGGGATGTTTTATGTTCCGAGGGTGTCTTTCGAAACACATATGAAGGTGCTGGTTAAGGCTGTAATAGTATTGTCGTCGTGGATTTCCGGTTATTTTGCCTTGAAACATCTGCCGCTGACCATCACCGGACCAATCAAGGCAACGCAACCTGTGCTCACCTTGGTGGGAGCAATGGCGGTTTTTGGCGAGAGGCTGAATCTGTATCAGTGGATTGGAGTGTTGCTCTCCATCGCGTCGTTCTATATGCTTTCTTCTTCGGGAAAGAAAGAAGGGATAAATTTCACTCACAACAAATGGATTTTCTTCACGGTGATATCCATCCTGACAGGGGCCATGAGCGGGTTGTACGACAAGTATCTGATGGGGAGTATGGACGTGATGACGGTGCAGGTGTGGTTCAATGTGTATCAATGTCTGATTATGTTGCCGATATTATTGCTGCTGTGGTATCCGCAGCGAAAGAAAAGCACTCCGTTTGTTTGGCATTGGAACATTGTGCTCATTTCCGTCTTCCTTATTATTGCCGACTGGATATACTTCTATGCCCTGAGTTTTCCCGGCTCGATGATATCAATCGTTTCCATGATACGGCGCAGCAATGTGTTGGTCACTTTTGTGGCAGGGGCACTCTTCTTCCACGAAAAAAACTTAAAGAGCAAGGCGGTGGATTTATTCCTTGTTCTGTTAGGAATGATATTTCTATATTTGGGGACAAAATAAAGTACGAAAAACATGAAACGAATCATATTCTCGATATTGCTCTCGGTGTTTGCTCTCGGCGTGGGGGCTCAGGAGATGGATGCCTTATTCATATCGATGCCCGACAATAATATCCCTCAACTGGAAAATGCTTGGCGCAAAGACCTTGTTGACTTATACAAATCTGGCAAGGAAGCCAAGTTGAAGAATACTATGAACGGCTTTTCTGTGCTAAAGAAACTGACTTCGGATTATCTGTTGCTTGAGGTGACCGAGCGGAGCAGGATTGAGATAAAGCTACTCCCGCTGGTAAACAACACTAATGTTGTCTGCTTTGTGAGGACGGTGAACGGTCCGGTGGCAGACAGCAGGGTGGATTTCTTCACCACCGAATGGGCGCCGTTGGATGCTTCGGATTTGTTTACTCCCGTTCCCTCAGATTGGTTTATCAAGGAGGATGCCAATAGAAACAGCTCGGACTTTCTCAGTGCAACAGCTCACTTGGATATGGACCTTGTTGAGTATCGCTTGAGCCCGGACAGCCTGACGCTGACCGCCACCTACAACACACCCCTCTATCTCAGTAAAGAAGATAGAGACAAAGTAAATTCCTTCATAAAAGAATCTCCCAAAGTTTATACCTGGGAGAAACATCACTTCAAGTAAATCCGGGAATGACCGTGCTCCGGCCGGAAGGAAATCAAGTATTATTCGAATAAAGCTGTATTTGCGCTCCGTTTGGAAGGATGGAGGACTTTCTTGTTACTCTCAAAAAATGGTAAAGAAAGAAAGTTGACTTTCTTGTCTCCCTCAAAAATTGTAAAAGAAGAAAGTTGACTTTCTTGTTGCCCTCAAAAATGGTAAAGGAAGAAAGTTGACTTTCTTGTTGCCCTCAAAAATGGTAAAGGAAGAAAGTCGACTTTCTTGTTGCCTTCAAAAACGGTAAAGGAAGAAAGTTGACTTTCTTGTTTCCCGCAGTAAAGACTGATTATAAAATCATGTATTTGCGCGTTGTCAGAGTGAGTTCTTAGCAGGTTCTTCAGGAAGAACAATCAGACGGGTGTCGGGCCATTCTCTTTTCAGGTAACCACGCAGATATTCCAGTGTGTTTTCTTCTATCAGTTGGTCGGTATGCGGATATTGGTTGTAGACAACGCTGTCTACCGTAATTCCATAATCCCGACACGCCAAGAGACTCAGCAAGGTATGGTTGATACTCCCCAGTTTGCCGGAGGTAACAAGGATGAGCGGATAGCGTTGGTCGCGGATGTAGTCGATAGTGAGCGAACACAGGTCGTTGGGCACCATCAGTCCGCCAGCCCCTTCCAAAAGCACATATTCGTAGCGCTCCTGCAGGGTTTGTGTTGCACGTGTGATGACATCGGGATTGATTTCTCTTCCGTCGCGCCCGGCAGCCATGTGTGGCGAGCAAGGGTAGGTGAAGACGTAAGGGCAGGTGAGTCCCGAGCGGTCTTCTTCGGTGAAGCCAATTCCCATCAACCGGCGGTGCATCTCGATATCTTCCGATACCTCCCGGCATCCGGTCTGCACCATCTTTTGGGTTATTACTTTGTGGCCTTTGGCAGCTAGGCGGCGGGCAAGGATACCGGTGGCAAAAGTCTTGCCAACGTTGGTGTCAATCCCTGAAACAAAAAATACTTTTCCTTTCATATATATTATTCGTTTTTTCGTACTGCCACGATGTAGAGCGGGCAGTAGGTGAGTGTTACTTTATTGTCTGTGGTGCTGAAGCCCTCGGCATAGCGACGGCAGAAATCCGTTTGTTGTCGGCGCATCCAGTGTTCGCCGCCGGTGGCTGTGACGCCCGTACTTTTAAGATGGCGGAGCACATCCATCGGAGAGTCGAAGGTTAGAACAATCTCCTTTTCTTCAAGGTGGAGGATATGATAGTCCCTTCTCAGCCACTTGGTCAACTGCCCGGTTGTGGGGTAATTGAGTCCCTTGCCGCTGAGAAGACGTACCTCCCGCAGATTGTTGGGTGTAAAGGTGTTGAAGAAGAGCATTCCCTGGGGTGACAGCTTTGCCGACAGCTGATGAAGAAACTCTTGTGGATGTTGTATCCATTGGAAGTTTCTGCATTCCCGGCAACGAAAACGGGATGCTGTTCGGGGAAAAGCCCCATGACCCTCTCGCGGCAACCCTCGCAAAGGTCGTTGAGATACCATTCGTTGACAGAGAAACCATCCTTCAAGAGACGAGTGAAGCCCCCCGTGCCACATCCTATCTCGAGGACGCGGTGGAAGTGCCCGCCGGTGTAGGCGTGAAGCAGAGCGATGAGCCGGCGGCAGATTTGCCGTTGTGCCACGGCTTGGGCATCGTAGCTGTCGAGGGCACGGGTAAAACGGGTTATAATTCTTTCCAGCGTGTCCATTGGTAGAAAGGATAATGAGGTGAATCAATCTCCAAGACGGGGCAACGGCCTTCCCAATAGGCAAGTTGATTTGAAGAAGGGAATATCCTGTCGCCTGTGCCAATGATGGCGCGTGTCCAGGGGATAGCTTCGTCCGAGGTTTGAAGGCAATGGTTATGGATAGCCCTCAGCTCGTCGCGCACTTCGTCAAACGCTCGAGCCGAGGCTGATTGATACATCCCGAGTATCTCACGCGTGCCGCACATACGGCGGTTGAAACGCTGGAGCGTTTCCGGGGTCAACCCATTGAGCGTGCCAAGAAAGATGTTGGTAGGAATACCGTATTTGTCGTCGATGGGGCGGGGTGTACCGTTGATTGCCGTGGCTGAGGTAAACTTATATCTGCCCCCCAAGGCAAGTTCAGCCATCCTTACACCCATCGACCAGGCAACGAGATGTATCTCCCTGTAGTGCGAGAGGTCCTCTTTGAACGACAAGTCCCGGTAGTCGTAGCAGATTGTCACATCCGAATCCTCGTTTGCCTCCAAGGATGTAAACAGTTCCGGCGAAGCCGACCACCCAGAGAAGAATAGAAGGAGCGACGAGGAGTTGTTGCTACACGGTTGTTTCAATGTCTTCATAGCGCTTGTGTCAATTGTTCCACATCTTCGGGACGCATCCCGGCTGTAAGCGAGAAGCGAATTCTTGCCGTTCCTTGCGGCACCGTCGGCGGGCGTACGGCAAGGCAGTAGAATCCTTTCCGTTGCAATTCTTCCGCCTTGAGGATACATTCTTTGTTGTCACCCACGATATATGGGATGATATGACTTTCGCTTATCTCTCCGCCTTTCCCCTTCAGGGCTTCTCTCAGGAGGCGGCTTGTGAGGGTCAGTCTGTCGCGTTCCCCGGCAAAAAACGGAAGCCTTTCGAAGATAAACCGTGTCCAGGCTATCTGCATCGGGGGCAATGCCGTGCTGAATATGAGCGGCCGCATGCGGTTTATCAGGTATTCGCGAATGGTGTGGCTGCAGACCACGTAAGCCCCCATCGAAGCCAATGCTTTGCCAAAGGTGCCTACAAGGAGGTCGATGTCTTGAATGCAACCTTGTTCTTCTGCGATGCCCAGACCATTCTTTCCTCTCACACCAATGGCATGTGCCTCGTCCACATACAGACATACATTAGGATACTCTCTCTTCAAATCCACGAGGCGGCGGAGGTTGCATACGTCGCCATCCATACTGAATACACTTTCCGTTGCGATGAATATCTGTTCGTAGCTGCCGGCGTTCTTCTTCAGGAGCATCTCCAGGTGGTCGTAGTCGTTGTGCCTGTAGCGTTGGAAGGGTGCGCCACTGAGCAGCATACCATCGATGATGCTGGCGTGTACAAGCTTGTCGGCAAGTATCAGCGAATGCTTGTCCGCAAGGGCGGGAAGTATCCCGGTGTTTGCGTGGTAGCCGCTGTTGAACACCAAGGCAGCCTCGCGAAGGAACCTCTCGGCTATCAACTGCTCGAGAGTGGTGTAGATGCGGAAATTGCCTGTGAGAAGACGCGAAGAAGACGAGGAGAAAGCATAATGCTCTTCTTTCCATTCCTCCATGAACCCTTCCTGCAGGTCATGGCGCGAAGCCAGCCCCAGGTAATCGTTGGAAGAGAGGTTGAGCATTGTGCGCCCGTCTGCCTCTATATCTCCGCCATGATGAGTCACCGAAGGCAGGCATCGGTAGCTGCCGGATACCTTGAGTTGGTTTAGCAATGCGTTATAGTCTTTCATTCTCTGATACTGTTTAGAACACCCTTGGTCAGCGTTGACAGCTGGTCGGGGCGGATAATAAACGGCGGCATAAGGTAGACAAGTCTGCCGAAGGGCCGCACCCAGATGCCTTCTTCCACGAACCGCCGTTGGAGCACAGCCATGTCGACAGGCTCTTTCATCTCCAAGACTCCGATGGCTCCCAGCACGCGCACTTCCTTTACGTTGTTGAACTTTCGGGCGGGGGATAGTTCCTTCTCAAGCTGTTTCTCGATGGCTTTCACTTTTTCCTGCCAGCTGCTTTCGAGCAGCAGCGACACGGAAGCCGAGGCAATGGCACAAGCCAATGGATTGGCCATAAACGTGGGGCCGTGCATGAAACAGCCTGCTTCGCCGCTGCAAATGGTGTCGGCAACATTGCGGGTAGTAAGCGTGGCAGAGAGTGTGAGGTAGCCTCCCGTCAGGGCTTTGCCGATGCACATGATGTCAGGCACAACGCCGGCATGCTCCCAGGCAAACAACTTGCCGGTGCGACCAAAGCCCGTTGCTATCTCATCGAAAATAAGCAATACATGGTATCGTTGGCAGAGTTCTTTTGCGCGGACAAGAAAGGTGGGAGAGTAGAAATACATACCCCCGGCGCCCTGCACAATCGGTTCCAGGATGAGTGCCGCTATGCTCTCGGAATGCTTCTTCAGCAAATCCTCCAACGGCTGCATTGCCTCCTCGTTCCACTCTTCATGAAACTTCACGGAGGGCTGGGGAATGAAATACTGCACGGGGAGACTGCCGGAGAATATCCCGTGCATACCGGTCACGGGGTCGCACACCGACATGGCATGCCAGGTGTCGCCATGATAGCCGCTACGGATGGTGGCGAACCTATGCTTGCGGCTCATGCCTTTGGATTGCCAATACTGTATAGCCATCTTCATTGCCACCTCAACGGCAACGGAGCCGCTGTCGGCAAAGAATATCTTTTCCAGCTGAGGCGGAAGGATGCCGAGCAGTTTCTCCGCCAGCTCAACTGCCGGCTCGTGGGTGATGCCCCCGAACATTATATGGCTCATCTTCCCAATCTGCCGGTTGGCAGCGGCATTGAGCACGGGATGGTTGTATCCGTGCACGGCAGCCCACCACGACGACATGCCGTCAATCAGCCGCCTGCCGTTTTTCAATACTATTTCCACCCCCTCGGCACGCTCCACCGGATAGACGGGTAGGGGGTTGACGGTGGAGGTGTAGGGGTGCCACACGTGCTCCCTGTCGAAATTCAGTAGTTCTTCTGTTGTCATAATGTTTTTATCCGACCCAGTCGGTATCACGGGTTAATGAATATCCTAAAGATGTAAACAGTCGGCGGTCGTCTTCCACGCGGCTGCCGATGGTGGTGAGCATGTCGCCGATGATGGCAGCATTTATCCCTACGTATAGGGCTCTCTCTTGCGTCTTTTGGCTCAGCTGTGCGCGACCGCCCGAGAAGCGGAGGTAGGCCTTGGGGTTGATGAAGCGAAAGAGGGCAATGGTTGTGAGAAGCTCTTCTTCTTTGAGGGGAGGCGTTGAGGCGAGGGGCGTCCCGGGAATGGGATGCAGCAGGTTTAGAGGGATGGAGAGTATGTGCTCCTTCCGTAGCAACATAGCCATCTCGATGCGTTGCTCCATTGTCTCGCCCATGCCGATGATGCCACCCGAGCAGATACGGAACCCCACTTCGCGGGCAGCGTGGATGGTGTCGAGCTTCTGCTCAATGGTGTGCGTGGTGCATAGCGAAGGGAAGTAGGAGGGGGCTGTCTCGATGTTGCAGTGATAGTTCTCCACCCCACTTTCGTGCAATGTGCGGAGTTGTTCTTTGCTGAGAAGTCCCAAGGAGGCGCAACATTTGATGTGGCTCGAGAGCTTGATGCTGCGCACTGTTTCTGCGAGTTTTTGTATCTCCCCGTCGGTTGGCCGCTTGCCTGAGGTTACAAGGGCAAAGCGCTTGATGCCCTGCTGGGCGTTGTGCGTGGCATGGCGCACACATTCTTCCGTGGAAAGGAGAGGGTAGAGGGTGACATTGGTGTGGTAGTGGCCCGACTGCGCGCACCACTTGCAATTCTCGCCACAGTTGCCGCTCTTGGCATTGATGATGGAGCAGGTGTCGAACCCATCGCCAAGGAAATGGCGGGTTATTTGATGGGCTGCTTCGTAGAGGACCTCCTTGTCGGCACATCGCGAGAGGGCTATGGCTTCATCCTGGCTGATTGCGCCCCCATCCAAAACTTTTTGTTTCAGTGTTTCTATCATATAACGTAATGTTTGTATAAACGAAAACTGCGGAAGACCTTCGGCTTTTCGCCGGGGTCTTCCGCAGTTTCGGAAATAATATCGTTTGGAGTATGTGCACACGCTGCCGCAGGCCGTGTGGCGGTCTGGGCGGGGCATAATATGGTTTCAAGTAATAGTAGAGACCACGGGCTGCCCCCTGAACTGTCGGAGGGGATAGCTAAACTGTCGTCTCTTTCTTTGTCGTCCTTGAAGGGAGTGAGCACGGAGGCTTGGAGGGTATTGCTCTTTGTGAGCGACCGCTCTGCCACACCTGCCGAGAGATGCCCTATCGTTACCGCGCGCTGCACACTGACGAAGGCGGCATACCCCTTCCTGCTCCACCTCTTGAAGCGGAGAACAATGGGTTGGTAGGTATACTGCCTTCTTCTCATAGGGGTCTTATGCTACTTTTTCAAGTCTCTTCATTACAGCGAAGATGAAGAGGAACGAGAGCAGACACAATGCCACGAGCACTCCCCAAACGCCTACAAGTGGGATATGCTTCCAAAGCAGACCCGGAATCATTACGAGGAAGTTACCTATGGCTGTGGCTCCGAACCAGCATCCCATCATCACACCTTTATATTTGGGAGGTGCCACTTTCGATACGAAGCTTATGCCCATTGGCGAGAGCAAGAGCTCGGCAAATGTAAGCACGAGGTAGGTCGATACAAGCCAGTTGGGCGATACTCTTTCGCCACCGTCGTAGGCAAGGCCCAAAGAGGCACAAACCATAACGATGTAGCCTATTCCTGCCACGAGCATACCGAGACCGATTTTTCTCGGTGCCGAAGGCTCTTTGCCTTTCTTGGCAAGCCATGCGAACACTGCCATGGATACGGGGGTGAGACCTACAACGAAGCAGGGGTTGAATTGCTGGAAGATTGGTGCTTCGAGGTCAACCATGCTGCTGCCGGTTGTGATATACTTGAATGCAAGGAAAGCAAGGCAGAGGAGGATAACGGTTCCCGAGATGAGCTTGCCTTTCGAGGTCTTGGCACCAGCCAGGGCGAATGCTGCATAGATAATGAAGATACCTGCCACGAGGTTGGTCACGTCGAAAAGCATACCGGTGAGACCCGTTGCCTGGGTGGCTGTGAAGTCACGGGCAAAAATTGTGAGCGTTGCTCCGTTCTGATGGAATGCCATCCAGAAGAAGATAACCACAACGAACACGAGGAAGAGAGCCACGAGGCGGTCTTTCGTCTCCTTGGGAGATATCGTCTCGGTATTCTGAGTCGCTTGCTTTACGGCGGCATCCTTCTTGTTTTCGCACACACTGGCGAAGGTGCTCTTGAAGCCGTAGTAAATCAAGATGGAGATGATGAGTGATATACAAGCCACTCCGAAGGCAAAGTGATAGGAGTCGGCTTGGCTGAAGTTAAGAGTATTCTGTGCATAAGCCATAATCTTCACTGCGGCAGTCGGGGCAAACAATGCGCCGATGTTGATGGCCATATAGAAGATGGAGAAGGCGGCATCGCGTTTGCCTTGCATCTCGGGGCTGTCGTAGAGGTTGCCCACCATTACCTGAAGGTTGCCTTTGAAGAGGCTTGTCCCCACGCTGATGAGGATGAGCGCCGTGCCCATAAGC
>CAVJCD010000016.1:0-8435 GCA_963648005.1 Tannerellaceae bacterium | reverse complement strand
TTTGTTGAACCCGATTCTGTCGGCAATGGCTCCTCCGACGATGGGGAGGAAGTAGACGAGCATCAGAAAACTTGAGTAAACGGTAGTTGCCAAACCTTCATCCCAACCGAAATTGGCTTGGAGGAAGAGCAGAAACACGGCGAGCATCGTGTAGTATCCGAAACGTTCGCCGGTATTGGCCAATGCCAAAGCATAAAGACCCTTAGGTTGTCCTTCAAACATGATATAAAAATTAAGTTGTTATTGTATGATTTGCTTTATTGCGCCGGTCTCCGGGTAGAAGTAGACCTTTACCGGAGCCTTCTTGTCTTCAAACATTACGGGAGCAAGACCTTCGCGCGTACCGAACTGGGTAATCTGTGCTTCTCCCTTGTAGAGGGTCTTGCGGTTCATGGTGATTTCGATATTGGCTTTCCCGGGTATGTTGTAGATGATGCCTTTGAGAGATTTTTCTTTCTTCTCGGCTTCTTTGGCATCGAGGGCGGGAGCGCGGTCGGTTGCCTTGAGGTTCATGTATACGGGGTCGCCACCCAGGTCGTCGGCATCCACAATACCCATCCTGGAAGAGAACCTAAAGAGCACTTCCTTGTCCAGGTCGTCGTATGGAGTGATGCTTACCTCATAGTGCGAGGTCTCTTTCGTAAGGATACCAACGAAGAGGCTTGTGAGGGCCTTCTCCTGCTCCTCCAGCTGCTGGATGACCAACTTCATTGCTGCGCCGTCGGGCGGGAGGTTGTCGGATTCGCCGGTAAGGATGTTCAGTCGGCTCTCGCGTATGCGGTATATCTGCTTGGCAGCCACTTCAGCCTGTCGGGCTGTGGAGCCTGCCATCAGCAACTCTTCCGAGAGCACGGAGGCATCGTTGGTCTTGGCTGTCTCCTTTGCGTTTTTCTGTATTGTCTCCAGTTCGGATTCCTCCGGCGTGTATTCGGCATTGATGGAACACAGTAGCCCGTCTTCCGTCAGATAGGCGTAGGGCGCAACCGTACCGCTTTTGAACTCCACGATGTAGGTGTTGTCGGCATCGGGCACTCCCTTGTTGATGAGCGAAAGCTTGCCCAGCTCGTAATACACCTTGTCTTCCGTCACGGCATCCTTCACACCCAAATATTTCTCGGCGTATTGGTAGTAGGGACCGGCCTTGCATGTTGTCTTGGTTACTTCCGCGTCAACCACCAACGTTGTTTTCGGCAAGGAATAGGTTATCCCGAAGTCGTTGGCCTTGACTGCATTCTTCTTTACCACCTTGGTCTGTGCCATGAGCGGCATACACAGCAAAAGGCACGCTGCCACAATCAGATTCTTCATATCCTAATAGTTTTTTTGTTGCTTAACAATGATTTCGCAAAACTATGAAATATTTCCTTTGCCGCCAACCCATCAAAACCCGAAAGTCCCCCTCCGCGGAGGCAGACATATATATGTTTTCGCCAAAAGGTATATATGTTTCGGGTCAAAAGATATATATGTCCCGAAAACAGTCGGCTCTTCGTGTTTTTCGGTTAGAAAACAAAAAAGGTGTGCCAACCGCGACACACCCTCTCTCTGCTTTTTCTATTAACTCCTATCTTACCTTCCGATGATGCCCAGCTTTGAGGCTTCAACGAAATCGATGATGTGTTGTATCTCCTCACTCATGGGGACTTGGTCCCTAATCATCTGCAAAGCATCAAACACGCTGCTGTGACCTTGATAGATGATACGGTAGGCATGACTGATGTGCTTGATAATCTTTTCGTCCATTCCTTGATGCGACAAAACGAAAGAGTTGACGCCATAGTAGGTTGTAGGCTCCTGGGCTGCCACAATGTATGGAGGAACGTCCTTCCTAAAGCGGCAACCTGTCTGCGTCATCGACCACCTGCCAACGCGGCTTCCCTGGCTTACCAATACGTTGCCTCCGAAAATCACATAATCCTCGAAGAAGCAATTGCCGGAAATCTTGCTCCCGTAGCCAAATACGCTATGGTTTCCGATATGTGTGTCGTGCGAAATATGTACTCCCTCGTGTATGAAATTGCCATTGCCGATGAAGGTCTGTCCATCCGGTTTGGTGGCACGGTTAATCACCGCGTTTTCGCGAATCACATTGTCGTCGCCAATAACAACAACCGTATCGTCGCCTTTATAGTCAAAATCCTGCGGTTCTGCTGCAATAACGGCGCCATTAAACACCTTATTGTTGCGCCCAAGGCGTGCACCATTCATGATACTTGCGTGAGGCATAATCTCGCAGTTGTCGCCAATCACAACATTCTTGTCGATATAAGCAAAGGGATGCACCGTAACGTTCGCTCCCAATTTTGCATCGGCATCCACATAAGCTAACGGACTAATCATAACAATTGAATTTTACGGGTTATTACTCTCTTCCTCCACCGACAGCGCTATACAGGTTGATAACAGCCTGCATACGCTGAACATTGTCGGAGACTTCTGTCAGTTGTGCACTCAAGAGGCTCTGCTGAGCCGATAGAATCTCGAGATAGGTAGACTGAGCCGACTGGAACAAAGCCTTGGTATACTCGGCAGCTTTGGCCAATTGCTCTACTCGCTCCTTGTCTTGCGTCAGCTTCTTGTTCGTGGCATCGTATAAATACAATGCGTTGCTCACTTCTTTGCCTGCATTAAGGATTGTCTGCTGATAGTTCATTTGGGCAATCTCTTCCTCGGCCTTCGACACCTTGAGGTTTGCAATCAGCTTACCATTATTAAATATAGGCTGAGCCAACGAGGCCAATGCCTGGAACATGAACTGCCCCGGGTTCGACACCGTTATTCCCGAGCCGTTTGTCCACCCTGCCGTTGCAGTGATGTTTACACCCGGATAAAACGCAGCCCGAGCCTTATTGGTAGTATAATAGGCGCTTGCCAAAGACATCTCGGCAATCTTCACGTCCGGACGATTCTCCAAGAGCTGCAAAGGCACGCCTGCCATCAACTCGTCGGGCACCACTTGGTCTTCCAACCTTCCGCGCTCAATCTGCCCCGGAGCCTTAGCCAAGAGGACCGACAACGAGTTTTCGGTCTCACGCACCTGACGCTTCAGGTCAATCAAAGACGAAGACACCTGATGATAGGCAGCCCTCATCTGAGCAACGGCAGCTTCGGTTGTCATGCCGGCAACCTTCATCGCCTCCATTGCACGTACATTCTCTTTGTAGATATCCACTGTCTCCGTCGTGATTTCCACTTGGCGGTCGAGCATCAACAAGGTGAAATACGTGTTTGCTATGCCACTGATTAATTGTGAACGCACTGCCTGCTGCGAATACTGGCTCTGCAGATAAGTGGCCTTCTGACCACGACTTGCATTCAGCAGCTTTCCAAACAAATCCACTTCCCAGCTGGCAGCGGCGGGCAAGGTGTAAGCCTTGGCAAATTCAGAACCACCCATAGTGGTCAACGTACCCTGCGGAGCCAGGTTGATAGACGGGAGGAACGACAAGCGGGCAGAGGTAAGCAACACCTTGGCTTCTTCCACACGAAGAACTGCCGCCTGCATATCCACATTGTTTTCCAATCCTTCCCTTATCAACTCTTGCAACTTGGGGTCGAGGAATATCTCTTCCCAAGGAATGTTACCCATATTGGTAGTATCGGCCTCCAAGGTGTCGGTCTCCGACACCGGGTCGCGATAGATACCGGAGGTTGTTATTGTATCGGGACGGTCGTATGCTTTATAGATGTGACAGCTGCTCAAGAGAGCAACCGTGCACATCATATATAAAATCTGTTTTCTCTTCATTGTCTTCTCTCTTATTTTGTTCTAGCGTATTGTTCTATTTCAGTGTTCATGTCACTATTGTCCAAATCTTCCCATTCTATAGGCTTAATCTTTTCCTGCAAGTGCTGGAATACAACAAACAATACCGGGACAATGAATATCTGGAAAATCATACCTATCAACATACCGCCAATGGCAGAGGCTCCCAACGTACGGTTACCGTGTGCACCTACTCCGAAAGAGAACATCAACGGCAGCAAACCGATAATCATTGCCAAAGAAGTCATAAGGATAGGACGCAGACGGGCTGCGGCACCCAATACGGCCGACCATGTAATACTCATGCCCATACGTCTACGGTCGAGGGCAAACTCAACAATCAAGATTGCATTCTTGGCCAACAGACCAACCAACATAATCAAGGCAATCTGCATATAGATATCGTTCGACATTGTTCCCAATATAAACTTAAGAGCCGAGATGCTACCCAAGGCGGCAAATCCGTTTACAAACAAGAAGCTTCCCATCAAACCAAACGGCACTGACAACACCACAGCCAACGGAAGGAGGTAGCTCTCGTATTGGGCACTCAGAAGCAAGTAGACAAATACGAAACACAACAAGAAGATTATACCCGTTGCGCTACCGCTCGTCTGAGCTTCCTCACGCGCCATACCGCCCAACTCATAAGCAAATCCTGCAGGCAGATTCTCTTTGGCTACCTCAGAGATAGCTTGCAGAGCCTGACCGGAAGTATAACCGGAAGCAGGAGACACCATCACCTTCATGGAGGTGTAGAGGTTGAAACGGGTGATAATATCCGGACCATACACCTTCTTCAGACTGACGAACTGTGTGATTGGAGCCATCTCATTGCCGTTGCGCACCTTGATGCTGTTCAACGATTCCATATTCTTGGTGGCTTCGGGTTCAGCCTGAATCATTACACGATACATCTTACCAAAACGGTTGAAGTTGGAAGCATACAAACCTCCGAAGTATCCCTGCATGGTGGTAAGAATAGTGCTCGGACTGATACCTGCCTTCTTACAAGCTGCTGCGTCGATATCCAACTGATATTGCGGGAATGACGGGTTAAAGGTGGTCTGCGCAGCGTTGATTTCAGGACGTTTCATCAAGGTCTCCATATAATTGTTTACAACCTCACGGAAGTGCTCCAGGGTTCCACCTGTCTTATCCTGCATATTCAACTCAATATCACTCGAAGCAGAATATCCCGGAATCATAGGCGGTGCGAAGAACAATACCTGAGCATCCTTTATCACCTTTTGTGCACGCATAAACAACGTAGCATAAACAATGTCGGCACTCTGCATCAGAGAACGCTCCTCCCAAGGCTTCAACTTGATGATGACTGAACCGTAGCCCGGTCCCTCACCACCGATAAAGCTATATCCTGAGATGATGGTGCGCGACTCTACCGACGGGTCGGATGCCACCAAACTGTCTACACGGGCCAGGACTTCTTGGGCTCGCTCCTGAGATGTTCCGGGAGGCAAAGTAACAACACCCATGATAGTACCGGTGTCTTCACCCGGAACCATACCCGTAGGAGTAGTCTTCATCAACAGCATCAACAAAACAATTGCTCCCACTACCAATCCGAACGACAACCATTTCTTATGGATGAAGAATACCACACGTTTCTTGTATCTCTTCAATACCGAGTCGTATGCCGCGTTGAACGATGTATGGAAACGCTCCACAAACGACATCTTCTTGGTTTCGCCATTCTCACTTTCAACGTGAGGCTTTAGGAATATGGCACACAATGCCGGAGACAATGTAAGCGCGTTCAATGCCGAGAAACCAATTGCTATCGCCATGGTCAAACCGAACTGACGATAGAACGTACCTGATGTCCCTCCCATGAAACTAACGGGGATAAACACTGACATCATGACAAGCGTAATGGAAACCAACGCACCGCCCAATTCGCCCATGGCATCGATAGAGGCTTGTTTGGCCGATTTATACCCTTGGTCGAGTTTGGCATGTACGCCCTCGACCACCACTATCGCATCATCCACCACTATCGCAATGGCAAGCACCATAGCCGAAAGAGTAAGCAAGTTGATACTGAAGCCTATCAGTTTCAAAGCAAAGAAAGTACCAATCAACGCTACCGGGATGGCAACCACAGGGATAATGGTTGAACGGAAGTCCTGAAGGAACACATACACAACCAATATCACCAAGAGAAATGCCTCGAGCAAGGTCTTGATAACCTCATGGATGGAAGCGAAGAGGAAGTCGTTGGCACTCTGAGCCACACTAACCTCCATACCGGCAGGCAACGACTCTCTTACCTCATCAATCACCGATTCGATATTCTCGATGGTTTCCGTTGCATTCGTACCGGCCATCTGGAACACGATGGCAGAAACAGATTTGTGTCCGTTTACCGTGTTGCTGTATCTATATGTTATACGTCCAAGTTCCAACCGGGCGATATCTCCCAAGCGAAGAATCTGTCCGTTTGGCATAGCCTTGATAACGATATCGGCAAACTCTTCTTCCTGCTGCAAACGTCCTTTATAACGTAATGTATATTGGAATGTCTGTTTTCCTTGTTCACCCAACTGACCGGGAGCAGCCTCAATGTTCTGCTCAGCCAAGGCGTTCGATACGTCTGTGGGAATCAAACCGTATTGCGCCATAACATCGGGCTTCAACCAAATACGCATAGAGTAGTCACCACCCATCACTACTGCATCACCCACACCTTTCACACGTTTGATTTCGGGGATGATGTTAATCTCCATGTAGTTCTCAATAAACTCGGTGGAATATTTATCAGCCACATCCACCAAAGAGAAAATCAGCAACATGGAGTTCTGACGCTTACGGGTGGTAACACCAATCTTTGTTACTTCGGCAGGCAGCAATCCCTGTGCCATTGACACACGGTTCTGCACGTTCACCGCAGCCATATCAGGGTCGGTATCCTGATTGAAATATACAGTAATGGAAGCTGAACCGTTGTTGGAAGCAGACGATTGGATATACATCATGTTTTCCACACCGTTTATCTGGTCCTCCAACGGGGCCACTACCGAGTTCAATACGGTCTGTGCGTTAGCTCCCGTATAAGTTGCACTCACCGAAACAGTAGGAGGAGCAATGTCCGGATACTGTGTGATAGGCAACGTGGTCAAACCAATCACACCCAGAATTACTATCAATATGGATATCACCGTAGATAGTACCGGGCGATTAATAAATCTATCTAATTTCATCCTTTATAGTCTTATTTATACGTTAATTGGGTTCACTTCTTAAAAAGCAGTCTTGAGGTTACCCTCATGCTGGTCCTTCAGAGCCTGCTGAAACTTGGCTTCTTTCTCCGCAACTGTTATCGGCTCTATCTGTTGCCCGTCTTTCAACTGCTGTACACCCTCTACAACAATCTTGTCGCCCGACTTCAAACCGTCCGTCACCAAATAATTCTTACCGTCATTCAGATTGGATATTGTTATTTCAGTATGCTTTAATGTATTGTCTGACTGCACAACGAATACGAACTTCTTATCCTGAATTTCCTGAGTGGAAGACTGTGGTATAACAATTATGTTCTCCATCGTGTAAGGGAAGAGAACGTTGGCCATACCTCCACTACGCAATACGTTGTTTTTGTTGGGGAACAAGGCACGCATGCTAACCGAACCCGTTGTCTGGTCAATCACACCGCCTACTGCCTCAATCTTGCCTTCCTCGCCATATATTGTCCCGTCCGACAATTGGAGTTTCACTGTTGGCATCTTGGCGAGTTGTTCCTTAATGGTTCCACCCGCCTTGGTCAAAGCCAATAGTTGCTTTTCTGTCATCGAGAAGTATACATACATATCACCTATCTGAGAAACCGTGGTCAGTGCTGTTCCCGAAGGACCGACCAAAGCACCGACACGCGAAGGAATCAAGCCAATCACACCATCCGAGGGACTTGTAACGGTACAGAAACCCAAATTTTGTTTGGCAGACGACAAAGCAGCTTGAGCCTGAGCCAAAGCAGCTTGGGCTGTAAGGGTGTTGTTCATGGCTGTCTGATATTCAAAGTCGCTGATGATATTCTGTTCATGCAGCATCTTCTTGTTCTTCTCGGTATCCGAAACCGTTTTCAAATTGGCTTGGGCAGATTTTACACTTGCCACAGCCTGTTCGTAAACTGCCTTGTATTGGGTTGGGTCTATCTGAAACAAGGCTTGACCTTTGCGTACCGTAGCACCTTCATCAACGCACAACTTAACAATAAAACCCGACACTTGTGGATGAATCTCGATATCCTGCTTACCTTGGATTGTGGCAGGATAAGTGGTTGTCTGCTCGGAAGATGTGGCATTTACGGTCATTACAGCATACTCACTGTCACCTAACTTCATTCCTCCCTGGCTTTTTCCGCAAGCGGTTAATAAAGACACACCCACAGCAAATAATGCAACTTGCCTTAGTTGGGTAATCGTAGTTCTCAACATTTGTTTATCCATAATTACAATTAAATATTTTTTCCTCTTTTAAAACCATGCAAATGTATATCCTTTTTGTTTTACTTACCCAATTTATACATTCTTTTAGACTAAAAATAGCTTTATTTATAAATGGAAATCAAACAGATAATCAATGTTTTGACAAATCGAATACAAATTGGTCCGAATCTATATAGACCCATCAGAGAACAATTGTGCAATCG
>CAVJCD010000015.1:0-18811 GCA_963648005.1 Tannerellaceae bacterium | reverse complement strand
GTTGTTAATACAGCAGGGGCCGCTAATGTCAGCGCTAGTGCTGTAGCCACTGGTAACGCCGTTGTCGGTGGCGCCACTACCACTGCCGCTGCTAGCAGTGGTAGAAAGAATAAAACGTCATTACCAGCAAGATTGCCAAAGCAGCAATCTTCTGCTCTTCAGCGTTGTCAAAACACATCTCTTGTGCCAATTAATCACCTTATAATAGAAACATACCCTACTGTATATTCTAAAGCCAATGCGCGGTTTAGAAATGGCAGACTTCCAAGAGGTTTCGAAATACAAGAAGGTCGGTCATTGCGCAGGGGCTTGCCGTACCGCCCTCTTGGCTTGCCATCGCCTTACCCAAATACCATATCTCCAGATAAGCTTAGAGATATGGTATTTGGAAAAAACCGTTATGTTTCCCCAACATCAAAATTTTCAAATTTAAGGGATTATTCTCCATTTAATATTGGAGGACCTCTCCCTAATTTATCTCGCGCAGCTTTAAGAAGAGAGGTTTTTGGAACTGGACGCATTGCATTGCCTGCTCCGCAACCTATTCCGCAACCTGCTCCGCAACCTATTCCGCAACCTATTCCGCAACCTATTCCGCAACCCGCCGGAAATGAGACAGGCAAAAACAAGACGGGTAAAAATCTAGCAAGAAAAAGGTTTGGGGTACAAAAACAGCCTTCTTTAGGCGCTCTGTCTTATAAGGCATTGGGTCCTGCGATGATTGACTCTGGTGGTATAGGCGCGTTTAGCATGTTGAAGGGCATGGGAATTGCCTATGGTATTACAGGATTAGGCACTGCTATATCCAGTATAATAAAAGATTCGGCTGAATATAATAACATTATAACGACAACTCGCAATATTCTTAAAACGCACGATCCTGATAGAGAAAGCTTCGATGAGCGTTTTTCTGCGATGGAGCGTATAATTCGTAATGTAGGTATCGAGACAAAATTCACGGCCCCAGAAGTTGCTGATGCAAGTAGGTTTTTGGCTATGGCCGGTTTTGACGTGAGCGCTATATCTAAGTCTATTCGTCCTATTGCCGATATAGCCTTAGTCGGTGATTCTAATTTAGGTGAAACTGCTGATGTTGTGACTAATATCATGACAGGATATGATATTGATCCTGGAAGCGTTAGACATGCCGCAGATGTAATGACGAATACTTTTACCATGTCCAATACTACGTTGATGGAGATTGCAGAGTCTTATAAGTACGCAGCATCTCTGCTATCCGCTAGTGGCGTTTCTTTTGAAGAGGCAACAGCTGGTATTGGTATTTTGGGTAACGCTGGTATCAAAGGCTCACAAGCAGGTACTACCATGCGTACCATCATGGCAAACATCGTTAATCCAACTAAAAAACAAGGTAAAGTATGGGAAGAGATTGGAGTAAAGCGATATGATGAGAATGGCAATATTAGAGATCTTGTAGACATATTCTCAGATTTGAACCGCAAAGGTTTGTCTGTTGATAAGGTTTACAGGATGTTTAACCGTACTGCTGCTCAAGGTGCGGTAGCTTTGATTAAGAATGTCGATGAATGGAATAATATAGTTAAAGAGAATTTCTTATCAGCCGGTGTAACAGAGGAATTGGCTAATGCCAAAAAGAATACGATTCAAGGACTATGGGCGCAATTAACATCTATGTTTACCGAAGATGGCTTGCGTGCATTTGAAGGCCTGGATGGTCAAATCCGTCAAATGCTTCAAAAAACAATCGATTGGTTGAAGACTCCAGAAGCAGGTGAGGTGATTGCCCAAGTAGGACACATGTTTATTGATTTAGTGAACACGCTAAAGGATTTTACATCAATAATTATAGGAATTTATCGTCGTTTTGGTCCTTTCTTGGGCGTTTGGCTAAAGCTTCAGATGTATTTGTCTGCCATATTGGTCCCATTGCGTACCTTTAGAGCTTTGCTAAATTTTGCCTCATTTTCAAAGGCTGCTATACGTTCTATCGGCGCTTTAACGGTGTCTATGAATGGTTTTGCTACATCGGTTCGGGGAGCATTAACACAATTGACGGGCTTCAATTTGATAAAGAAACCGTTAGCAAGCGGGTTAGGGATGATGACGCGTTTTGACGCAATAAATTCACGGTTTGGTGAAGGTCTAACTGGTAGAATTTATGCTCCAGAACCAGTGCGAAAATCTCTCGCTGCCTCAATACCCGTAGAACAGCGCTCCCTTGTTCCGTTTGGAGTGCAAAATAATTGGCAAACCCCAATGGCGACGTTTGGGTTGTCAGAGAAGCTTCAAAATAAGCCTACAGCTGTTATTGAAAGATACACGCGCATGCAAAAGTTCAAAGCAAATCGCGTGATTGGTGAATATGGCGGTGGTGCTGGCGCTATCGCCGGTTCAATGTTAGGTGGATATGCTGGATCTTATTTGGGCGAGCCTGGTAGTTTTGGCAGCGTCCTTGGCTCAGTGGGCGGTGTTTTGGTAGGCGGTGGACTTGGTGCCGCTGTAGGCAGTACTGTGACACCTTGGATGTCAACCACAGCTCTCCCGTTCTTGATGGGCAATCCTACTGGTTGGGCAATAGCAGCAACACTTGCTATTAGTGCATTAACCGCTGCTGTAGTATCATGGGCAGCAGAAGCAGTCAAAGCTACTAAAAGCACTCAAGAGTTCTTTAGCAGCATAGCTTCTAATTACGGTATTAATTATTCAGACCGCGCAACAGAAGCTGATAAGTATTTGTCATTAGTGTACGACAAGCAAAAAAGCGTCAATCAAATAATGCTTGATCATATAATGCTGATAAAAGAGCAGCTTGGTTTGATGTCAGATGCAGACAAGAAACTTTCGGATAAGACTTTTGGAGAAACGCATCCGGCAGAAATAGAAAAATTGTCTGATGCATTCGGCTTCTGGAACGTTGAGTCTAAAAAGAAACAAGTTGCTTTAGACCCGATACGTGATGCTAATGGCAAAATAGATTCAGATTTTAATGTAGCGATGTATCGTAATAGCGAAGGCTCTGGATACGCGTTTCAAGGAGTCCATTATCCGGGTCTAGGCAAGAATTATGAGGTGTTAGCAACAGCTAGGATGCTGTATGGCTTGGGCAAGGATTCATCCGAGGGATCCGAACTACAGTCTATAAGAAAAAATCTTAACGCGCATTTCTTAATGTCGACAACGTTAAAGGATTTCAACGCTGTAACGACACAGGTAAATGAAGCACGCAAAAAGAAATGGATTCCAGAATCAACGACTTGGGACCCAGAAGACTTGAAAAACAAACCAGAATCAGAATGGAAACAGAGCTATTTTTATGTAAAGGGCTTTAACGATACGCTAACAAAATGGTATGATTACTCAAATCCACAAAATTCAGCCAACGCCCAAATGCTTGCTGACTTTGTGGAAATACTTAAACAATTCAGCAAGGGTAATATATCAGAAGAAACAGAATCTAAGTTCTTGTTGCATAGCGGTATTCCTATCTTTGATTCAAGCAAGTTTGGTGAATTTGGATCTGATGCTTTCATGCGCAAGATGGGTTGGATAAATGGCGAATGGCAAGCAACTTCTTATAAGATATTTGACCCCCAAACAGGCCAAGAAAGAACATTGAAGCTTACGTCCGAGCAATCTCGCCAAGCATTTTTGGATTTTCACCAAAAGATTATAGAAATTGTAAATTCTCTGAATCCAAAGTTGCGTCCATATTTTGAATCCTTTGTGAACAATCCAATTTGGGGCTATGGTGGTACAGACAATGGTTCAAATGGAGAAGCTACACTGGACGGTGTTAATTATAAGTGGGATCCAAAGACTAAAACATGGAATCCTGACCGTAAAATTTTGCCTGCGTTGGACAATAGCACAATGCAAAAGCGATTAAAATCTACAGCGGGACAGGCAACGAATGTTACAGAAACATCTACGATAAACACTGGGCATGGACGTAAAATAATTGGCGGTGGCGGTGGTCCAAGTGCTTCTGACTACAAGAACCATTACAGCAAAACCAGCGCTGCACCAAAGCAGGTTATCGTCCGTATCGGCAATTTGATGAACGTTGATAAAGTGGACCTCAGCAACCCAGATAAAGCAGCAGTTGTTGCAAGTCTGAAGAGCGAACTTGCTCAGGCATTGGTTGATGTTGTACACGATTTTGATGAAACTTGGAATGGATAATAAAAACACAATATAATGGCTTTGAATTTGAAATTTATGTATAACGGATTGCTCGACCATCTTGTTTATAATTCGGCAAGTACCGCAAGCAAGATGCTAAGCAATTGGAGCGTGCGCTTTGGTAAAGACGCTACGCCGGATATTGTATATAAAAACCGAAGATATAAGAGCGTGGCTGTTTTTGCAGCCAAACGTCTGATAATTTCTGAATTGGAGGGAGAGCTAAATAAGCTTCTCCCCAAATTCAGAAGAAATTTTGAGAGCCAACTGCGCGATGTTGTGCGAAAGCAACAGGAAGCCAATCTCCAGACTCTTATAGAAGACCAAAAGGCGCAAAACAACAATTGGGGACAGATAACTACCAATGATGGAGTTAAAATAATCGCAAAGGACATTACCGGAGCCAAAGTTCCAGAGGCCCTCATGATTTATTACAATAGCGAAGATATACATACAATGAAAGATGGCTTAGAAACCTACCTCACAAAAACCGTATGCCATATCGATTTGTCTCCACAGGTATCAATGAACAGCTCAAAAAATCTTGTTATGACACAGGTTCAAGGACGCGATTATACACGCAAAGAACTCGTATCCGGCGGTGATTTACAGTTTTCTATAAGTGGCAATATTGTGTCTAATGAGCGTGGCGTATACCCAGTAGAGGCGGTTAAAAAGTTCATCATGGTAATGGAGTATACTGGGATATTGGATGTTAATTTTATGATGTTCGAGCCTTTCAATATTACTAAAGTTATCGTTAAGGACTATTCATTAGGTCAACAAACTTACAAAAATATCCAGCCATACTCATTTACGTGCGTTGCGGTAGAAGCAGACGAAGAAATAGAGCTTAAATCCGATACGATTTCTACAATTAACAAGGAGCTTTCACTTAGCCCGATGGACCAGTGGTATTCTCTCATTCTTAATAACAAGCTACTGTCTTTGGCAGCAGAAACTGTTACGTCAGCTGCATCAAGTGCCGCTACCTCTGCCGCTACTTCAGGTACATCGTTAGGATTAGACGAACTTACAAAGAATATATAATATGAAAAGTATAGAAGGTCAGCCGAGCTATCAGATATTGATATGCTTGATTAAGATATGGACACCCAAAGACCCTAAAAAGCCGATGGAGGTGCCAAATGATGCAATGCTTATTACTGAGGTGGAAAACATCGAGATAGAGGAATCTTATAAGAAATTGATAAGCACGGCTTCGGTAAAATTCCCACGTGGCACAGTAATACGCAAGACCATTACAACATATAACGCTGAAGAGGCCGCTAAAAACGATTTCATGGTTGCCAGCGTTAGTGATAGTGGAGTTGTAGAAGAGGTGCGCACATCAAGTTCTGTGGCCTCTTCCAGTAGTTTTAGTATAGGTCAGCGCATACGTATTTATCTTGGATACACAGAAGACCCTAAAGTTGCAGAGATGGCTAAAGTGAAAAATTCTAAGGGGGACAGTATATTCAATAGCAACAAGGCTCTCTCAGATTATGAGAAAGCTTACGAAATTGAGAATAAGACAGAAATTGCTTTTGATGGTTATATCACCAAAGTAAGCGTTGATACTCCGATAGAGCTTCAGTGTGAAAATTTAGCCTACATGCTAAAGCAGATTACTTGCCCTAAGCTAACCATCAAGAGCAAGGCTACGATATTGGATTTTTTAGGTGAAAAGTCTAAGTATCATCTTCTGAAGGGCACTGGATTGAAACTTAATTCCAATGCCCAAAGCCAAGTATGGGACTTAGGGAAAATGTCTCTTACCCCAGAATTGACGGTGGCCGATGTATTAACAGAGTGGTCTAAATTTGGAATCCATTGCTTTATAAAAGAAGAAAACGGCTCTCCGACTATTTGTATTGGTCGAAGCTATTTCAACAACGCAAAGAAAGACTCTGTAATCAACGCCTCCTCCCAGTCAAGCAACGCTACCAAAATATTGTTCGATTACCATGTGGCGAACAATGGATTGACAATGATGAGTACTGAGAAGAAATTCTTGGCTATTGAAGCTGAGGGTGTAGGGGCTGACGATAAGTTTTTCCATTTAACTTTGATGCTAAACCCCAAATATGACCCAAGTAAATCAGGCTCCGATAAATGGCGTGTCGTAAATGTTTCCAAGCTAAGCAAAAAAGCGATGAAGCGTGGAGCCAAGGTCCTCGATAAGTCATCTGATAAAGTTGATATGAATTTGTATTCAAAGGTTCCATATCATTCACGCAAAATCCCAGTGACGCAAGATGAGTTGCTGGAGGAAGCGAAGAAATACTATGAAGCCTATAACATGAACGGTGTTGAGGGAACACTCACTTTGTTTGGTGACTTACATTTACATACCGCAACAAAAGTAGAGTTAGTTGATGACCGCTACCCAGGCAAAAATGGTTATTATTTAGTAGATGAGGTACACACCTCATTCGGCACTAATGGTTATCGTCAGACCATTAAGCTTCCATATTGTATTAAACGTAACAAGCAAGAGAACAATAATGGCAAAAAGTAAGCATCCGGATATATCGAATAATAGAACGATACGTGAAGCAATACAAAAAATTGCTTGGCGTAATATGATGAACCGCGATACCGGAGCTGTTAATGGCACCGGTAAGATAACTGGATATGTCGCTGCTATAAACACAGAAGGAGAGCTAGCAGGGACAATAAATGTTCAGGAGTATGTAAACTTGGCAGTCGAGGATTCGGAAGAAGCGCCTATGGGTTTTCATGAGGGCGTATTGCTGAGCGCCATTCAAGACAACTCGAAGGGGTATGTGATTGTTCCTAAGTTATATTCTGAGGTCATATTGTCGCAAGACCCGGAAACAGGAGCGGAGTACGTGTCAATGTTTTCTCATGTTGACATGATACAATTGGATTCTCATGAAACGGTCGTTGTGGAGGTAAAGGAACGTAAAGATTTTGACGAATCGGATGAAGAGGGGCCGGATGTGCATGAGCTGGAAGAAACTGGCATAATGTCTAAAACTACTTATTTGAAGGATTCGATTACGAGCGAGGTCCACAACGATAAGGATTCACATGCAAGTACGATGACTCTTACCGGTGAAAAATTCACGGCAAAAATAGACGATGAAGAAACAGAGCTTGAAATGGACAAAGAGCAAGTGCATATCAAGCGTGACAAAGCAGAATCTACTATAAAATCCGATAAGATAGTGGACAAGGTTGGCAGTTCTTCTGTTACAATAGAAGATGGTACGGTTCACTTAGGCAGCACATCAGGAACAGACAATGCGGTATTAGGAAAAGAGTTGGCAGGCGTTCTTTCAGATTTTCTTGGCTATATGGGACAGATGTTGACAAATACGATGTTAGGCCCTCAGCCACCTATGAATATGGCAAGTTTTATCGCCCTGAAGGCAAAAGTTGATGCTTATAAAGCAGGACAAAGCGGTTTCTTAACTAAGAAAGTAATGGTACAAAAATAATGGCACAGGCAACACTTAACCCGGCTATTAACGAGCTGGACACCACATCGCTGTTGTATGACCTTTACACTAGGTTCTACGATGGCATGACCAAAGCAAATAGCACAGACGCTCCAGAGTTTGTTTCCAGTCCTATATACAAAAAGAACGATGATGGCACAGATTTGCTTGATGATGATGGAGCTAAAGTAGTTGATACTAATGCTATGGCTACACAAATGGCAGAGTATTCAACTATACTTATGAAAAACTCTGCTTATATGATGGCCAATGCCATTATATCAACAATAGATCCGGATGGCGGTACAGGCAGTGGCACGGCGGGTTCTGGTTTCTTGTCACGCAGTGGTGATACCATGCAGGGCGAATTGGGGGCTTTGTATGGCTTTCAAGCAGGCTTTAACAACACAAAAATCTTCGAGACAACAATCAATTCTGAAGACAAGAGCCTTGCAATAGTCACAGGCAACTTACAAGTTACGGAAGACGCAACTATCGAGGGGAACTTGAATCTTTCAGACAATGGATTGTATTTTGGTAGTAGCCATGCGCTTTGGTACGAAAGGGATATAGACAACGGAGACAAATTGTGTTTCGCCAGTTCGAATATAGAATTTACTGGGAAAGCAACGATTAGCGATTCCCTTCAGGTTGGTGATTTGTTGTTGAGCAATGAAGGATTGTCGCTTAACGGCGCTAATTTTTACCACAGCGGCAACAGTAACATGTCAACCGTAGATTGGACTATGTGTAATGGCACGGTTGCCGGTAATCTGAAAGTTAACGGCGAAACCGAACTGGCAGGCAAACTTGAATCCAATGGTGGGTTTGCATTCTCAGTTTCTGAAAATAAGCTGTTATATAGTGAGTCGGCAGAAGAGAGCGAATCACCTTATATAACATTGAACAGCGATTTGTCGATTATCAATGACCACGGCATTAAGTTTAATAACAATTATATAGTATGGGTAAGAGATACCGATAAAATTGTATCATTTTCGGCTCCGGGTTGCGTCATGAATTTAGGCGACGGTGGAGAAGACGCTGAAGGCAACAAAATCACGACCAAGTATATTGCGCTTCAGTCTGATATATACGGGTATAACGGAGATTTCAAAATGGTGGGCCATGACGGAAGCGGTAATTTCCCAAATGGCTTTAGCGTAGGAGCAGCAAACGCTTTAGGAACGACGTTTTACACATATACGTCTGGGGAGAAGGATTATGGAGTAGTATCAAAAAACAATCTGCGGTTTGGAGAAGCAAGCGGTCCATCTTTATCCAGTGACGGTTCTAAGCTGACTACCACAATACCGTTTATTTATATGTCTGGCGAAAATGCTATTCACACTACCGCCGCATTTGACGTACAAGTTAAGACATCTGAATCGTCAATATACAATCCAACTAACAAACAAGAAAAGGCTGCTGTTAGCCTTACAACGCTTGCCACCCAGTTCTTGTTTAACGTACCAATTGAAGCCTCCGGGTTTGCGGTAAAAAGTTCTAAATATAAAACCCGATTAGAAGAGGATGCTCTATTCTTCGATGATGGTATATTCATAGAAGGCATCACTGGAGGTATGCGCATGTCTAAAAACTCAATGTTTGACGGCAACCTCTATTCGTTTGATGCAGCGCAGTCATCAATAAGCTTTTCTAGCGGCTTTGCTGGTAGGGGATGGGCTATCATGGAAGATACTACAACAGGTGGCATACATGCAACATTTGACAACCTGACAATTCGCAAGAAGATGCGTGTTTATGAGTTTGAGGCGCAAAGAATATCTGTAACTAATGGATCTTTTTGGGTGAGTGATTCTTGCTCTGGAGATGAAGTCCGAGAATTGAGTTAAAATGGCGTTAGTAAACTATAAAAAATACCAAGTATTGATGAGCCCCGATTCTAAAAAGACACAGGGGTTACAGACCGGCGACATTATTCGCCGGCAATACTTTAATGGCACTGCCACCATTTATTCTCTGATGTGCGTATTATCATACGGAACAGAACGAGAAAGAAACGCCACGACAGGCTTATATGAAGACCGCCAGTATTTTGTGGGAGCATTGCTGGAAGGCGACGTGTTGGATAGCGCAAATAGTGGAGAAATACTTGACTTTGCGCGTATAACCAACCTATTCGACGTAGACCGTTCAGGAGCTTTATATCTCACGGCTTCAGACGACCAAGCCCCGTTTTTAGATGTTGTAGATGGAATAGGAAAGAATAAAAGTCTTTCGTGGCCTGAAGCCCTTGAATCGGAAGCCTTTTCGGATTCTGAAACACAATACATCATTAAGGGTCACAAAAACCTGAACCTACAATATGAGAATAGCGATGGTGGCAATAGCCGTATAATAACAATCACTCGCATAGGTGCAGCTGAATATGGCTACGAGGGGCTGAAGCAGGACTTTTATCAATTCGTTCGAGTTGGAGACCAGGTGCTTATATCATATAAAGTTCGTGCTAGCAAAAACATAACGGTTTCTGCATCGCTTGGCTATATTGATGATTTACGAAGGGATGCGGAATGGACTGAAGACATTGGTACTGAATGGGAGTATAAATTTCAAGTTGTCACAGTAGAATATTCCGGTCGCCATCTTCGTTCTTTTAAGCTGGATATGTCAGGCTTGGAAGTTGATGAGGAAATTCAAATTGCTGATTTCAACATTATCTTGCTTTCCAGTGTGGCAAATTTTGGCGATGCTTCCGCTACTCGCGTAGGCAAACTGGATGGTGTGACAGATGATGTATTCGGTCAGCTCACAGGTTATGGCGCTTATCTGCAAAAACTCTACGCTTCAAGATCTGCACATATATCCGGTACGCTGACAGCAGGAGATGAAAATGGGTTCGGCGCAACGTTCTACGCCGGTAAAATCCATCGTAACTGCTTCCTTAACTCTCTATCCCCGAATTTTACCCATAGTGTTCACATTGTAAAGGGCAACTCTGAGGTTGTTAATCCAACAGGAGTGGGAGACATTTATCGGTCCAGTACGATGCTGCAAATGGAAGCCCAGACCAGTGCTTGGACACAGGAAAACGCTGGGAGCCGGTATTGCTTGTCCTTTTGGCTATACACAAAGCAGCCTGTCAGACTTGCGATTGCACAGAACAAGAAAACCATAGGTGAGATTATTGTAGAGTCAGACCAAACGCATGAATGGCGTAGAGTCCATAAATGCTTTGATATACTCGAAACCGGGGACGAAGAAACCCCAATGTATATTCAGCTAACGCCGACATTTACCCAGTCGGAATACGATTCGGTAAGCAGCAATGAAGCTGAACCTAATGCTTGGCTGCTTTATTTCACGGCTCCGCAATTAGAGTCTGGAGATAGCGTGACCCAGTATCAAGCAACTGACGACACGCTCAATCCGACAACTGAATATGGTGCGTGGTTTAATCGTGGCGGTATTGGCGGCACAATGCAAAACCCGTTGCTTCAGCTTAATTTCAAAGATGACGATGGCAATGAGGGCGGCATAGGTACACGCTCCAAATCATTTCTTCTCAGACAAGATGGCAGCGGATATTTGGCTAAAAAAAATATTGTTTGGGATGAGGAAGGCAAGGTGTCTTTTACCGACAATGTTACGTTGAATTGGAGCAATTTTAGTGACGATGCTAAAGACCAATTAAGCAATCACTCCTGTCATATTCTTGGTGAGGATACTTTTGTTATCGTAGGACAGGGAGAGTCCACGGTAATAACACCTGAAACCATAAAGCTGAAAATAGAGGAAATAGGGTTTACATCGACATCATCTCAGCGCCAATGGATGTATTTGAAAGACAACGAATGGCTGACAATAGAAGACGCTAATGCTCTCACCTTGGAGATAACCCCAGATTCCGATATGTGGGACGCTGCAACAGAAGAGTCGGGCTTGGTCGGCGGTAAGAGTACGTTGACGATAAGGTGCGTTGTAACATTAAGTGATGGCCGAACTTATACAGACGTAAAAACCATTCGCAAACAGCAGGCACAGGGTTATACTTTGGAGATAACGTCATCTAATGGCAATACCTTTAAGAATGGAGCCTGTTCAACAACCCTATCGGCTGACGTGTATTATCAAGGAACCAAGATAGATCCTTCGTTAGCGTCTGAACATTTTGGTTATGTATGGCATCGCTACGATGCCAAGACACTGGATGAACTGGAGATAGATGGCGCGGTTAAAGGTAACACGCTAACATTGAATTATGAAATCAGTTCCGGTGAGATTTATATTTGTGAATTAACAACAGTTGATGTATTCGATTATTCATTCCCAGTAATATTCTAATATAGAATGAGCATAACAAGATTAGATATTGGTGAAAAAACCACCAACCAAGGAGCAACCCCTAGTGGCAAGCTAACGGCAGCAGAGTTTAATGAACTAGTTGCGCGTATCAATGAACTAATAGATTATACAAACAACTCTTCATTTTGCACGCAGGAAGAGTATGAGGAATTAGTCAACTCGATAGAAAATTATAAAGATGAACTTGCCAACAAACTGGAGAGTTTAGGCCAATCTATTAACGACGTAGATGCCAGAAATTTGGGCTATTTTTATATAGATAGCAGCGAAAATCTTTTATATGGTTTCTCTAATTCGACTGATTACAACGCATGGCTAGAAGACAAAGAAGCGAATGCCGATTTGGTGATTTGTCAAGCGGAAATTCCTTCGTTGGGTTTGGCTACAACCACAGGCAATGACAATACGGTTGCCATATCCCAAAAGGCAGTAACCGTTGCTTTGGCTGACAAGGTAGATACATCCAGCGTAGTAACCACGTTGGAAGAAAGTGTTAAAACAATTCCAACGTGTAGCGCGGTAAATAATGCCCTTGTTAATAAGCTCAATAAAAGCTATGTTGTATCTTATTTGGATGATAGCACGGACACGGTACCATGTAGTAAGTTGCTGAAGGATTCGATTGAGTCTGTTACAAACAAGAACGCGCCTTCCCTTCAGACGCTTACAGAAACGGAATACGAAGCTCTTGCTGCTCCAGATGACTCTACTTATTATTTTATCACTGAAGACGAATAACTCATGATATACAGAAACAAAAAGGAAGTTACCGCCGTCTATTACGGCAAGAAAGCTATTTCGGCGGTTTATTTTGGTGCCAAATTGGTTTGGCAGGCAGTACGTTCTTGTTTTGGACGCGGCTACTGGATAAATGATAAGCCGTGGAGCAACACTGATGTTTGGATAAATTTTTAACACACATTACGTAATATGGCAACAGAAATTAAAAACACAACAATTCCTAACCTCGAAACAGACTGGGAAAATTATTCCGGCAAGAGTGTGCAGGAATTTCTGAAGTCCCAGCTTACCAAGTTGGCCGAAGATATTTTGGGCATTGACGCTAATAACAAGGTAGGCTATTTCTATGTAGATGAGGATGGCGACAATTCGGTTCTCTATGGCTTCAGAGACCTTGACGATTATAGTGCTTGGGCCGATGATAAAGAGGGCCAAGCAGGTCTTGTACTATGTAAGGCTACTTTACCCTCAGGAAGTGGTTCTTTGGCTACCGTAAGCTTGAATATGCTTAACGAGAAGACCTTCACAGTTACCAATAAGAACAATTTGAAGGCTAAGTTGCAATTCTATTCTTCAGAGTACAATATTATTAATCAAAGTAACGTAGACACCAATGAAGATGGCACGTTGACTATATCAAGACGTATGGAAGGTGACTCTGCTTGGAAGACTGTGGGCACTATCTCTATGCAATCACAAGCTAGCTCCGATACCACCAGCTACAAGGAAATAGATCTTGCTGAGTATGTTGTAGAGGGCACTCAGACATTACGTTTGTCTATTGTCGGTGATACAACAGGAAAACGCGCCCAAAATTCTATCGACATTACATTGACTATTATCAGTCTTACCTTTGGTGTAGATTGGCAGAAGGCTTTTGTCTATAATGCCAATTCACCTCAGATTTCTATACCTGTGCGTATTACAGGTAAGATTAATAAGACGCTGCACTACTATGTGCAAGGTATGACCGATTCGTCTTATACTAAATCATATACTTTCGAGATAGGAACAAATACCTATACCGAAAATAAATACGCAGCAATTATTGATCATCCGAAAGCACATGGTGTTTATAAGATAAGTGCTTATATTACATTGAAGGATAATCCGAGCGTTAAATCCGATACGGAGTCTCTTGAAATCATTTGTTCTACAGATGATGCAACAACTCCTTTGATGGCTATTAATGATAGTGTAGTAAGGGTGCAGAACTGGAGTAATACTGATGTGTTCAAATACGCAGTATATAATCCCGTGGCTGAAGCGGTAGATGTTCAGTTTACTTTTGCCAGCACAAACGGAGGCATTATATACGACAATAAGTCAATCAATAGCGTTAAGAACGAAAGTATTAACACATTGCAGCTTTCTTTGGAAGTAGAAACGGATACCAACGAGAATTTCCCAATGTTGGCTAAATTCAATAGCGGTGACAATATTCTACACCCGTCAGTCAATATGATTTGCGATAATTCCGAAAGCTATGCTCCTACAACAGGAGCAGATTTTTATCTAAATCCGAAAAAACGCGAAAATTCAGAAGCCAACCCAGCCTCTATCATTAATTATATGAATGGTAACGAGGTAAGGTCTTCGTTTGAAGGAATTACTTTCGGAAAGTCTGACGGCTGGATAACAGATAGCAATACTAATACAGCGTGTCTGCGTGTTCTTGAAGGAGGCAAAGTTGAAATACGTTATGACGCATATTCTGATACTACAGGTAAAGACGGACTTTCTATTGAGCTTGATTTTGCTGCCCGTAATGTAACAGACACAGAAGGGATATTATTCCAGATGGGTACTACCAACGAAAATGGTAAGTTCTGTGGTTTATGGGTAAAGGGACAGGAGTCATGTTTCTATACCAACTCTCTTTATAAAGAGAGAGATTTGCAGAATTGGACGTATGCACAAGACACTCGCACCCATGTGGTAATAAATATAATAAACGATTTGTATGGTTCAGGTGTTAACTATGTTCGCGTATTTATTAATGGTGTTATATCACGAGAATTTGAATATGAAAACGATGATGCTTTCTGGCAACCAATAAATCAAGTAAAGAAGACTGGATATATCCTTATCAATCCACAAGGGGCTGATATTGATATATATGGCTTACGTATCTATAAAAAGGGCGTTAACGCTAACGAAATTCGCCAGAATTACCTTTCCAGCTTCTCTACTATTGAAGAAAAGAAAGCTTTCAAAGCTAAGAACGATATTCTTGACGATAGTGACCGAATTAGCTATGACAAAGCTTACGAGAAATACAACACTATACTTTACAAAGGGGCAATTCCAGATAAAGCAAATAAAGAAGATACTTATGGTGATGTCATTATCCATAAACCAGGAGATCCTGCACACTCTGGAACTCTACATGATGTAAAGCGCAAAGGACAAGGCTCTTCATCCAAGAAATATATGACTTGGAACATTCAATGTGACTTTAAGAATGAGGAAGAGGAGCAGGGAATAATGCGTGACCAATATTGGGAACGAGAGTCTGATGGTGAAAATATGGGACAAGTATATCTGATAAATGATGATGTTCCAGCAGCAGCTAAACTTGTAGACAAACGTAACTGGGCATCTTCTATGCAGTCGCATAAAATGGGCGCAACCAAGATGGCTAACGACCTATATAAAAAAGTCGTAGGCAAGAACGAAGTCACCAAGAAAGAAGGTTATGAAAATTGCCGAATTGCAGTATATGAGGAACCTTTCTTGATATTTAACCAGATAGATGACAATTCTGAAAAGACATTTGTCGGAATGGGGACCTTTGGCTCAGGTAAAGCGGACAAACCTACCTTTGGATTTGATAAAAAGAAGACCCCGGACATGATGATGATTGAGGGTTCGGATAACAATCCTTTATTGACCAAACACCATGTACCTTGGATAGTAGAAGACGTTATATATGATAAAGAGGATGAATCATTCCAATATAACGCAGTGCCTTCTTGGGATTTGGATTTGTGCAGCTACAAAGACCCTTACGCATGCCCAACTATGCAGCATTTTATAGACGCTTTTAATTTTGTATTTGCAAATTCCAATCGCATAAAACCATTTAATGGGACTTTAGAACAGTTAAAAGCAGACACATCTCTTGATTTTTCGTATGCCTATTGGGTAACCACCGAAAGTACAGATGTTGCACAATTTGATTTGTTCCGCTATGAAACAGTTTCAAAGACATGGGTACCAGCAGGAGTTACAAAGAATGAAGACGGCACATACGCTACGCTCAATCTTGAAACCCAACTGAAAGACAATCTGCCTTCAAGTTATTCTGATGACAAGGAGTTTATGATGTGGGATAAATGTAATGATGATTTCATTACAGCCCGTAAGAAGGTGTTTTCTAATGGTATTTTTGACTATTTCGACAAGAGTGATTTGTTATTCCAGATGCAATATGTAAAATTGCTTGCTGGAACAGACAATCGCGCCAAGAACACTTATATGTGGTGTTATGACCCAGATTCTAAGATACGCTTCTTCCAAGACGACGTAGACACCATTATTGCTACAGATAACCAAGGTCAGATGAACAAGCCTTATTATGTTGAGGAACATGATTTTGATAGCGTTAGAAATAAGGACTACTGGAATGGTGAAGACAATGTTCTCTATAATATGATGGAAGAATGCTTCCCTACTGACCTCATTAACATGATGCAGAGCATATTGGCGGCTATGACTAATATCAGCGGCTCTATAGAACAATTTTGGGAAGATTATTTCTTGTCAACAACAGATTATTTCCCAGCTGTGGCTTATAACGAATGGGCGCGTGTTGCTTATGAAGCAGCTCAAACTAAATATAATGCAGGAACATACGAAAATGACACAAAGCCTATCACACAATCACTAGGTAATCAACGAGAAGGTGAGAGGCAATGGCTTACAGATAGAGCGGTGTACATGAGTAGCTACGCTATGTATGGGGAATTTAACCTAAACGCAACTAAAGGTGCTATTCAAGTTCGTTCTACCGATAAGGGCAAGAACGTAGACATTACTATGACTCCAGCAATGTGGCTATACCCTGTTGTTGTCAATGGTCAAGGTTATGCTTTAAGTGGGCAAAGATGCCAACCGGGACAAACCATATCTACAACATTTGTTACAGACTCAAATACTCTGTACATGATAAATGGAGTAGACTATATGTCGGATACTGGAACGTGGTATGATAGACCCGCGAACGGTGACCTTAAAGTTGCAGGTAAGCGTCTTAAAAAATTCATTGCAGGTTCTGACAAAGCCTCTGAAATACGCTTGAAACCCTCAAGCGTTACCGCAACCAACATGATAGCCCTTCAAGTCTTCGATATGCACAACATTTCAACTCTTGGAGGTAACGTCACACTGACCGATATGCTTAGATTGCAGAAGGTGGATTTACGTGGTACAAATATATCAAACGTATATCTTCCAGCTCAAGAGTTCCTTACTGAGGTTAAGCTCCCAGCATCCCTGCTTTCTCTTACTTTCGATGGACAGACCGCACTTACCAATGAAGGCTTGACAATCGAAGGTTTCTCATATTTGCAATCGCTTTATATCAATGAGGCAACTACTGGAATTGACGCTCTTACTTTGGTTAACCAAGTCAAAGATAGTGGTTGTAAGGTATCGGATATTTCTATTTATAACATTGAATGGACAGATGTAACTACCGACTTTATCGAATGGCTTATAGATCACAATGCCAAAATTACAGGTAAGATGACTCTCGCCAGCGGTCAGAAGGTGTCTGCCACTCTGAAGATGAAAATGGTAGGTATGTGGGGACAAATTGATGATGAGAGTAATTCTTTGTATGTGGAGTATAGCATAGTGGAAATTTTGTTAGCGGAATTGGCAGGTGCGTCTTACCTTGAAAAGGAAGGTACATATAGTCTCGAACTTACCACCAACCCCTCTGATGGCAACAATGTTATTGGCATTGAATGGTCATTGGTTGACAACACCATAGAAGAAAATGTTATTGATACAAAAACAGGCATAATAACCGTCAATGAAATCGGTACAAAAGAAAACAGCGATGGTGCGGTAGTCAAGGTAGTTATTAAACTATCTAACGGAGAATCCCTCGAATCTATCAAACAGGTTTATTACTATGCACAGGAATTGGAGCTGGGAGACTATCTCTACCATGATGGCACGGTATCTTCAGACGTTATCAATTCAAAGACCGTTGTGGGTGTGTGTTTCATGCGTAACCCAGATAATCATAGACAGGGATTGTTTATTGCTCCAACAGATTTGTCAGCTAAATGTATAGAGAATGATAATACAACAACTTCATGGCAATGGGGTCTGTGGAACTCTACTGATGGCAATAGTGGTATGGCAGGCATTACTCTTGCAGATGAACCATCTTACTCAGTCTATGATATTCAAACTATAGATAACATAGGTTCTGGACAATGGAGTAATACTGACGTATATTTCCGGGATGAAGAAAATGGAGATGCTGATGGTTGGAAGATATACACAGACAAGAATGGAACAATGAGTGATATTGGCTTTAAGGAGATAGACCCCGATACATATAAAAGCCTTATTGCTTATTTGAAGCCTTTGGGTTTGAATGTGGGTGATTCTATCAGTGCAGGACAACTGAAAACTTTAAGAATTATTGCACATCGCGATAAGATATTAAAGGATAGTGGTGTTTCTCTTCCAATTCCAGAAGCTAATGCCACCGAAACAGAGCAAGAGAACTTAACCACTTGTTTGAAGGCTGTCTATAAGGCTAATAGTAATAAGTCTAAATACGGGCAATATTACTACCCAGCGGCTTCAAGGTGCTACGCTTATTCTCCAATCAAATCTATTCCAGTGGCTCAGCAATCTCAAATGGATCCTCGTCTTGGAGAGCATTATTGGCATTTGATGTCAGTAGGTGAATTAGAAAGGTTTACTTGGCATATCTTAAAAGGCAATAGCAGTAGTACTGAATGGGCTATTTTTGCTAAGCCTAAAGCTGAGGGCAAATTTGCTTGGCCATCTAACACTTGGTATTGGTCCTCGTCTGAGTATAGTGAGTGGTATTGTTGGATTCAGCTTCCTCAGTCAGGGCA
>CAVJCD010000014.1:17991-20011 GCA_963648005.1 Tannerellaceae bacterium | reverse complement strand
CTGTATGCCCATTGCCTTACATTCGTTCATAAGCTTCGTAATGTCGACAATATTCGACAAGCTTCGGCTCATCACGGCAGCCATGTATTCGGCTGGATAGTGCGCCTTGAGATATGCTGTTTGATATGCCACCCACGAATAGCACGTGGCGTGACTCTTGTTGAAAGCATACGAAGCAAACTTTTCCCAATCCGCCCAAATCTTTTCCAACGTTTGGGCTTCATAGCCGTTTGCCGCACCGCCTGCCATAAATTTAGACTTCAAGTGATTCATTTTGTCAATCAATTTCTTTCCCATTGCTTTACGCAAAGTATCACTCTCACCGCGGGTAAAGCCTGCCAACAGACGCGACAACAACATGACCTGTTCTTGATAGACCGTTATGCCGTAAGTGTCTTTCAAATATTTCTCCATTATAGGAATGTCATACACAATTGGTTTACGTCCATGCTTACGGTCAATAAAGTCCGGGATATAGTCCATTGGACCCGGACGGTAAAGGGCATTCATGGCAATCAAGTCTTCAAACTTTGATGGTTGCAGCTTCTTCAAGTGTTCCTGCATGCCTGCAGACTCAAACTGGAACGTCCCGGTAGTCTTTCCCGTGCAATACAGTTCGTAGGTCTTCGCATCTTCCAAACTGATATGGTCGATATCCAGTGTCTCCCCGGTAGTCAATCGTATGTTTTCAATGGCTTCCTTTATAATCGAGAGGGTTTTCAATCCAAGGAAGTCCATCTTTATCAGTCCGGTCTCTTCGATTACCGAACCTTCGTATTGTGTCACCAGCATTTCCTCGCCGGTCTCCTTATCTTTCGCTGTACTTACCGGGACAACGTCGGAGATATCATAACGCCCGATAATAACGCCACAAGCATGCACACCGGTGTTGCGCACATTGCCTTCCAACATCTGCGCATATTTCAGTGTGTCGCGCACCAAAGGGTCATCTCCCGAGGCAGCGGCTTTCAGTTCCGGTACATATTCAATTGCATCCTTCAGTTTAAACTTTTTCTTATCCGGAATTTTATCCGGCACCAACTTTGCCAATCGGTTCGATTCGGCAAGAGGCACCTTTTGCACACGAGCAACATCCTTAATAGCCGATTTGGCAGCCATCGTACCGTATGTAATGATGTGAGCAACGCGATTAGCACCATACTTGTCTGTCACCCAACGCAGCACCTCACCTCGCCCGTCATCGTCGAAATCGGTGTCAATATCAGGGAGAGAAATACGGTCCGGGTTAAGGAAACGCTCAAACAGCAGGTCGTATTTAATGGGGTCAATCTTAGTAATCCCCAAGCAATAAGCCACAGCCGAACCGGCAGCCGAGCCACGTCCCGGACCAACCGACACACCCAATTCCTCGCGAGCGGCTCTAATGAAGTCCTGCACAATAAGGAAGTAGCCGGGGAAACCCATTGTCTTCATAACGTGCAGTTCAAAGTCCAGACGTTCTCTAACCTCATCCGACATATTTTCGCCATAGCATCCCCGGGCTCCATCGTATGTCAACTTCCGTAAATAGTCGGCTTCCAACTTGATACGATAGAGTTTATCGTACCCACCAAGTTTCTTTATCTTCTTTTGAGCCTCCTCTTCACTGAGAACAACTTTACCATTCTCGTCGCGCGTAAACTCGTCGAACAAATCTTGCTCGGAGAACTTTGTCCGATACGATTCTTCTGTGCCAAAATCTTCAGGTATGGCAAACGTAGGCATGATAGGTGCGCTGTCGATAGAATAGAACTCCACCTTATCGGCTATCTCGAGCGTATTAGCTAGCACCTCGGGGATATCGGCAAAGATGGCATTCATCTCGGCTGTCGTCTTCATCCACTCCTGTTTGGAGTAACGCATACGGGTGGGGTCGTCGAGGTCCTTACCGGTACTGAGACAGATTAATCGGTCGTGAGCCTCCGCATCTTCCTCGTTGACAAAATGCACATCGTTGGTGGCAACCATCTTGATATTATGCTTACGGGCAAACTCAATCAAGACTTTGTTCACTTTCACC
>CAVJCD010000014.1:0-17981 GCA_963648005.1 Tannerellaceae bacterium | reverse complement strand
CCTGCTTGGGATACGTGCTGCAGTCGGCATTCGCATCGTGTGTCTCGTGCCGCTGCAGTTCCAGATAATAATCTTCGCCAAACAAGTTCTTGAACCATAGAACCGATTCTTCTGCCTTATCAATCCTGTCCTGCATGATAAGTTGAGGTATCTCACCACCGAGACAAGCGGAACATACAATCAGACCTTCATGATATTTCTCCAACAACTCACGGTCGATACGCGGACGGGCATAGAAGCCCTCAGTCCACGAAAGGGAAACCATCTTAATCAGATGTTTGTAGCCTTGCAGGTTTTTTGCCAATACAATCAAGTGGTATCCGCTTTTATCTTCCTTGGTTGACCGATTGAGCCGTCCGTTACGGGCACAATAGCATTCACACCCGAGAATAGGTTTGAAGATTTTCTTTCGTTCCTCTTCTAGCTTTCGGGTGATTTCTTCCATTCGTGCTTGTTCGTCGGCGCCAAGCGATTCCTTCGATTTGAGTTCCTTGAGCTCCTTCTCCAAGCCCTCAATAGCCTCGCGGGTTTTGTCGTTCTTCTTCGACACTTTGTTGAAGAACTCCTTTATGCCGAACATATTTCCATGGTCGGTCACTGCAATTGCGTTCATTCCGTCTTTCTGAGCCTTTTCAATTAAGGCATCGATAGAGGATTGCCCATCAAGCAAAGAGTATTGTGTATGAACATGCAGATGTATGAATGGTTCCATATTGTCTTTCTTTAATCTCAGTCTCGCAAAGATAAGGCTTTTGTCAAGGAAAACGGAGGTTTGCCTCAAAGCAATTCCGCATGGGATTACGCTATGGCAATAGCAAACACACTGACACGTACCCCGGGAATAGTCAACAGAGTTTTGGCACATGCCCCTATGGTGGAGCCGCTGGTAATCACATCATCAACAAGAAGAATATGTTTCCCTTCCAATGCTTTGGGGTCTGCCACTGAAAATATGTCCTGAACATTCTGCCAACGTTCGTAGGTCTGCCGGTTGGTCTGCGTGTCTGTCTCCTTAATACGACGGACACTGTCGGTATCTATCGGGAGGTTTAAAACGCTACTAAGCCCCTTAGCAATCCATTCCGACTGATTATAACCGCGGCGTTTCTTCTTTTTGGGGTGAAGCGGAACGGGCAGGAGCACATCCGGGCAATCCGCAAGAAATGCCTGCTTGTAATGCATGGCAGCCATTCGCCCCAACCTAAAACCTATCTCGCAGTTACCATAATATTTCAAGGCATGGATGAGTTGTTGCACATGACCGCCTTTTTCAAAGTGCAGGAAGGCTGCCGCATGGTAAATGTGAGCCTTACCTGCAAACAAACAGGTGGCGGGGTTCTCTTTCAAGAAATCGTATCCCGTACGCGGCAGGTCGCACAAACACCGGAGGCAGATTTGCTCTTCCCCATCCGTAAGTGGTGTCTCGCAGATAATACAAAGTCTGGGAAACAAGAGGTTCAGCAAATCATTCAAAAGATTCTTCATAGTCGTCTGTTTGGAACAATTCGTTTAGGCAACGAAAGACTTCCCGGCTTTCAAAGCCGCGACCGGAAGCAAAACGGAGAAGCTTGGCATAAACTTCCCGTTCGTTTTTTCCTCCAATCGATTTCTTTTTGGCCTTGAGCAATGATCTAAGGATATTGGTATACTCCGTCCCGTCGATTTCCTTCAGGGCCTCTGCTCGTATGTCGGCTTGGACATTCTTCTTCTGAAGCTCGTAACCTATCTTGATGCGCCCCCATTTATTGAACCTCAGTTTGTCGTTTACAAAATAGCGGGCATACCGTGCCTCATCAACAAACCCCTCCTTCATAAGACGGGCAATGATACGCTCCCCCTCTTCCGAAGTAAGACCGGCTGCCTTAATCTTCTTCTGAACGTCTTGCAAACAGCGTTCTGCCATTGAGCAATAAGCCGCCGCCCTATGCAGCATCTCCGCTTCGGTTATCTGTTTCATATCTCTGCCTTTATAAAACGGTCTTTACCGGACAAGTCACGAAGGAGTTCCACGCCACCAAACTTCATCATACGCAGATTATCGACAATGGCATCACCCATCTGCGCATTTATTTCAAGATACAAACGACCCTTTTCTTTCAGTTTTTGCCGGGCGAAGCGGGCAATATGACGGTAATACAATAGCGGGTCGTCGTCGGGAACAAACAAGGCGAGAGACGGCTCATAGCCGAGAACGTTCTTTTCCATCCCCGCTTTCTCTTTTTCCATCACGTATGGAGGGTTGCTTACAATCACATCAAACGTTGTTTCGATTGAACCGGCTGCCACCAAAGGTTGCAGAATATCCGTTTCGTAGAAAAACACCTCTACGTTGTTATCAAGGGCATTCTTCCGGGCCACATCCAAGGCTTCCGCCGAAACATCCAAGGCAGACACTCGTGAGCCGCTTAGCAACTTACCAAGGGAGACAGCAATACAACCGCTGCCCGTACCGATGTCCAACACATCAATATCACCTTGAGGGTAGTCGCGCACAATCATGCCAACCAGTTCTTCCGTTTCCGGACGCGGAATCAAGACTGCCGGGGTTACACTGAACTCAATGCCGCAGAAGTCCGTCTTACCTAAGATGTATTGAATCGGTTCGTATGTGGTTAAACGCTCTACTATATCGCGAATGGTCGTCTTTTCCTCACCGGATAATTCTCTACCTTTGCAGAGGTAGAACTGATATGGCTGAATGTCACACACGCGCTCCATTATCAAGCGAATCATAGCATTGAGTTCACCTGGAGGATAATATCCTTCGAGCGTATGGCGCATGTATGCAATTGTCTCAGTCATGATGGAATATGTTTCTAACGCAAAAGTAATGTAAAACCGTTTATAGGCAAAGAAAGTGATAGAGGTCGACAGCAGATACATGGCACGTTGCATTGCCCTGGCACGCGGAGGATTGGGGCATGTTGCTCCCAACCCGATGGTAGGGGCGGTGATTGTTTATCAGGGTAAGATTATAGGAGAAGGCTACCACCGCAGATACGGCGAGGCGCATGCCGAGGTGAATGCCATCGCTTCGGTACGCAACGAATCACTTCTTAAGGAAGCAACGTTGTATGTAAGCTTAGAGCCTTGCTCGCATTATGGCAAGACACCACCTTGCGCAGAGCTAATCATCAAAAAACAGATTCCCCGCGTTGTGGTAGGATGCCTCGACCCTTTCCCAGAAGTGTCGGGCAGAGGCGTGAGGATGCTTCGTGAGGCCGGGGTGGAAGTCATCACCGGCGTGATGGAAGAAGAAGCACGCGCACTGAACAAGGTCTTTATGACCTTTCAAGAGAAAAAACGGCCATACATATATCTTAAGTGGGCACAGAGCGCAGATGGTTTTATAGACCGACTGCGAACAAGCCCTACCCCTCCAGCGGTGGTATTGTCTTCTCCAGAGACACGGCGCATGGTGCATCGCCTACGTTCAGAGGTCACCGCCATAATGGTCGGCACACAGACAGCATTGCTCGACAACCCTTCGCTAACGGTACGGCATTGGGTGGGAGAATCGCCTGTCAGAGTGGTGCTCGACAGGACACTGCGCATCCCTCCCCATTACCACCTGCTTGACGCCTCTATAAAGACGTTGCTTTTTACCGAAAAAGAAATGGAGAGCAAGGAGAATATTGAGTACGTCACTATTGACTTCAACCAGCCGGTCTTGCCACAGGTTATGAGCGAATTGTATACCCGCAAACTGAATTCGCTTATGGTGGAGGGCGGGGCCACGCTTCTTGGTCATTTCATTGAGGAAGGTTTATGGGATTGCATGTTGGTAGAGACTGCACCGGTCAAGCTCTCTTTAGGTGTACCAGCGCCCAATCCCACTCGCGATGCAGCGCTCGCATCGGCAGAAATCAAGAAGGTGCAAGACCATGTTATCTCCATCTTTTTTCGAAAGGGATATCCCTTTTGAGCAAATGTGATATCCCTTTCGGGCAAAAGGGATATCAGATTTGGAAAAACCCGCTTTGCCGAAAAAAACGAAGACCATCGGTCCTTTGGTTTCCGGGGACATATATATCTTCTGCTCAAAACATATATATCTTTCGACAAAAACATATATATCCTTCGCAACATGGTTACGAACTAAAATATTATAAAATTGGACCAACATGGGGATTAAAGCAAAAATGTTTCTACTTTTGCGACTTTGTATATGAAACAAACTTGTTTTTTGATGAAAAATAGAACTATACTATTTGTTGTGGCGGGATGTATTGCATTGTTTCTATCTTCTTGCTTAGGCTCTGACCAGGAGTATGAAACACCCAAAGACTGTCAGATAATGACATTTTCGGTTAGTCACGATTCGATTTTGGGTGGAGAGTTAGACACAGTAAAGTTTGTGATTGACCAAGTGAACGGGCATATCTTCAATCCCGATTCTCTTCCGTATGGTACGAAGGTAGGAGTAGTACTTTGTACGATAACATCGGCAACGGGGACGTATTCCGTGGAAATCACGCAAGAAGCAGTGCCAGACTCCACTTTCTATTGGAACAAGGAAGACTCCTTGGATTTCTCAAAGCCCGTTAAGTTTGTCACCACCTCTTACGACGGTATTACCAAGAAGACATACATAGCAGAAATTAATATCCACCAGGTGGTGCCCGACTCGATGAGCTGGGAGCTATACAGTTCCAACGTCTTGGGCATTTCTGCAAAGGAACGAAAAGTGATTGCCCGCGAAGATGAAGAGGGCGAAAACTACTACATGTATGTTGAACCGACCGCCACGAACAGAGGGTACTCATTGTACACTTCTCCCACTTCGGATGCAAAGACCTGGACGGAGACAACGCTGAACGGACTGCCAACAAGCGGCGTGTGTCTTTCTCAGATGACAGAATATGAGGATTGCTTATATGTGCCTACCACAAAAGGCGACTTATATCGTTCCGAAGACGGACAAAACTGGACGTTGTTCAGCCAACCAAACACCGTAAAAGCATTGTTGGGAGCAGTTGCTGCCATCGACAATAATCTGTTGCAGCAACCATCCTTCCTTTCTGCCATTATAGACAATGATGGCGAGTTGAAGTTTGCCTACATGAATGCAGATATGGAGTGGTCCGTTGGCAATGATGTTCCGGAGGACTTCCCTGTAAGCGGTTTCGGTTCTTTGGCCACTTATTCCACCGGCAGCAAGCAAAACAGCTTGACAATTGTTGCAGGAAGAAGCAAAAACGGCACGTTGCTCAACTCCTCTTGGGTTACAATGACCGGTGGGCAATGGGTTATACTGACCGATGCAGAATCAAACTATTTTGATGCGAGAGAAGGCATAATGCTTTCAGCCTACGACGGCAAGTTCTGCATGATTGGCGGTATCGACAATGCCGGTGAGGCAAGAAAAGATTTGTATTTTTCAATAGACCACGGTGTAACATGGACGCGTTCGGATTCATTGACCATAATGCCTGATGATTTCGTAGCGAGAGGTTTTGCCTCCGTTGCAGTGGATAAGGACAATTTTATGCTGATTTTCGGAGGGAAAGAGGCAGGTAGCACCGGTGATTTGGACCAGATTTGGAGAGGTCGCATAAACCGTCTCGGTTTTAATGATTGAGAATGTTAGTGAAGCATAGTATAATTTCAGAAAGAATTCAACGTTAGAAAAGAAGCAGAGAAACATAACAGCATTGTCGTATATATGGCTTCAACTTTTTTTCAACGGATTCTTATCCTGACATTACTTTCCGGATTTCTTACCGGTCTTCACGCTCAAGAATACAAATATGAGATAGGCGGAATGGCCGGTGGTGCATTCTACATGGGGGATGCCAACAAAAACTCGTTCTTCAAGGGATTAAATCCTGCAGGAGGAGCGGTGTTTCGTTATAACGCAAACTTCAGATGGGCTTTGAAAGCAAATCTGATGTGGGGACAAGTCTCGGGCAGTACGGAAGGATTGGAGAATGTTTTTCCAGGTAATGCCGAGGCGTCGTTTAGTCGTAGCTTGGTAGAACTTGGTGGACAGATGGAGTTCAACTTCTTTCCATACAGTGACAAGTTTGCATATGCCGGGGCGAAGCGTTTCTCCCCGTATGTGTTTTTAGGATTAGGAGTTACATACGGCTCCGGGAATGAGGCTTTTTTCGGGCCAAACATTCCATTGGGAGTCGGCTTGAAGTACAAGATAAAGAACAGGATTAACCTGGGTTGCGAATTCTCTTTCCGCAAATTGTTCGGAGATGGCTTCGATGTTACGGATGGAGATAATACAATACTGGATAATCCCTATCATATAAGTGGCAGTTTTTTGAAGAACAAAGATTGGTATTCATTCCTGCTTCTGTCTATAACGTGGGATTTCGGTCCGCGTAATAGACCATGTAATAGTATAAACAGCAACAGTACATTCAGAGACTGAAGAGAATGTTATGTCATTGAAGGAAGAAATAGACAAAAGCCGCTTGCCGCAGCATGTGGCAATTATTATGGACGGCAACGGACGTTGGGCTAAAGCACAGGGGAAGGACCGAAGCTATGGTCATCAAGAGGGTGTTGTGTCGGTTCGTAAGGTAGTGGAAGCGGCAACGACCATCGGCTTGAAATATTTGACGATGTATACATTCTCTACCGAGAATTGGAATCGTCCGGAAGAAGAGGTAAAGGCACTGATGGGCCTGCTCGTTTCTGCCATTCATCGGGAAACGCCGGATTTGATGAAAAACAATGTGCGCCTGAGGGCTATTGGTGATTTGAGTCGCCTGCCGAAGGAAGCGCATGCAACTCTTTTGAATTGTATTGAGCAAACATCTGTCAACACCGGGACGGTCTTGATATTGGCGCTCAGTTATTCCTCCCGTTGGGAAATAACGGAGGCTGTACGGCAGATTGCCACGCAGGCAGCAGAAAAGAGGATACGTCCCGAAGATATAACCGAGACTATGGTTTCGGACTATTTGACGACCAAAAGTATCCCTGACCCGGATTTGCTTATCCGGACCGGAGGAGAAAAACGCATCAGCAACTTTTTGTTGTGGCAATGTTCGTATGCGGAATTCTACTTTACCGATGTCTTTTGGCCGGCATTCAGAGAAGAAGAATTGTATGAAGCTATACTGTGTTACCAACAACGTGAACGCCGTTTCGGTAAAACAAGCGAACAAATAATCTTATAGTTATATGTACAAAAGAATAGTGCTGTTTTTTATTTTCTTGAGTTCTGCCTTTGGCGCGGTTTCTCAAGAAAATGACACTACCAAGGTTGAGGCACCGGCAGAAGTTCCGGTCATTAGCTACTCGATGACACCTAAGCGGTATAAGATTGCCGACATCAAGGTGACGGGAGCTAAGAATTATGATGATTTTGTGTTAATCGGTTTCTCCGGATTGTCAGTTGGCGATGTAGTCAACGTGCCGGGTGACGAAATTACAGCAGCGGTAAATCGCTTTTGGAAGCACGGGCTGTTTTCGGATGTGAAGATTTTGGCGACAAAGATAGAAGGCGACGAAATCTGGCTGGAGTTTCAACTCAAGCAACGTCCCCGTATCTCGGAAGTAAACTATCATGGCATCAAGAAGGGAGAGAGAGAAGATTTGGAATCCAAGCTGGGTTTGAAAAAAGGATTTCAGATTACTCCAAACGTGGTAGACCGCACGAAGATTCTTATCCGAAAGTTTTTCGATGGCAAGGGATTCAAGAATGTGGATGTTGATATTGTGCAGCGCGACGACCTCTCGAAGGAAGGCGAAGTGATTGTTGACATCAATATCAACAAAAACGAGAAGACAAAGATTCACCGTATCTACTTTGAGGGCAACGAAAAGATATCTGCCCGCACACTAAAGAAGGCAATGAAGAAGACAAACGAAAAGTTCAGTTTGTTTAACGACTGGAAGACAAGTATCCTGGAGGCCTTTAGTACGAAGAAGTTTACTACCGAAGAATACGAGAAAGATAAGCAGAACGTCATTGCCAAGTATAACGAATTTGGTTATCGTGATGCCGTGTTGCTGTCGGACAGTGTGGTGAACTATAACGAGAAGAAAGTCGATATCTATCTGAAACTGGAAGAAGGGAACAAGTATTATCTGAAAGACATTCAATTTGTAGGTAACACGAAGTATGCTTCCGACTATTTGGAGGCAGTTCTCGGGATGAAGCCGGGCGAGGTATATAACCAAAAGAAATTGGCCGAGCGTCTAACCTCGGACGACGATGCCGTTTCGAATGTATATTACAACAACGGATATATCTTCTTTAATGCCGACCCGGTGGAAGTGGATGTAGACAACGACTCCATCTCTTTGGAGGTACGTATCCAAGAAGGTCCACAAGCGACTATCAACCGTGTAATCATCAATGGTAACGACCGTTTGTATGAAGACATCGTACGTCGTGAGCTTCGTACAAGGCCGGGTATGTTGTTCAGCCGTGAAGATTTGATGCGTTCCGTTCGTGAGATTGCCCAGATGGGACATTTCGACCCTGAGAAGATGGACCCCAAACCTATCCCCGACCCGGAAAACGGAACGGTGGATATTCAATACAACCTAACATCTAAAGCAAACGACCAGATTGAGTTTTCGGCAGGTTGGGGACAGACCGGTGTAATTGGTAAGTTGAGTTTGAAGTTCACAAACTTCTCTGTGAAGAACTTCCTTAATCCAAAGACCTATAAAGGAATCATTCCACAGGGTGAAGGTCAGACATTAACGCTGAGCGGACAGACCAACGGACGTTACTATCAGTCGTACAGCGTTTCGTTCCTTGACCCATGGTTTGGCGGACGACGCCCGAACACTCTTTCCTTAAGTGCTTATTTCTCCAAGCAAACCGATATCAGTAGTCGTTACTATAGCAATAACTTGTCGAATTATTACTATCCTTACTATAGCAGTTTGTATGGTGGCTACTACGGCAGCTATAACAACTATTACAACAACAGCTATGAGTATGCATACGACCCTGACAAGTCGATTATGATGTTCGGTCTCTCTGCCGGTTATGGTAAGCGACTGAACTGGCCGGACGACTATTTCCAGTTTATGGCCACATTGAACTATCAGCTCTATATGATGAATGATTGGGCATACTTCCTGGTTCAGGACGGTAACTGCCACAATGTAAACTTGGAACTGCTCTTACAACGTAACTCTATTGACAACCCGTTGTATACCCGTCGCGGTTCACAGTTCTCTTTCTCTGTAAGCGCCACGCCTCCTTATTCTTTGTGGGATGGAAAGGATTATGCAAGCATGAGTGATGACGATGAGGAGAAGTTCAAGTTCATTGAATATCATAAATGGAAATTCAAAGCGAAGATTTTCTCTCCCCTTGCCCCGATGTCGGTTAAACGTACACCGGTGTTGATGACACGTGTGGAATACGGATTCCTTGGGTCTTACAACAAGCACAAACGTTCACCGTTTGAGACATTCTATATGGGAGGTGATGGTATGAGTGGTTATTCTTACACTTATGCAACGGAAACGATTGGTTTGAGAGGCTACGAAAACGGTAGTATTGCCGGTAACAACGGATACAGTTCGTATGGTTATGCCTACTCACGTTTGGCAATGGAATTGCGTTATCCGTTCTTGTTGGAAACATCGTCTACAATCTATGGTCTTGTGTTTGTTGAGGCAGGTAATGCCTGGAGAGAGCTTAAGAACTTTAATCCATTCGACTTGAAACGTTCTGCCGGTGTGGGTGTCCGCATCATCTTGCCTATGATTGGATTGATGGGTATCGACTGGGCTTATGGTTTCGACAAGGTGGATGGTTCACGCAGTGCAGGCGGTAGTAATTTCCACTTCGTTATCGGACAAGAATTCTAACTATAAAAGAAAAGCACGTATGAAAAAGATTGTTGTATTAGGCTGTTTGATGTTACTCTGCTCTTTTGCCGGAGAAGCACAAAAGTTTGCTTTAATTGACATGGAGTATATCCTTAAGAATATTCCGGCATACGAGATGACCAACGAGCAATTGAGTCAAGTGTCGAAAAAATGGCAAAACGAGGTGGATGCAATCCAACAAGAGGCGCAAAACATGTATAAGACATATCAGAGTGATTTGGTATTCCTTTCTGCCGAGATGAAGACAAAGCGCGAGGAAGAAATCGTGAAGAAGGAACAAGAGGCGCAAGACTTGAAACGCCAGTACTTCGGACCGGAAGGCGAGTTGTATAAGAAGCGTGAGAGCTTGATGAAACCTATTCAGGACGAGATATACAATGCGGTAAAGGAGATTTCGGAAGACAAGGGTTATCAAATGGTGATTGACCGGGCTTCGGCCATGAGCATCATTTTCGCGTCTCCCAAGATTGATATCAGCAATGAGGTGTTGCTTAAGTTAGGATATTCAAAATAAATACATACATTTGTGCGGTTTATACGACAACCGAAGAAGAGTAATAACAAATAAAATAAGTAATAGAAGATGAAGAAACTGATTATCTTTTTATTGGCCGTTTTGCCGTTGGGTGTTTTCGCTCAGGCAAAAGTTGCAATTGTAAATTCGAATGAGATTATTGCTGCAATGCCGGAATTGACTTCCATGCAGGAAACATTGAAGCAGATGAATGACAAGTACGCTGCCGAAATGAAGACGATGGAGGATGAATATCAGAAGAAATATTCCGACTTCGTTGCTCAGCAGGATTCGATGACCGAAAACATCAAAGTAAGAAGAATGCAAGAGTTGCAGGACATTGAACAACGCGTTCAGAACTTCATGCAGGTGGCTCGTCAGGATATGGACAAAAAGCAGCAAGAGTTGCTGACTCCGATTCAGGAGAAGGTTAGGTCTGCCATCAAGGCTGTTGGCGATGAGAACGGTTATTCATATATCTTGGACAACAATCCCGGTATCGTGCTTTATTCCGGTAGTACAGCCGTTGATGTGACTCCGATGGTGAAGTCCAAATTGGGTTTGAAGTAAGAGATTTCGGACAGAATATAGCAGGGGATGCTTTCTATGGAAGGCATCCTTTTGTTGTCTTATGATAGAGAGAAGAAAGATGTTGCAGGAGCAAAGCGGACCAATTGGTATTTTCGATTCCGGCTATGGCGGACTGACTGTCTTCGACAAGATTCGCCGTGCCATGCCCGAGTACGACTACATTTATTTGGGCGACAATATGCGTGCACCCTACGGCGACCGTTCGTTCGAAGTTGTTTATCAATTTACCCGCCAACTCGTGTTGAAGCTGTTTGAAGAAGGCTGCAGACTGGTTATCCTGGCATGCAATACCGCCTCGGCAAAGGCCTTGCGGTCGATACAACAATGCGACCTCCCCGCTTGGGATGCCAGCCGCCGCGTATTGGGGGTTATCAGACCAACCGTGGAGGTGATGGACCAAGTCAGCAAGACAAAACATGTCGGCATATTGGGCACACACGGCACAATATCTTCGCAATCCTACTCTCTTGAAATAAAAAAGATGTTCCCACACATCAAGGTTACCGGCGAGGCTTGTCCGATGTGGGTGGCTTTGGTTGAGAACGGCGAGGCCGACTCTCCCGGAGCAGATTATTTTGTGAAAAAGCATTTGGACCACATCCTGTCTCTAGACCCTCAGATAGACACATTGGTGCTCGGATGTACCCACTACCCCATCTTGCTGAAAAAAATCAGACAATACCTGCCAAGCGGAATCACCGTACTTTCTCAAGGGGAGTACGTGGCGAAAAGTCTGGTGAACTACCTGCAAAGACATCCGGAGATGGAGAGACAACTTACACGCGGCGGAAAATGTCGTTTCCTGACAACAGAGACGGCAGAAAAATTCTCGGAAGCAGCATCCATCTTCTTGGATAGACAAATATCCGTTGAACATATTTCCCTCGATTAGGAAGAGGAACACCTCGTGCAACGAGGCGAACTACCGCAATCTTCCCTAATGTGAGACCTGCGGGAGGCAAGAACGTGGGCGAAACAACTTCGTGCAGACGTGCAAGTATCAAGATTTCGCAAGCAAAGGCACTTTCACCATCTGTATGAAGCAAGATTTCACAAACAAGGCCCGGGGGGTTACTCTACGGCAGGGGCGAGCTTGCTCATGCTGTCAAGTTCGGCGAGTACCCTTTGGCTTACTATCTGGAAACTGTCGCGAAGCTCGGGCTTCACAGGATGCGAAGGAGGAGCTTCCATCTTTAGCGGGTTGATGGGTTCACCGTTTTTATACACTCTGAAATCCAGGTGCGGACCGGTTGAGAGCCCCGTTGAACCAACGTAGCCAATCACCTCGCCTTGCTGCACGTGGCTGCCCTCTTGTATGCCCGGGGCATATTTACTGAGATGCATATAGGTGGTTGTGTATACCGAATTGTGTCTAATCTTCAAGAAATTTCCGCCACCGCCCTGATATCCTTTGGCAATAACCGTCCCGGCGCCTATGCTTTTTACCGGCGTACCAACGGGAGCAGCATAGTCCACCCCGTGATGCGCACGATAGCGTTTGAGAATCGGGTGAAAGCGGGCATTGGTGAAACGCGAGGTGATACGGAATATATCCAAGGGTGCTTTGAGGAACTCCCTCCGGAGCGAGTTGCCCTCCGGGTCGAAGTATTCGAAGACACTGTCCTGAGTGAACGGGATGGCGGTGAAGTCTTTGCCCCGATGGGTAAACACGGCACCCTGTATGCGGTTTATCTCGAGCACGGTGGTGTCGTCGATATAGGCAATATCGTAGAGCACACGGAAAGAATCACCTTCCTTAACGTCGTAGAAGTCGATTTGCCAGGCAAACACATCGGCAATACGGATGGCGAGCTGCGGGTCAACACCCTTCGACAGCAACACATTCCATAGCGAGGCATTTATGGTACCCTCCACATACTGCCGCTTAAGCGTTATCGGCTTATTGAACCCGTAGGCATACAGGGTGTCGCCCGTCAGGTCAATCACGGCATAATCGGTCTGCGTCTTGGCAAAGGCGATGTAGCGGATTTGGGCAGTACTATCTTGGGTGCTGAACGTGTAGTAGTGCCTCCCTGCCCGGAGTTTGGTGGCGTCAAGGATGTGTGCCAAAGCCCGGCTGATACTGTCTGCCATCGCCGGCGAGAACCCCAAGCCCGAGAAGATGGCAGCCGGATTGTCTCCGCTTTTCATCTGATATTCCTCAATGTCCAGAGAGTCGATACAAATATCGTATCGGTAGGTATGCTGAAGGCTGTCGATTTGTTCGATATCCGTTGTTGTCAGAGTTTGCCTCGGAGGTTTTTTGCAGGAAAATCCGATTATCAATAGCAAAATCAAAACGGATATGACGGACGATTGCTTCATTACTCATTTGTTTGCCGGCAAATATAGGGAAAACGCGACGAAGGAGAAACCCTCTATGGAGCCGGGACGGTATATCTTAGGGCTTGTTGGTTTCTTTCGGATAGTCGGGATACAGGAGATACTTCTCCCGCAGTTTCCCATACTTGTCCAAATCGGGCTTCCACGTGGCACGGATTTCGTCTTCCGTAAGGCCGCGGACAATCTGAAAGCGCAACTCCTTGCTCCCGGCAAGTAAGTCGAACCAATGCGGACGGGAGAAGAAGAAGGCCTTCCCCTCGTCCGACTTGTTATAGAAGTCGAGGAAGAAACGCAGGGTCAGTCCGCCCTCGAAAGGATATTCCCGAAGGTCTATGCCGTAGCATTCCTTGTCTTTCTGCAAGGGATTAACATCAAACCCCGGCAAAGAAACGGGCGTGAAGGTGAAGTCGCCATATCTGCGGTCCGGAAATCCTATCATCTGAAACGGGAAATACGTGCCGCGCCCAACACTGATATTCGTTGCCTCGAAGAAGCATAGCGAGGGGTAGAGACGTACGGCTTGGTCGTTAGGCAGATTGGGTGAGGGCTTTACCGGCAACCAATAAGGGTCGCCATGCCGCCAGTTTTCCATCTTTACCACATGCAGGCGGCAACTGTCGGGAGTGCTCTTGAGCCAACCCTCACCGTTAATCATGCGTGCCAGCTCGCCCACCGTGAGACCATGCAAGAGAGGAATAGGGTCGATACCGACAAACGACTCAAAACCTTCCTTGCGCATCGGGCCGTCCACAAAATCGTTGGGGTTGGGGCGGTCGAGCACCACAAACTCGATATCGTTCTCGGCACAAGCCTCCATGACATAATGCATCGTGCTTATGTAGGTGTAGAACCGTGCTCCTACGTCTTGAATGTCGAAGACAATGACATCCAATCCCATCAATTGTTCGGCAGAGGGCTTTTTGTTTTTCCCGTAGATGGAAACGATGGGTATACCGGTCTTTTGGTCTCGGCTGTCCTTAACAGCCTCTCCCGCATCCACTGTACCGCGGAAGCCATGCTCGGGGGCAAACACTTTCTTTACCTTGAAGCCCCGCTCCAGGAGCACGTCGAGCAGGTGTTTCTGTTCTTTTTCGAGAATGGATGTTTGGTTGACCACCAAACCAATCTGTTTATCCTTCAGCAAGCGTGCTATAGCATCCACACGTTCAGCCCCCAAAACCAACGTGCCCTGAGCCACTGCCGTCTGCGAAGCGGCGGCAACCAGCATGCCGATAAGCCAAAGCATAAGCCCGCGAACTGTCTCCATAAACCCTATCCAAGTGTTTGATGCTTGCAAAAGTAGCAAATAAATGGCATCTTCGCAGTCTGATTAAAACAACAGTTTGATGAATCCTATCTATATCATATCAAAATATTACACCGAAGGGTCGAAGGCCTACCACATTTTGGTGACCCATAGCCAAAGCGTAACCGAAAAGGCATTGAGCATCGCACGTATGCATCCGGAAATGAACCTCGACCTCCCCTTTATTGAAGAAGCCGCCATGCTTCACGACATAGGTATCTTTCTTTGCCATGCGCCGGAGATTGGCTGCACGGGAGATGCCGAATATGTATGTCACGGCTACTTGGGTGCCGACCTGATGCGTAAAGAAGGGTTTCCCCGCCACGCACTCGTTTGCGAACGTCACACCGGGACGGGCATAACGCCGGAAATGATTGTCAAGGAGCACTTGCCACTGCCGCCGCGCACGTTTGTGCCCGTGTCGTTGGAAGAACAGCTCATCTGTTTTGCCGACAAGTTCTATAGTAAGACACTCCTTGACAGAGAAAAGCCCATTGAGAAAATCAAGCGAAGCCTCTCAAGGTACGGGGACGAATCCTACAAACGCTTCGAGGACTGGTGTAAACTCTTTTTAGGGGAATAATAAAAATGAGGCTGACTAATTTGTTATACATTTGTGCGTTGTAACGGTTCAACGGCCAACAGTCCACGGAATTGATGAGACACAAACGCTTATTTATCCTATTCTATTTCCTCACCGGAGCTTTGATGATGTATTCGCAGGAGCGGCTTGCACCGCGCCAGACTACATTGCCCGCTCAGCAGGATACAATAGCGATGGCCCCCACCGACAGTCTTGCGCTCTCTTCCGACACAACACAATCGAAGCAGACGGGGCTGGATTCTCCGGTAGCCTATCAGGCAATGGACTCGATGGTGATAACCGCCGGCAACAAGGCATTTCTGTATGGCGAAGGAAACGTGCAATACCAACAAATAGAACTGCAGGCAGAGAATATCGAGATGCACCTCGACAGCAGCTTGGTGTATGCCCGGTTTGGTCGCGACTCCATTGGTGATGAGTTCGGCTATCCGTTGTTCAAGGACGGCGACCAAGAGTATGAATCGAAGACGATGCAATATAACTTCCGTTCCAAGAAGGGCTATATCACGGATGTTATCACCCAGCAGGGCGAAGGCTTTGTCACCGCCGGACGCACCAAGAAGATGGACAATGATGTGCTTAACATGGCAGGCGGCAAGTACACTACCTGCGACGAGCACGAGCATCCCCACTTCTATATCCAAATGACCAAGGCGAAGGTTCGCCCACAGAAGAATATTGTGACCGGTCCGGTATATCTTGTTGTGGAAGATGTGCCGTTGTATCCGCTCGGTCTGCCGTTCTGCTTCTTTCCATTCACCGACACCTATTCTTCCGGTGTGATTATGCCGACATACCAAGACGACTCGCAGCGCGGCTTCGGACTAAAGGACGGTGGCTATTACTTCGCGATAAACGATTATATCGATTTGTCGTTGACAGGGGAGATTTATACAAAGGGGTCGTGGGGACTTCAGGCGCAGTCGACCTACAGAAAGAGATACAAGTTCTCCGGAAATTTCAACTTGGCTTATCAGGTGAGCAAACTCGGCGACAAGGGTTTGTCGGACTATAGCCTAACGAAGGACTTCCGGATAAACTGGACGCACACTCAGGATGCCAAGGCCAACCCCTACAGAACGTTCTCGGCAAGCGTAAACTTCCAGACATCGAGCTTCGACCGTAACAGCGCCATGGGTATCTACAACCCGAACACAACGAGCAACACCAAGGGGTCGAGCATCAATGTCACCCAGCGCTTCCCTAACAGCCCGCTGACTCTTTCGGCAACCATGAATGTGAACCAGTCGTCGAGAGACTCCATGATTTCGGTAACACTGCCCAACCTCTCCATCACAATGAGCCGTATATACCCCTTCAAGAGAAAGCACCCGGTAGGCAAAGAGCGTTGGTATGAGAAGATTTCCATGAGCTATTCCGGATATTTCCGCAACAGCATATCCACGAAGGAGAACCAACTGCTGAAGTCGAACCTCATTAAGGACTGGAACAACTCCATGGAGCACAGTATCCCTATAAACGCAACATTCACGGCATTCAAATACATCAACATCACCCCGTCGTTCAACTACAAGGAGAGTTGGTATACCAACAAAATCACCAAGGAGTTCGACCCGGTGCAGAATATGATAGTGAACCGGGATACCACCTACGGGTTCTACCGCATCTACAACTACAACGCATCCATATCGGCATCCACCACTTTGTACGGCTTCTTCAAGCCTCTGCCCTTCTTGGGCGACAAGGTGCAGATGATTCGTCACCGCCTTGAGCCCTCAGTGAGCCTCAGCGCTGCACCCGACTTTGGCAGCAGCATCTTCGGCTTCTACGAAAATTATCGTTATATCGATGCCAACGGTAATATGGTTGACTATGTGTATTCGCCCTTTGCCCACAACGGTAGCATCCCAAGCGGGAAGCAGGGTAGTTTGAACTTCTCGATAAACAACAACGTGGAGATGAAGGTCAAATCGGACAAGGACAGCACCGGCTTCCGCAAAATCAGCTTGATTGACAAACTGGCGCTGGGAATAAGCTATAATATGGTGGCAGACTCCTTCAAGTGGAGCGACCTCTCTGCCGGACTGCGTTTGAAGCTATCCAAGAGCTATACGTTGAACCTGAGCGGACAGTTTGATACGTATACCTACGGCGTGGACAAGAACGGGAACGCGGTAAGGCGCAACATTACGCGCCTTCAGGCAGGCAAAGGCTTCGGACGTCTGCGCTCAACGGGTACAAGCTTCTCGTATACATTCAGCAACGAGACTTTCAAGAAGTGGTTTGGCAAAGATAAAGACAGCGAGACACCCAAGACCGGAGAGGAAGATACCGAGGGGACGGGCGAAGAAGGCACGGAAGGTGCGGGTAAAGCTGAGGGTGAACGTCTGCGCGGCGGCAAGAAGAAAAGCACAGGCGAATATGACACCGACGGCTATATGATTACGAATGTGCCCTGGAGCCTCTCGTTCAACTACAACTTGCAGCTACGTTATGGCGATTTCGACCCCAACAAACTGGAGTATAAGTATAAACTGACGCATGCCTTGAGCTTCAACGGAAGCCTTCAGCCTACAAAGAACTGGAGTTTCAACTTCAACGCAACCTATGACTTCGATAACAACAAAATATCGTTTATGACCTGCAACGTGACGCGTAACCTGCATTGCTTCCGAATGTCCGCCAGCTTCGTTCCCGTTGGTCCATACAAATCGTATACATTCTCCGTGGCGGTAAGTTCTTCTCTCTTGAAAGACCTGAAGTATAACCAAAGCAGCAGTACTCGCGAAGGACAAAGTTGGTATTAAGCCGGCAGGGAAGGTTTTTACTCGAGGAACGAC
>CAVJCD010000013.1:18939-20068 GCA_963648005.1 Tannerellaceae bacterium | reverse complement strand
ATGAAACGTTTGATTGCAGAGCTGAACGATTTCCTTGCAAAGCACGATGCCGAGTTCAAGATGATTAAGAAGAGCGAACAGCGTTCGTATATCATCAGCAAGTTGACGAAAGAGAACTCCGACTTGTATGCTTCTCTGCCGGAAGGCGTGGCACGTCAGTTGTCGTTAGACCGTGACCCGCACGGAAACGTTCAGGTTTCGCTGATTGAAACAGAGAAGTTGCTCTCCGAAATGGTTGGCAAGAAGTTGGCAGAATGGAAGGCTGAAGGGAAATACAACGGTAAGTTCTCCGCTCAGCATCACTTCTTCGGCTACGAAGGTCGTTGCGCTGCTCCGTCGAACTATGACGCAGACTACTGCTATTCGTTGGGCTATACGGCATCATGCTTGATTGCTGCCGGCAAGACAGGTTATATGTCGTCTGTCCGCAACACAACAGCTTCTGCCGATAAATGGATTGCAGGCGGTATACCTGTCACCATGATGATGAACATGGAAAGACGTCATGGCGAGATGAAGCCGGTTATCCAGAAGGCTTTGGTGAAGCTCGACGGCGCTCCTTTCAAGAAGTTTGCTGCCAACCGTGATGAGTGGGCTATGACAACAAGTTATGTTTATCCGGGCCCGATTCAGTATTTCGGTCCGACGGAAGTTTGCGACGAGCCGACAAAGACTCTTCAGCTGGAACAGGCAAAGTAAGGCCGCGCGCCAAAACAATAAAGACAAGAGGTTGCACCCCCAATCCAAGGTGCAGCCTCTTTCTTTTTTCCCGGCTCGGCAAAGGATATATCTTTCGTCTTCAAAAGACGGGACTTTCGTCTTCAAAGGATATATCTTTTGACTTCAAAAGTCCCGTCTTTCGAACGCAAAGGATATATCTTTTTTCCGCAGACAACCTATTCCAGGGATTTCTCTTTCCCATCTTCTCGTAAAAATTGGAGAGAGACAAATAATATTTGCTAATTGATTGGCTTACAATAAAAGTTCCTTTATCAGTCGGGGTATCTTACCATCAAGGGATATGCAGATGGTATCTATTTGTTGGGAATCCCTAACCATGAGGTCCGACAAGTTCTCAACGAGATGGTTTTGCCGGCCCTTTCCTTGCGAAAGAGCAATGATATATAAA
>CAVJCD010000013.1:0-18929 GCA_963648005.1 Tannerellaceae bacterium | reverse complement strand
CCCCGAGATTACAAATCACGTGCTCTGGCCAACTGAGCTAAAGAGGCAAGTGGGCAAGCTTGCTACATCGCGCCGCTACAACCAAGTACCCTTGCTGCGGTCAAGCCCTGGGGGATTCCGAGGGAGCATGCCGTGTAGGACTTACCCGGGCGCAAAAGTAGATATTATTTTTAACTCCGCAAGCCATTCCCTTACATTTTTCAAATAATCGTCCGAGACCCGGGTGAGATGGGGGCTTTGGAATTTTACATTGGTCTATGTATGTTGAATCGGAGGTTTTGCGTACTTTTGTCCTCACTTTAACAAATATATAGGATAAGTAATGCCAAATATCTCACAGCGGGGTGTCAACATGCCGGCATCCCCCATTCGAAAGTTAGTTCCGTTAGCCAACAAGGCTAAAGCAAGGGGCATCAAAGTGTACCATCTGAATATCGGTCAACCGGATTTGCCTACACCCGAGGTGGCGATGGAGGCTATGCGCCGTATCGACCGTAAGGTGCTGGAGTATTCGCCAAGTGAAGGTATCCGCAGTTTTCGTGAGAAGTTGGTTGCTTATTATGCGAAATTCAATATCAATGTTGATGCAGACGATATCATCATCACTACCGGAGGGTCGGAGGCTGTGTTCTTCTCGTTCATGGCGTGCCTTGACCCGGGAGACGAAATAATTATCCCCGAACCGGCGTATGCCAACTATATGGCGTTTGCCATTTCGAGCGGGGCTGTGATTAAAACGGTGCCGTCGAGCATTGACGAAGGATTTGCACTTCCGTCGGTAGAGCGTTTCGAAGAGTTGATTACGCCGCGCACGAAGGCCATATTGATATGTAACCCCAACAACCCCACGGGCTATCTCTACACGCAGAAGGAGATGGACCAGATACGCGATATAGTAAAGAAATACGATTTGTTCTTGTTCTCGGACGAGGTATATCGTGAGTTCTGCTACACGGGAGCGCCATATATCTCTGCCTTCCACTTGAAGGGGATAGAAAACAATGTGGTGTTGGTTGACTCGGTGTCGAAACGCTATAGCGAATGCGGTATTCGTATCGGAGCTCTGATAACGAAGAACAAGATGGTGAAGGAGAACGTGATGAAATGGTGTCAGGCCCGTTTGAGTCCTCCTTTGATAGGTCAGATTATTGCCGAGGCTTCGTTGGATACTCCCGAGGAATATATGTTGGATGTATACAACGAATATGTGGAGCGTAGAAAGTTCTTGATTGACGGCTTGAATCGTATACCGGGATGTTATTCCCCCATCCCCATGGGTGCGTTTTATACGGTTGCCAAGCTGCCGGTGGACGATGCCGACAAGTTCTGCGCATGGTGCCTGGAGGAATTCGAGTATGAGGGGCAGACAGTAATGATGGCGCCGGCATCCGGATTCTATACAACGCCCGGCTTGGGTCGCAACGAGGTGCGTATGGCTTACGTACTCAAGAAAGAAGATTTGGCAAACGCATTGGTAGTATTGGCGAAGGCGCTGGAGGCCTATCCGGGGAGAGTCGTTTAATCAAGCCAAAACAGTTTGAACTTAGAATTATTCATAGCAAGAAGAATTCATTTCAGCAGGGAGGGTGCCCGTCAGGTTACGCCTCCCGCTGTTCGTATTGCGGTAATCGGAATTGCGCTTTCTTTGGCAGTGATGATTCTTTCGGTGGCCATCATGGTGGGCTTCAAGAAGGAGGTATGCGAGAAGGTGATAGGTTTCGGCTCGCATATTCAAATAACCAATTTCGACAGCAACAGTTCCTACGAGACAACGCCTATAGCCGTGAGTGATTCCCTTCTCGAGGCGCTCAAGGCATATCCCGGCATAAAGCATGTGGAAGGATATGCCACGAAGATGGGTATCCTTAAAACCGACACGGACTTTCAGGGGATTGTGCTGAAAGGGGTGGACGCCGACTACGACTGGAGTTTCTTCCAAAACAATTTGAAAGAGGGCGAGACGCCGGTGATAAGCCCGGACAAGAACTCAACAGACATCATCATTTCGCGATATCTTGCCAATCTCTTGCAACTGAAGCTTGGGGACGCGGTGCGCACATATTTCGTTGGCGAAGATGTGAGAGCAAGGAAGTTTAATATTGTCGGGATATACGAGACCGGCTTTATGGACTACGACAAGCTGTTTGTTATGTGCGACATCAAGCAGATACGTAAGCTTAACGACTGGGAAAAGGATGAGGTCAGCGGATTGGAGTTGCTTGTCGACAACTACGACGCGTTGGACGGGATGGTGGAGGACCTCTACTTCCAATTAATAGAAAAGCAGGACCGTAGCGGCAACACCTACTACGCCCGCTCCATCAAGGATATGAATCCGATGATATTCAACTGGCTTGATGTGTTGGACGTGAATGTTGTGGTTATCCTTGTCTTGATATTTGCCGTTGCCGGCTTTACGATGATATCCGGTTTGCTGATTATCATCTTGGAGAGAACCAACATGATTGGAATCCTAAAAGCCTTGGGCGAGAACAATGCCAGCATACGCAAGATATTTCTCTATATATCTTTCTTCCTGATAGGGAAGGGGATGCTTTGGGGAGATGTCATTGGGGTTGCGATATGTGTGATACAGTCGCATTTCCATATCATTAAGTTGGATGCATCTACATACTATCTTGATGCGGTGCCCATCGAACTGAGCGTGCCCGCTTTCATATTGCTCAATGTCGGGGCGCTTGCAGTGTCGATGCTTACGATGCTTGGTCCCTCTTATCTGATTACCAAGATAGACCCCGCCAAGAGTATCCGGTTCGAGTAGGGTTGCTACTTCCCGCCCAATCGGAACGTATAGTCGTTTTTTCCACGGAACATGCGGTAAATCCTCACGTATATATTGAATATCGGCAGGATTAGTTCAAGTAAAAACAGCAGACTTGTCATAGGCTTTTGCTGCAGCATCTTGGAAGATTTGTGAAACACAACGGCTTTGCAGATGAATCTTAAGAGGAAGAGCAAGCCCGCCAATACGGCGACGAGCCAGTTGCCAAGGATACCAACCGCCACGCAGACTATTACGGCTGCGAAGAACAAGAAATAGCTGAGGCTCTCCATCCTGAAGAAGGTGAGGTGCCATCCTCGGTAGAACCGCTGCGTTGCCGCACGCGATACTTTCATCTCTTTCCATATGCTGAAGCACTCCACCTTGGACATCTTCGTGATGCTCTCCGGTGAATACACCACGTGGGTGTTCGTCTTTGTTGCCGATTCGTTGACAAACAAATCGTCGTCACCGGCATGCAGGTTGAGCGATTTGTAGTATCCCTTGTGGGAGAAAAACAAATCTTTGTGGTAGGAGAGGTTGCGGCCGTCTCCGGTGTAGGGGCTTCCGGCGAGGGCAGACGAGATATATTGCAATCCCCTTACCAGATTATCGTAGGCGATAAGTTTGTGGAGAAATCCTTTATGCTGACCGTAAGCGCAGAACCCAAGAACAATGCTTGTCCCGGCGGTATAGCTCTGCGCCATGGCTGCCACCCATCCTTTGTCCATAGGCAGGCAGTTGGCCTCGGTGAAGAGAAGAATGTCGTTCTTGGCGGCTTTGATACCGATGGTGAGCGCAAGCTTTTTGCGGCTGAGATATTTCACCTCATCCGGAACGTAGGTATAATAGAGGTGAGAGTATTCGTTTTGGAACAGTTTCAGCACTTCGTTGGTCTCGTCGGTAGACCCGTCGTTGATTACTATGACCTCATACTCCGGGTATTCTTGGTTCAACAAAACCGGGAGATGTTCGCTGAGGTTCTCCGAATCGTTCTTGGCGTAGACAATCACGGAGACGGCCGGTTTTGCCCCGGATGTTTCCGCCGGCTTCTTTTTTGCCCGTCTTAGGGGGCGGGCATAGGTGATGAGATGGTATGAGAGCTGGATAAGAAACAATCCGCCTGTCACACTCATCAATATCAGTTCAATTTGACTGAAGAGGAATAGATTGTTCATTCTTTTGGGTTAGGGTTTGAAGTCCGCTATTCTTTCTGCCATATCTCCCAGGCGGCAAATGCTTGGAGGAGCAACATCTCGAGTCCGTTCTTCACCACGGCGCCCTTTTCCTTACCCTTCTTCATGAAGAGTGTCTCGTCGGGGTTATAGAGCAGGTCGTAGAGCAGATGCTCGGGCGTCAGTTCGTCGTAAGGGATGTTAGGACAGCTGTTGACGTTTGGAAACATGCCGAGCGGGGTGGTGTTGACAATTACCGTATACTCGCGCATCGTGTCTTGAGTGATGTCCTCGTAGGTTATGCAGTGGTCTTTCTGCTTGCGCGACACCAGCGTGGCTTCAATGCCCAATTGCTTTAGCCCGTGGAAGACAGCCTTCGAGGCACCGCCGGTACCAAGAATAAGGGCTTTGCGGTGAGTGTCGTTGAGGAACGGCTCTATCGACCGCATGAACCCGATGACATCGGAGTTATAGCCTATTAGTTTGGTTTTACCGAAGTGACCTTTGGTAAACTTAATTACATTGACGGCACCGATGGCGCGTGCGTCTTCGTCCAAATCATCCAGGTAAGGAATCACTTGCTCTTTGTAGGGGAGCGTAACGTTGAGCCCTCTCAGTTCGGGATTTTCTTTCAGCACGTTCTTTATGTCGCGGATGTTCGGAATCTCGAAATTTACATACTTGGCATCAATGTTTTCCGCCTCAAATTTCTGGTTGAAATAATTCTTTGAGAACGAATGCCCGAGCGGATATCCCAATAAACCGTATTTCTGCATAATATTCTTCTTTAGTTACTCTTTTGTACCTGTATATAACGAACATATTCCGAAGGTAAGGGTGCGTGTCTCGGCATCTTTGAACCCTCGGCGCGTGAGCAGATTCTCCATCACCTTGCCCTGAGGAACAACCTTGATTGATTCCGGCAGGTAGCGGTAGGCTGCCTTCTCCTTCGAGAGCAACCGCCCTACAAACGGGATGATGGTCCTTGAATAGATGGCGTAGAGCTGTTTCATGGGGAAATGCTCCGGAGTGGAAAGCTCAAGAATCATGAGATGGCCGTCGGGCTTCAACACCCGATGCATCTCGGCTATTCCCTTTTCAATGTTTTCAAAGTTACGCACTCCGAAGGCGGCGGTGACGGCGTCGAACGAGTTGTCGGGGTAGGTGAGTGCCAAGCAGTCTTGCTTCTCAAACGAGATATGGTCCGAGAGGCCCTCCTTCTCTACTTTCTCTCTCCCCACCTTCATCATCCCCTCCGAGATGTCGGCACCGACAATCTTGTCTGCTCCAAGCGTCTTTTGCATGGCGATGGCAAGGTCGCCCGTCCCGGTTGCGATGTCGAGTATCGTTTGGGGAGAAAAGGGGCGCAGACAGGCAATGCCCTTTCTGCGCCATATCCTATCTATGCCAAACGAAAGTGTATGGTTCAGCACGTCGTAGGTGCCCGCGATGGAGTTGAACATACGTCCAATCTGTGTGCTCTTGTGCTCCTCGTCGTTGTAGGGCAGAATCTGTTCCGAACCGTACTTCATGATTTACTTCTTGTTCAGATAGTCAGTAACATTCTTCTCGATGCGCCCAAGCAGGTTGTCGGCGTCGCCTTTAACGAACTTCTCGCCGGTGATATGCTCAAACAGCTCGATGTAGCGGTTGCTGATGCCCTCAACAATAGCCGGGGTCATTTCGGGTACCTTCTGTCCCGTCTTGCCCTGGAAACCGTTTTCCATCAACCATTCGCGCACAAACTCTTTGGACAGTTGTTTCTGCGGCTCGCCTTTGAGGAAGCGGTCTTCGTAGCCTTCGAGATAGAAATAACGCGAAGAGTCGGGGGTATGGATTTCGTCGATGAGGTATATCTTACCGTCGCGTTTGCCAAACTCATACTTGGTGTCAACCAAAATCAGTCCGCGTTTCTCGGCAATCTCCGAACCGCGCTTGAAGAGTTCGCGGGTGTATTTCTCAATCACGGCATAGTCGGCTTCCGAGACAAGTCCCTGACGAAGGATTTCTTCCTTCGAGATATCTTCGTCGTGCGTCCCTACGGCAGCCTTTGTTGTCGGAGTGATGATGGGCTCGGGGAAGCGTTGGTTCTCCTTCATGCCCTCCGGCAGTTTCACGCCGCATATTTCGCGCACGCCACTCTTGTAGGCACGCCATGCGCTGCCGCAGAGATAGCCACGGATAATCATTTCAACGGGGAAGCCCTCGCATTGCACGCCCACGGTAACCATTGGGTCGGGCGATGCCAATTTCCAGTTTGGACAAATGTCGGTTGTTGCGTCGAGGAACTTGGCGGCAATCTGGTTCAACATCTGACCCTTGTAGGGGATACCTTCGGGCAGCACTACGTCGAATGCCGAGATACGGTCGGTGGCAACCATCACCAGCACCTCGTCGTTGATGTTATACACGTCGCGCACCTTACCGTGATATACACTCTTCTGTCCCGGAAAATTGTAGTCTGTCTTAACTAAAGCCTTTTTCATGACCAATTGTTTTTTATAGTTTATTGTTTTAGTGTCTTGTCTGTCGCTTCTGTGGAGGCGGCCTTCTTCTTGCCGTTGAACTTGTCGTATGCCTCAACGATACGCTGCACCAACCGATGGCGCACAATGTCTTTCTTGTCGAACTCCACCTTGCCTATCCCTTTCACGTTCTTCAGAATCTGCATGGCTTGCACCAATCCGGATACAGCCGTGGAAGGAAGGTCTATCTGCGTCACATCGCCGGTGACAATCATCTTGGCATTCATTCCAAGGCGGGTGAGAAACATTTTTATCTGATGCGTCGTTGTGTTCTGCGCCTCGTCGAGGATGATGACGGCGTCGTTGAGCGTCCGTCCGCGCATAAACGCCAACGGGGCAATCTGAATCACGTTGCTTTCCATATATTCCTTCAGCTTTGTGCCGGGAATCATATCCTGGAGGGCATCATATAGCGGCTGAAGGTAGGGGTCTAGTTTGTCTTTCATCTCGCCGGGAAGAAATCCGAGCTTCTCGCCGGCTTCCACTGCCGGGCGGCTGAGGATGATTTTCCTCACCTCTTTGTTCTTGAGGGCTCTTACGGCGAGGGCTATTGCCACGAAAGTCTTGCCCGTACCCGCCGGCCCAGTGGCAAACACGAGGTCGTTCTCCTCGAAGGCCTTCACCAGCGACTGCTGATGCTCGTTGCGGGCAACTATCGCCCTGCCGTTCATCCCGTGGATGATAAGGTTTTCATGTTTTGCAACGGGAGGGTTTTTGCCTTTTACGATGTCGATGATAACGTCTTCGGTCAGGGAATTGAACTCCTCGCAGTATTTCTCCACCTCACGGATTTTCTTCAGAAACAGTTCGGATTCGTCTTCGTCGCCAATCACTTTCATCACGTTGCCCCGTGCAACGATGCGAAGCTTGGGAAACAGAGTCTTGATAAGTTGCATATTAGCATTGTTCACCCCGTAGAAAATTACCGGGTCGACGCTTTCCAAAATATATATCCTCTCTATCATCCGTTTGTTTTCTTTCCCTTGCGGTTTTCTTTGTTTTTGTTTTCGGTTCGGCAAATTTAGTACATTTCTTTCTTCGCTGTAGGTCCGGCGTAGTCTGAAAGTCAGTTTTCCTTCTTCGCCGAGTTTTCGCGATGCCGGAGAGGTGCTTCAATAGTTTGTACTTCTTTGGGTGATACTTTTGAAGCACTTCGAAAGTTTGGTTTTCTTCGGGCGGTACTTTTGAAGCAATTCTCCGGCTTTGCGGAAGATTTTTGAGGCAAGAAAGTCATTTTTCCACCCTTCCCGGGGGCGAGGGGATGCTGTTTGAGGGCATTTGAGCCATAGATGAAAGTCGGGGGAAAGGAGAAGAGCGCATTTCTGATTATTTTTGTGCCCAAAAACAAGGGAAAATGAGATTTTCGATAAAGATATTGGGCGCGCTGGCAGTGATGCTGGCTTTTCTTGCATCTTCCTCTTGCTCGAAGAAGCGCGGAGAGGTGAAACCAATCAGTTACAACGGGAGTTATAACCGCGACTTCGACGACCTCAACGACCTGCATCTGGCTATGGCCCAAAAGATAGGGATAAAGCCCATAAAAGACCGAGAGGAGGCAAAGCACGCCTCGAAGAAGATGAAGGAGATTGAGACATGCGAGTACTACGAGGTGGAAGAACTCAAACACTCCATTCCGTATCTTATCCCCGAGGCAGCGGGTTTGCTCGAAGACATAGGACGCAATTTTCAGGACTCGCTTCAGAACCTCAATGCACCGCGATATAGGATAAAGGTGACGAGCATTACCCGTACCGTAGACGACGTGAAGAATCTGCGCCGCCGCAATACCAATGCCTCCAAGAACTCTGCCCACCGCTATGGCACCACCTTCGATATCTCGTGGGTGAGGTTCTCTAAGATGGAGAGGGATGTGGACATCGACAACGACCAATTGAAGATGGTGCTTGCCTTAGTGCTTCGCGACCAACGTCGCGCCGGGCGTTGCTACATCAAACACGAGCGCAGACAAGGGTGCTTCCACATCACCGTCCGCAAATAACCTCCGGCAGACCTATAACAACTGTATAAGAAGCAATCCCAACCCTACCGACACTCCCGTGGCAATCAGTCCCGGGAGCATGAACGAGTGGTTGAGTATGTATTTCCCGATATGGGTGGTACCCGTGCGGTCGAAGTTGATTGCCGCAATTACTGTGGGGTAGTTCGGAATGAAAAAGTAACCGTTCACAGCCGGGAAGAGGGCAATAAGCATGAAAGGCGATATGCCCAAAGCCAATCCAAGGGGCAGGAGCGCACGTACGGTTGCCGCCTGACTGAACAGCAGTATGGACATTAGGAACAAGGCGATGCCAAACAACCACGGCATGTCGGTCACAATCTGCTCTATCGACCCTTTAATCTCAGCCATATTACCTGCGATGAACGTGTCGCCCATCCACGCAATACCGAAGATGGCAATCACCGCCTGCATGCCCGACGAGAACACCGAGCCTTGAACAGCCTTGATGCCGTCGGTGCGGGTTACCAACAATATGATGGCAGCAGCCGAAAGCATAAGTATCTCGATGATGTAGGACATCGGCATTGCTCCGATGTGAATTGCTTCGCGGAGACTCTTCGACGAACCGAACAACACGATGCCCACCGTTGCAATGATGAAGATTGCTACCGACCAGGCTGCCGACTTATGGTTCTTCACGTCCTTCAGCTCATAGTTGAGGGCTGTGAACTCACCCTCTGCCACACGTCTTCTGAACTCGGGGTCGTCTTCCAGTTCCTTGCCCACATGCATGGAGTAGAACGCACCCGCTATCACGCCTATCAGCGTACATGGCACGGATATCATCAGAATGTCGAACAACGTTACATCATAGCCTTGTCCCATAAGCAAACTCAACAGTGCAACCGTTGCCGCCGAGATGGGGCTGGCGGTGATGGCTTGCTGAGAGGCAATGACCGCGATGCTCAGAGGACGTTCCGGACGTATCTTTGTCTCCGTTGCCACCTCCGCGATGACCGGGAGAACGGAGTATGCCACATGCCCCGTCCCGGCAATGAAGGTGAGGACGTAGGTCACTATCGGGCTCAGCAAGGTTATCTTCGAGGGGTTGCGGCGGAGTAGTTTCTCGGTCCACTTCACCATCAAGTCCAGCCCCCCCGCAGCCTGCATACAGCTGGCCGCAGCAATGACTGCAGCAATCATAAGCATCACATCGATGGGCGGCGATGTGGGCTCGAGCCCGAATACAAACGCAAGAACGGCGAGCCCCAGCCCGCCGAAAACACCCAGACCAATGCCGCCCAAACGGGCTCCGATGACTATGGCAATCAATACTGTTATCAGCTGAATCAACATATGCGGTAGTTTTTTGTAATTTTTGTTCGTGAAAGCCGCAAAAGTAGCTATTTTCGCCGATGAAACAGAAATAAAACTATCAAAATGCTATGAGAAGAGTCAGTACACTTGTTTTAGTAACATTGTTTGGTCTGCTTACCGGCCTTTCTGCAGAAGAGGTGCGCAGCGAGTTCCTCTTGGAGAAAAATTGGAAGTTCACCCGCGAAGATAACCCCGACTTCATCAAACCCGCATTCGACGACAGTGGGTGGCAGTCGGTAACGGTGCCTCACGACTGGGCGATATACGGTCCGTTCAGTTATATGAACGACAAACAAGACGTGGCAATCACGCAAGACGGTCAGAAGAAAGCCATGGAGCACGCCGGACGTACGGGAGGTCTGCCTTTTGTTGGCGTGGGATGGTATCGCAACGAGTTCTCGGTGCCTCAGTTTGCCCCGGGAAAGAAGGCCACCATCCTGTTCGACGGGGCGATGAGCCATGCAAGAGTATATATCAATGGTGAAGAAGTGGGCTACTGGCCCTGTGGCTACAACTCTTTCCATTTCGACATCACGAAATATCTGAAGCCGGGGCAGAAAAATACTTTGGCAGTGCGGCTCGAGAACTTGCCCGAGTCGTCGCGCTGGTATCCCGGTGCCGGCCTCTACCGTAACGTGCATATAATAGTTACCGAAGATGCTCACATCCCTGTGTGGGGCACGTTCGTTACCACACCTATAGTGGAGAAGGACTACGCGAAGGTGAACGTCAACACCCGCGTGGAACTTCCCGAGGGGGCAGACCCCGGGCAGTATGCCGTGAAGACAACCCTTCGTAACCCCAACGGACAGCTCTTGGTTGAGTCAACGATACCTCTCAAGGATATCAAGTACAACGGCGGCACGGTTGACCAGGAATTCTTTGTTCAAACGCCCACCCTTTGGTCGCTTGACATGCCGGCTTTGTATGTTGCCGAAAGTCGACTGTATAAGAACGGCTCGGAGCTGAAAGACACTTACTCAACGACGTTTGGCATCCGTTCCATCAAGGTTGTCCCGGGAAAAGGATTCTTCCTCAATGGCGAGAAGATAATGTTTAGAGGTGTGTGCAACCATCATGACCTTGGTCCGCTTGGGGCTGCAGTGAACGATGCCGCCATACGCCGCCAGATTCGTATCCTCAAAGACATGGGATGTAACGCAATCCGCACCTCCCACAATATGCCTGCCCCCGAGCTGGTAAAGGCGTGCGACGAGATGGGTATGATGCTGATGGCTGAAAGTTTCGACGAGTGGAACCGTGCGAAATGTAAGAACGGCTACAACCTCCTCTTCAACGAATGGGCAGAGAAGGATTTGGTGAACCTCGTGCATCACTACCGCAACAACCCGAGCGTGGTGATGTGGAGCGTAGGCAACGAGGTGCCCAACCAGTGGGTTAAGGGAGATGCCAAGATTGCCCGCTTCCTTCAAGATATCTGCCATCGCGAAGACCCGACGCGCCCGGTGACACAGGGTATGGATTCACCCGATGACGTGGTGAACAACAACTTTGCCGCCGTGATGGACATTGCGGGGTTCAACTATCGTCCCTTCAAGTATCAAACCAACTACAGTAAACTGCCGCAGGAGATAATCCTCGGAAGCGAAACAGTCTCCACGGTGAGCTCGCGCGGCGTGTATAAGTTCCCCGTTGAGCGTAAGGCGATGGCTGTATACGACGACCATCAGAGTTCGTCCTACGACGTGGAGCATTGCAACTGGTCGAACCTTCCGGAAGACGATTTCATCCAGCACGACGACCTTCCTTATTGTATCGGTGAGTTTGTGTGGACCGGTTTCGACTATCTTGGCGAGCCTACTCCTTATTATACCAACTGGCCGAGCCATAGCTCACTCTTTGGCATCATCGACCTGGCAGGTATCCCCAAAGACCGATACTATCTCTATCGCAGCCATTGGAACAAGACGGAGAACACCCTCCACATCTTGCCTCACTGGACTTGGCCGGGGCGCAAGGGTGAGGTGACACCGGTGTTTGTCTACACCAACTATCCCTCTGCCGAGCTGTTCATCAACGGGAAGAGCCAAGGCAAGCGCACAAAAGATATGAGCGTCACAATCGACAGCAGCTATACCGAGGCAGCGCAGAAGAGTTTTGAACGTCAGAAACGCTATCGCTTGATGTGGATGGACACCCGCTATGAGCCGGGAACGCTGAAGGTGGTTGCCTACGATGCCAATGGCAAGGCCGTGGCTGAAGAAGAAGTGCATACAGCCGGCAAACCCCACCATATTGTGCTTTCTGCCGACCGCACCAACCTTACTGCCGACGGCAAAGACCTCTCGTTTATCAATGTGAGGGTGGTGGACAAGAACGGCAACCTTTGCCCCGATGCTACCAACCAGATATCCTTCAAGGTGCGTGGCGCAGGTACCTACAAGGCGGCTGCCAACGGTGATGCGGCAAGTCTTGAACCGTTTCAAGCTCCGCATATGAAACTCTTCAGCGGACAGCTTACTGCCATCGTGCAGACAGCGGAGACACCGGGAGTAATCACCTTCGAGGCCTCTTCGCCGGGTGTGAAGAGCGCCGTGATTGAACTTACCAGCCGATAAGGGAACGGGATTAGTCCACCAACTTGTTCTTCTCGTACATCGGGCGCGTCCATCTGAGGTAGACCACGAGCGATGCAAGGCAGCAGGTGGAACCTGCCAGGTAGGCCGTTGCAAGGTCGCTTAGCGAAGCGATGAAGCCGGCAGCAAGCGTGCCGATGCCTACGCCGAAGTCGAACGACGTAAGATAGGTGGAGGTGGCTGTGCCTCGCATGTTGTGCGGGGCAACATTCACGAACAAACATTGTACGGCGGGCACACATACCCCGAAGCCTACACCGATGGCAAGCGCCGAGGCAAAGAATACAGCCTCGGTGTGGAACAGCCCGAAGGCAGCAAACGAAAGCGTGAGAAACACGAGTGCGCTGATTGACACCGAATGGATTTTCCCGCGGTCTACCAACCGCCCGGAGACGAGTCTCGACACACCGACCCCTATTGCCATGAAGATAAAGAAGTATCCGGGGTTGGCGATGCCAGTCTCTTTACCGTAGAGCACAACGAAGGACACAACCATGCCGTAGGGGATGGCGCTCAAGAGATATGCCAATGCCGTCGGCAATGCCTTTACCAGGATGAAACGGTCTAACGAGAAGGGCGGCCTTGCCACCTTCTCGCGTTTCGGGTAACGTATCAAACATACCGTTGCGGCTCCCAAAAACGCTATTGTCATCCCCGCCAATACCAAGGGGTGGAAGCCATACTTGCCATAGATGGCAACTGCCAACAGCGGCGCAAGCGACATGGCAAGGTTGATTGTCAGTCCGAAGAACCCCATGCCTTCGCCCCGGCGCCGTGAGGGGATAACATCAATGGCTATGGTGTTTCCGGCAACGGAGGTCATACCCATGAACCCGCCTTGGATAAATCTTACAGCTATGATGGTGAGCACGGTGGCAGCAAACAGATAGCCGGCAAACATGGCGGTGAAGACCGAAAAAGCAAAAAGATACAACGGCTTGCGGGAAAAGCAGTCCACCAAGTATCCCGAAAAAGGACGTACGCACAACAACCCGATGGAATAGCTCGACAACGCCACGCCCACCTCCGAGGGGCTAATCTTCAACACCTCCACCAAGTAGACAGGCATGGTGGGCATCAACATATAGAAGGAGAAGTTCATCAGAAAGTAAGAGATACAACACTGAATGAAGTTCCAGTTCCAAAGCTCGTGTTTTGCTTCGCTCATAAGCATCGTGTGTTACAAATCGTCAGGCCCATTCACTAAGCTCCAGCCAGCGCATGGTCTTTTCGTCTAATTCCTCCATCACCTCGGCAATGCGGCTCGACTTGGCCATCAGTTCCTCGTTGCTCAGCGTGCCGCTACTCATCGCTTTCTCCAACTCGGCTTTCTCTGCCTCGAGTTGCGGTATCTCGGCATCCAACGCTTCGAACTCTTTCCTCTCCTTGAAACTCAGTTTCTTCTTTTTCGTCTCTTCGCTGTTCTTTTCAGGGGCGGGCGCTTTCTTGACCTCCGAGGCAGATTCGGTGGCTTTCTCCATCTTGTCTTGCGCCTCTTTCCATTCGCGGTATTGGGAGTAGTTGCCGGGGAAATCCTTCAAGACGGCATTGCCGCGGAACACCAACAGATGGTCCACCACCTTGTCCATAAAGAATCGGTCGTGAGAAACAATAATGGCGCACCCCTTGAAGTTCCTCAGATATTCCTCCAGTACATTTAGCGTCACGATATCCAAATCGTTTGTCGGCTCGTCGAGCACGAGAAAGTTGGGACTGCGCATCAGAACGGTGCACAGGTACAGCCGGCGTTTCTCGCCGCCACTCAGTTTGTAGACGTAGCTGTGTTGCTTGTCGGGGGTGAAAAGGAAATAGTTCAGAAACTGGGCAACACCCGTCTTCCTCCCGTTACCCAGGTCCACATACTCGGCAATATCACGTACAACGTCTATCACCTTCATTTGCTCGTTGAACCTGAGTCCATCCTGACTATAGTAGCCGAAACGAACGGTCTCGCCCACGTCGAACCTTCCGCTATCGGGCTTAACCTCGCCCATCAGCATTTTGATGAATGTGGACTTACCCGTCCCGTTGTTGCCAACTATACCCATCTTCTCGTAGTGGGCAAAGATGTAGTTGAAGTCTTCCACAATCTTGATGTCGCCAAAGCTTTTCGTGACGTGCTCCGCCTCGAATATCTTCGACCCGATATACGAAGCCTTCACGTCGAGGTTTACCTGGCCGGCCTCCCTCTGCTGCTTGGCTTTCTTCTCAAGTTCATAGAACGCGTCGATGCGGTATTTTGCTTTCGTGCCGCGTGCCTGCGGCTGACGGCGCATCCATTCCAACTCTTTTCTCAATAGATTGCCGGCGCGTTCCACCTCCGCGTTTGCGGCATCAATCCTCTCTTGGCGCTTCTCAAGGTAATAACTGTAGTTGCCGCTATACTGAAAGATTTGTTTTCGGTCTATCTCTATGATTTCGCTACATACGCGGTCGAGGAAATACCTGTCGTGCGTAACCAAAAGAATACTGATGTTTGCGCGGCTGAGATACTCCTCCAACCATTCGGTCATCTCAAGGTCGAGGTGGTTGGTGGGCTCGTCGAGGATAATAAGCTCGGGGTCGGTGATGAGAACGTTGGCAAGTGCCACCCGCTTCAGCTGTCCGCCGGAGAGATACTCTATCTTCTGATTGAAATCCGTAATCTTGAGTTGCGAAAGTATTTGCTTGGCGCGCTGTTCGTAGTCCCAAGCTTTCATATTGTCCATCCGCATCAATATGTCCTGCAGATTCTTGTTTTCTCCACATGCCATCGCCTCTTCATACTCGGCGATGAGGCGCACTGTTTCGTTGGGCGAGTAGAAACAAGCCTGGAGCACTGTCAGTTCTTTAGGGTAGACGGGCGTCTGCTCAAGATACCCCACGCGCAGGTCGTTGCGAAATACCACCGATCCGCTGTCATAGTCCTCCTTCCCGGCAATGATGTTCAGAAGGGTTGTCTTGCCTGCGCCGTTCTTGGCAATAAGACCAACCTTTTGCCCCTGCGCGATGCCAAATGTGATGTCTTCGAAAAGGACCAAATCGCCGAAGCTTTTGGTGAGTCCGTCTATCTGTAGGTAGCTTGTCATTCCTTTATATGTATGCTTTAAACCGGTGGACAAAGGTACAAAAAATGTTATGCGGGAGGATTGGTGCTTTCACGCCTCCTCTCAGCGCAGAGAATACCCCTCATGAAGCCTTAATCCTTAAGGGGCGGTAGATTCAAAAACAAGTGCTACATTTGTGACCCTCGATGCTTCGAAAGGTCAGAGGATAATACTAACAAAACGGATTTTATGAGAATGAAACAGTTTGGAACGGGAATGATATTCCTTATGATGGGGTTGCTCGGCGGATGTTCATCCCCGATGCAGAAAGAGAGCGAACAGAAGGAATCGCTGGTGCAATATGTGGAACCACGCGTTGGTACGGCGCATTGCCGTTGGTTTCATTTTGCTCCGGGGGCATTACCCTTCGGCTTGGCCAAGCCGGCTCCGGCAACCAATGCCCACGTGGGTAACAAAGCCGGTTGGGAGGCTACCGGATACGATTACAGAGATACCTCCATCGAAGGATTTCCTTGCCTGCACGAATTTCAGGTGGGTGGCATAGTACTTATGCCTACAGAAGGCGAGCTGAAGACCATTCCCGGGGCAGTGGATTCCTCCGGCGAGGGCTATCGTTCGGCTTTCGACCATGCAGACGAGGTGGCCACTGCGGGCTATTATTCCGTTCTCTTGAAAGACTATAACATAAAGGCAGAGCTGACGGCAACGAAGCGTGTCGCCTATCAGCGTTTTACGTTCCCCAAGAGCGATAGCAGCCATATATTGTTTGATATAGGTAATAGGCAAGGCGACAGCGGACCTGCTCAGGATGCTGAGGTTGTCATCACCGATGACGGATTGGTGGAAGGTTGGGTGATGACGCTCCCCGAATACAGCAAGAAGTATCAGGCCGGGGCAACGGTCACCATGTATTTCTCTGCCAAATTGGACAAGAAGCCTGATTCGTTCGGTACTTTTATTGGTGAGAAGCAGCAAGACGCATCGCGCACGGTTCGCGGCGTTGGGGCAGGGGCTTATCTGACATACAAGACAAATGAAGGCGAAGCCATCACGGCTCAAATTGGATTGTCGTATACCTCCGTGGCAAATGCCCGATTGAATAGGGAGACAGAAACGAATAACGGGAAACTCTCGTTTGACAAAGCCCGTGAGGCTTCCCTCAAGACTTGGGAAGAGTATTTGGGCCGTATCCGGGTGGAAACGCCTGTTCGGGAAGATAAGGTGAAGTTCTACACCGGTCTCTATCACGCCGTGTTGGGGCGTGGATTGGCAAGCGATGTCAATGGTGCTTATCCACGCAATGACGGGACTTGCGGACAAATACCGTTGGAGAACGGACAACCTAAGTTCTCGTTTTACAACACCGATGGTATCTGGGGTGGACAATGGGATTTGGTACAACTCTGGGCATTGGCTTATCCGGAGTATCTCTCCGATTATGTAAGTACCCACCTGCAAGTGTATAAAGATGCCGGTTGGCTGGCAGACGGAATTGCCTGCAGCCGTTATGTCTCCGGTGTGGGCACAAACCAACTTGGAAATGTGATTGCTGCCGCTTATCAGTGTGGCATTCGCGACTTTGATGTGGAGGCGGGTTATGCTGCTGCCTGTAAGAATGAACTGGATGGCGAAAACCGCCCGATGGGTGCAGGCAAGCTGGATACGGATAAGTTCGTGAAGTTTGGATATGTGCCGCATCTCGACAAAGGGACTGGGGCGGACGAGGCTTGGATGTTCTCGGCTTCACATACCCTGGAGTACTCTTTTGGTGCGTATGCCGTTGCTCAGATGGCAAAAAGCTTGGGTAAGACGGACGATTACGAGACGTTGATGAACCTCTCGAAAGGTTGGGAACGTATCTACGATTCGAAATTGAACTTAATCCGTCCCAAGACCGAGGACGGACGTTTTATCGATAACTTCGACCCGATGCAGGTGTGGCGCGGATTCCAGGAAGGGAATGCTTGGCAGTACACCTTCTATGTGCCACACGATGCTAAAACACTTATCGAGAAGATGGGAAAGAATGAGTTCAATCAACGATTGGATAGCATCTTCATCGTTTCGCAGACAAAGATATTCAGTGGAGGAACGGAAATAGACGCTTTCTCGGGCCTGCGCACATTATACAATCAGGGCAACCAGCCTTGCTTGCATATCTCTTGGCTGTTCAATGAATCAGGTCGTCCCGATTTGACTCAAAAATGGGTGAGAGCCATCTTGGATGAGTTCTATGGAATCGACGGAATACATGGCTATGGCTACGGACAGGATGAGGACCAAGGACAATTGGGCGCTTGGTATGTAATCTCTTCTGTGGGCCTTTTCGATATCACCGGTTTGGCTGATGTGACCCCCTCTTTCTCCGTTGGAAGTCCGATGTTCGACAAGATAACCATACAGCTTAGCGATACATATTATAAAGGTGGTTCGTTTGTCATCGAGACAAAAAACAACAGCAAGGAAAATGTTTATGTGCAGAAACGAATGCTGAATGGAGAGCCAATGGATGGACTGCGCATTCCTTTCAGCACTGTCACCTCCGGAGGACGTTTGGAATTGGAAATGTCTGCCACTCCGGCTTCTGCCAATCTATAAAAACAAAAAGTATGACTGCGGTGAATGATAAACCTGTGTATTGGTTCATTTTCTCTGGCGATAGGATGTTGCTAAAGAAAGATGGTGAAACTTATACAATCCCTTGTAGCATCAATCCTCCTGTATCTACAGAAAATGTGTTGGATGTAGGTTCATTTCAAGACACGCTCTGCCGTACTGCTGTCTCGAGGGGTCCATTGGAAGAAACATCGGATTTTATGCCGATGGGGTTGCGGGCATCGTTCGACCATTTGGATAATCGGTTGTACACCCTGGCAGGAAAGGCCTACGAGTTGGTTTATTGGGATAGGCATAGTCGATTCTGTCCGGCTTGCGGAACAAAAACGCAAATGCATACCGTCATATCCAAGAAATGTCCGGCCTGTGGATACGAAATATTTCCGGCAGTGTCTCCCGCTATATTAGTGCTGATACGTAAAGGTGATTCAGTCTTGTTGGTTCATGCACGAAACTTTAAGGGTACATTCTATGGTTTGGTCGCCGGCTTTTTGGAGACCGGAGAAACATTGGAAGATTGCGTGAGAAGGGAAGTTATGGAAGAAACGGGTTTGGAGATTGCCAATATCTCCTATTTTGGTAATCAGTCGTGGCCCTATCCAAGCAATCTAATGGTTGGATTTATAGCTGACTACGTAAGTGGAGTAATCCATCTCCAAGATGAAGAACTAAGCGCGGGAGCATTCTTTACAAAAGATAATCTTCCTGAACTCCCAAGCAAACCAAGCTTGGCTCGTAGGATGATTGATTGGTGGTTGGAAAACAGCACAATGTAGATTCTTGTTCGTTTTTTTTCGAAAAAAGGCATAAAATAATTTGGAGAGGAGCGGAAAAAGGTAGTAGTTTTGCA
>CAVJCD010000012.1:0-22039 GCA_963648005.1 Tannerellaceae bacterium | reverse complement strand
AAGTAGACTGATTTAAACTGCTAACTTAAATTATAAAACAAATATGAAAATAAAGGTATTGTTAGTTGCCGCTGTATGCTCTATGGGAGCGTTCGGCGCGTATGCACAAAAAGGTGTGGATAACGGGACGCAGTTCGGGTCTGGTGAAGACAGTATCCGTTGTGTAACAAATATCAGCCTGTTTGTCCCTTATGCAAAGGCAGGAAACTTTAAAGACGCATACGACTTCTGGAAGATAGTGTATGATGAGTGCCCTGCTGCTACGAAGGATATTTATCTGCATGGCGTGAAAATTATGGCATGGAAGATTGCGAATGAGAAAGACGCTACCAAGAAGGCAGCTTTGGTAGACGAATTGATGGCAGTATACGATAAGCGTGTGCAGTATTTTGGTAACGACAACCGTTACGGCAAGGATTGGATTGTGTCTCGTAAGGCTCAGGACTATGTTAAGTATATGGGCGACAAGGCTGACTACAACAAACTGTATGGTTGGTTGGGCGAAATCATCAATGAGTTTGGGGACAATACTGAAGCATTGGGGGTTTCCTTGTACATGTTTGCTTCATATCAAAAGATGGTGGCCGACCCTAACCATAAGGGACAGTATGTGGAAGACTACCTTAAGTCTTCAAAGATTTTGGATACACAGTTGCAGGCTGCTCAGGCTGCCGGTAATGAAAAAGAGGTAAATAGCGTTACCACTTTTAAGACAAGTGTCAATGGTGCGTTTGCCAATAGTGGTGCTGCCGACTGCGAGACATTGCAGAATCTATATGCTTCGAAAGTGGAAGAAAGCAAAGACGACCTTGTTGCCTTGAAAGAGATTGTTTCGCTCTTAAGACGTGTGCGTTGTCAGGAAATTGATGCATTCTTCGCCGCTGCTGCTTACGTATATAAGTTGGAACCGAGTGCTGATGCTGCCATAGGTATTGCCAAGCAGGCAGTAAAGAATAAGGAATACGACAAGGCTGTCAAATATTTCGAGGAAGCAGCAGGTATGGAAACTGACCCTGCTTCAAAGGCTGAAGATTATTATATGATGGCTGTGCTTAGCTTCGACCAAAAGAGTTACTCCAAAGCTAGAGAATACGCCCTGAAGGCCGCTTCCGTCAATTCGAGCTACGGACAGCCCTACATCTTGATAGGACAGATGTATGCAGCTACTGTAAAGACCGTGTATCCTAAGGATGATGTTATGGCAAGAGCTGCCTACAATGCTGCTCTTGATAAGTTTGAGAAAGCAAAGCAAGTGGACGAAAGTTGCGTTGAGTCGGCAAACAAACTGATAAGCACTTATCGCAATTATCTGCCTTCTACGGAAGAGGTGTTTATGCATCCGGACCTAGAGAAAGGTAAGACCTTAACCGTTGGCGGTTGGATAGGCGAGACAACGAGAATCAGATAAAGCATGGCTGAAACGCGTTTTCACAGTAAAACGGGAAAATACAGCATAACAACCGCCTTGGTGGCGGTTGTTATGCTTCTTTTGTTTATGACCTCTTGCGAAGGTGAGACCAAAGAAGTGGTGAACGTTGAGTTTGACTCGGAGAATACGTATACGATGCGCACAGCAGATGCCACAAGCTTGATATCAGATTCAGGTATCATTCGCTACAAAATAGAGGCAAAAGAGTGGTTGGTGTTTGGCAAGGCGAAAGACCCTTACAGCTATTTGCCACGGGGCATTTATGTGGAGAAGTATGACACACTCTTTAATGTAGAAGCAAGTGTGAAGGCCGATACTGCGTATTATTGGGACAAGAAGGACATTTGTAAGTTGGCCGGTCATGTTAGTGTGCTGAGCCCAGGGAAGAGGAAACTGGACACTTCGCTCTTGTTTGTCGACCAAAGGAAGGATAAAATTCATACCGACAGGTATTTCGAACTGAGGGAAGGGGAGAAAATTATCACCGGTATAGGGTTTGAGTCGAACCAAAACATGACTAAATACAAGATATTCAATTCGCAGGGCACGTTCCCCGTGAGTGAGTCTACCCGTGATACAACGTTCCTCAATGGGACGGAGACAGATGGGTGAAGACGGGAAATTATTGAAAAAAACAAGGCAAAAGATGTGGAAAATCCTTTTTTTTGTATCTTCGTGCCCTTAAATCATAGGATATAAACTTTAAAAACAAATAACAATAAATGGCTACGCTGGAAAAAATCAGAAGCAAAGCAGGACTGCTCGTGCTCGTTGTGGGTTTGGCATTGTTTGCTTTTATCATCGGAGACTTTTTGAACTCCGGTTCTACTTATTTCAGACAATCTCAGGAAAGGGTTGCTAAGATTGACGGAAATGTAATAAAGATTCAAGAATATCAGGAACGAGTTGATGAAATGATGGAAATGTATAAGATGCAGTCCGGTCAGAATAGTCTTTCGGATGAATATATGAACCAGATACGTCAGTCGGTATTTGATGTTATGGTGCAGGATATCGTGCTCAATGAGGAGACAGACAAATTGGGCATGGGCGTAAGTTCTGAAGAATTGTTTGATATGGTTCAGGGCGATAACATCTCGCCGGTGCTTCAACAGATGCAGATGTTTGTCAATAAAGAGACAGGTGCTTTTGACAAGGTTGCCTTGCTCAATTTCCTCAAGACTATTGATGAAGATAATATTGCCAGCTATCCGGCGGACCAGCAGGCTCAGCTTATTGAGGCTCGTAACTTTTGGTTGTTCTGGGAAAAGAATATCAAGCGTCAGCGCCTTGAGCAGAAGTATACAACGCTGTTGGGTAAAGCTGTCTCCGCAAATGTGTTGGATGCCAAAGATGCTTTCAATACAACCGCAGAGAATTCGGATATAGTTTATGCAATGCAGTCGTATGCCGGTATCCCCGATTCAACGATTGAGGTAAGCAAGAGTGAGATTGAAAAGTTATACAACCAACGCAAAGAACTTTTCAAACAGAAAGAAGGCAGAGTGGTTAAGTATATCGCTGTAGACATCCGTCCGAGCAAGGAAGATTATGACAAAGCAAGTGCAGATATCGAAGCACTGAAGGAAGAGTTTGCTTCGTCTGAAAAGGTGGCAGACGTGGTGAACGAAAATTCGGAGGTTCCTTATGTGGATGCTTACTTCACAGAGGGCGCTTTCGACCAAGAGATGAAGAAGTTTGCAACAACTGCCGAAGTTGGTGATGTTTATGGTCCGGTATCTGATAATGACAAGTATCGCATGTTTAAGCTGGTAGGTAAGAAGACGGCTCCAGATTCAATAAAAGTTAGTCATATAATGTTGGCAGGTGGCGACGAAGCCCGTACGGCAGCCTTGGCAGACAGTTTGATGGATGTTTTGAAACATGGTGGTGACTTTGCTGCATTGGCAAAAGAATTCTCTGCCGACCAGGCTGCAAAGAACGGCGGCGAGTTGGGATGGTTCACCGAAGCAACAGCCCTAAGAGGAGTAAACGAAGAGTTCAAGGATGCAATATTCTCTACTCCGGTGAACGAAGTGGCAAAAGTGAAGTCGATGTATGGCACTCATATAGTGAAGGTGACCGACAAGACAGCTAACGTGGAAAAATATAAGGTGGCAGATATCGAAACAACGGTGTCTCCAAGTTCGAAGACATATAGCAATATCTATAACGAGCTTAATCAGTTCATTTCGCAGAACAATGATTTGGCAAAGCTTGATGACGCTGCCAAGGAAGCCGGTTACAATCTGATACCAAACGTAACGGTTACCGCAGGCGACCAAATATTGGGTAGCATAAAGAACTCACGTCAGGTGATTCGTTGGGCATTCCAGCATAAGAGGGGGGAGATATCCGAAATCTTTGAGTGCAGCGACAAGTTTGTTGTTGCGGGTATTGAAGGTACAATAGCAGAGGGTTATCGTTCGGTTGACTATATGACTCCCGCTTTGAAGGCTGAGATAGCAGCTCAGAAGAAGGGCGAGAAGATTTCTGCCGACTTGAAGGCTAAGAATCTTACATCTGTAGAAGCATATGCTGAAGCAATGGGTTCGAAGGCCGATTCGGTGAAGTTTGTCAACTTCGGAACACGTCGTATCTCCGGTATAGGTGTTGAGCCTAAGTTGAATGCCATGGTGTCGCTTGCCGAGGTAGGTAAGGTTAGTGAACCTGTTGCCGGCAACAATGGTGTATATGTATTTAAGGTATACGACAGAAACAAGGAAGCTAAGGAGTATAATGAGGCAAACGAGGTGAAGTCTATAGATGCATCCAACGCATATCGTTTCGGATATCAGGCCATCCGTACGTTGGTTGACAATGCGGACATAGAAGACAACCGTATACGTTTCTTCTAAATAGACAAGAATCATAAAGGGCATATCAGTCCTTTTCAATATAAGCCGAGGGGATGTGTAGCCGTACATATCCCCTCAGTTTTTTTGTATTATAGACGAATCCATTATAGAGAGACATTATGCAAGAGAAAAGACAGTTGTTGGGCATGACACTTGATGGGCTTAAGGAAGTGGCAGCCGAGGTAGGTTTGCCGGGGTATGCCGCAGGGCAGATGGCAGACTGGTTGTATAAGAAGAAGGTGGCATCGATAGGAGGGATGACGAACATTGCAGTAGCGAAGCGAGCCCTCTTGGAGGAAAGGTTTGAGATAGGAGTGTCTCTTCCTGCGGGATGTATGGAGTCTAAAGATGGGACTATCAAGTATCTCTTCCCTGCCGGGAATGGCAATTTCGTGGAGTCGGTATACATACCTACCGAAGACAGAGCAACGCTATGTGTCTCTTCGCAGGTAGGCTGTAAGATGAATTGCTTGTTTTGTATGACCGGCAAGCAAGGGTTCTCTGCCAATCTCACCTCTAATCAGATACTGAATCAGATAAGGTCGATACCTGAGTCGGCTGCGTTGACCAACATCGTATTCATGGGGATGGGAGAACCATTGGATAATGTAGATGTGTTGTTTGATGTGCTCGAGATACTAACCTCGCCCTACGGCTTTGGGTGGAGTCCCAAGAGGATAACGGTGTCTACCATTGGGGTAATGAATGGGTTGAGACGTTTCTTGGAAGAGAGCCGCTGTCATTTGGCTGTTAGCCTGCATTCTCCGTTTCACGACGAACGATTGTCGTTGATGCCGGTAGAAAAGGCATATCCCTTGCAGGAGGTGTTAGAACTGATTCGGCAATACGACTTCTCTCATCAACGCCGTGTGTCGTTCGAATATATAGTGTTTAAGGGGTTGAACGATAGCCCAAGGCATATTGCTGCCCTCGCAATTTTGTTGAAGGGTATGGATTGTAGGGTGAACCTGATACGCTTTCATGCCATCCCCGGCATCTCGCTCGGGAGTCCGGACATGGGGGCGATGGAGGCCTTTAGGGTTGCTCTGAATGATGCCGGAATAGTATGTACTGTGAGGGCTTCGAGGGGTGAGGATATATTTGCAGCATGCGGAATGCTGTCGACGGCAAAAAGCAACAAAAAGAATAGTGAACAAAGCGTTTGATGGAAAAGACTTATATTTGTGAGGTAAAAAAAAACGGGTATGAGAAAGAACTCTTTGCTGATTAGCTTGTGCATGATGATGTTGTTGCTCGTGTCGTGCACATCTTCTCCTGTGGGGAAGAGGGCTACGGGTCTTGCCTACGAAGTTGTTGTGGTAATGAAGAGCGTGGAATGGGAAGGTCCTTCGGGGAAGGCTGTGAAGCGACAGTTGACATCCGATGTGCCGGGGCTCCCACAGTCGGAACCTGCGTTGAGGATAACTTATGCAGACCCTTCGCAGTTCAACGGACTGCTGACGTATGTGCGCAATATATTGATTGTAAACATCGACCCTAATATCTATACAAAGGTATCGATGGGAGTTGAGAACGACCGTTGGGCAACGGGGCAGGTGGTCGCTACCCTTACTGCTCCGTCGGAGGAAGTGTTCCTTGAGTACTTGGAGACCAATCCGAGGACGCTTGTGGACTTCTTTGTGAAGGTGGAGACAGACCGGGCCATTGCCAGGTTGGAGAAGGAGTATAGCTCGGTTGTGGCAGAACACCTTCAGGCCAATCATAACCTGATGTTGAAGGCTCCGGCTGACATGACTTATTATCGTGATACGATGGACTTCTTTTGGGCATCCAACAATGCCAATACCGGACGTACGGACTTGATAGTATACACATTCCCTTATACTGACTCGAACACGTTTACAGCCGACTACCTGGTGGCTAAGCGCGATTCGGTGCTGAAGGTTAATCTGCCGGGTGCATTCCCGGATTCGTATATGACCACGGAGTCGCGATTTGGTGTCGACTATACGCCGATAATGGTAAACGGAAAGTACTGCGGAGTGTTGCGCGGATTGTGGAAGATGGTGGGCGACATGATGGGCGGACCGTTTGTCTGCCACGTGCGTCTTGACGAGAAGAACAACCGCGTGGTTGTTGCCGAGGGCTTTGTCTTTGCCCCGGAGACGGACAAACGGAACTTTATCCGCCGTGTGGAAGCCTCGTTGTATACTCTCTGTCTGCCGAGAGAGTTCGACAAACAGGCAGAGCCGGATAAGAAATAAACAGACATAACATAGAAATGGAAGAACGATTGATTAAGGTGGGGATTACCCACGGAGATATAAATGGTGTCGGGTATGAGGTGATACTCAAAACCTTTTCAGATGCGAGGGTTACGGAACTTTGTACGCCGGTGGTATACGGGTCGTCAAAGATTATAGCTTTCCACCGTAAGGCGATGGACCTGCCCCCTGTCAACATGAGTGTTATCTCGCAGGCAGAGGATGCCGGTATCAACAGGGTGAATATCATCAATTGTGTGGACGACGAGACGAAGGTGGAGCTGGCACAATCTACCAAGGAGGCAGGAGAGGCCGCCTTCTTGTCCCTGGAGGCTGCCGTTACTGACCTCAAGAGGGGAGTGGTGGACGTCTTGCTTACGGCTCCCATCAACAAGCATAATATCCAGAACGATAAGTTTCAATTCCCCGGTCATACCGAATACCTCGAGAAGTGCTTTGGTGAGGATGGGCAGAAGGCCCTCATGATAATGCTGAGTGGCGACTTGCGCATTGCGCTGGTGACAGGCCATTTGCCGCTGTTGGAGGTGTCCTCGGCAATAACCCAAGAGACTATAGTGTCGAAGCTATGTATATTCGACCAATCACTTAAGCAGGATTTCCTTATTGAGAAGCCCCGCATTGCTGTTCTCTCGCTTAACCCGCATGCCGGTGACGAGGGTCTGCTGGGGAAAGAGGAGGAGACCGTCATACGGCCGGCAATGACAGAGGCGGAGCAGAAGGGCGTGATGTCTTTCGGTCCGTATGCTGCAGACGGCTTCTTCGGCTCGAAGATGTATGACAAGTTTGATGGTGTGCTGGCGATGTATCACGACCAGGGACTGACGCCGTTCAAAGCAATTGCTATGGATGAGGGTGTCAACTATACTGCCGGGTTGCCCATCGTAAGAACATCTCCCGCTCATGGCACGGCTTACGACATTGCCGGGAAGAACCTCGCTTCCGAGGAATCGTTCCGTCATGCCCTCTATGCCGCTCTTGATATCTACCGCAATAGGGCTATCTACCGTGAGGCAACGGCTAACCCGCTTCGCAAGCAGTATTTCGACAAGAGTAACGACAGCGAGAAGTTGGACCTTACCAAAGAAGATTACGAGGGAATCTAACTCCTTCTGGGGAAGTTTGTTTTAACATTTGTTAGATGGCATGGTGATATCCCCGGGGATATTACCTGTGAGAAAGCCTCGGATATGATGGGTGAGAGAGCCAGGAATATTACCCATGCTACAGCCTCGGAGCAGTAGGCGCTTATAAATAAGAGAATTGTTGTATGAAAAAGAGTTTGCTGTCGTTGCTTTTTCTCCTTTCCCTCGCTTGTGCGTGGGCGCAAGAGGAGCTGAGTGGCGAGGCGCAAATAAGTGTGCTGACGGCTGCACCTTCCGACGATGAGGTATACACCGTGTATGGGCATACCGCCCTTAGGGTGAGGGATGCGCAGAAGAAGCTGGATGTGGTGTTCAACTATGGCATCTTTGATTTCTCCAAGCCCAACTTCGTCTATCGCTTTGCCCGAGGTGAGACCGACTACAGGTTGGCTGCCTGTAAGTTTCAGGATTATATCATAGAATATCAGATGCGTGGGAGCGAGGTGACCGAGCAGGTGCTTAACCTTACTGGGGAGGAGGTCCAAAGATTGTGGCATGCGCTTGTGGTGAATCTGCAGCCCGAGAATGCCGTCTACCGCTACAACTTCTTCTACGACAACTGCGCCACCCGCCCCGTTGCCCTTGTGGAGAAGTTGGTGGAAGGCTCGGTGAAGTATGACGACCCACCCGCGCCACAGACATTCCGCTCCCTTATCAACCACTGCACATGCAACCACCCGTGGCTGACCTTTGGCTGCGACCTGGCTCTTGGCAGCCCCACCGACCATCTTGCCTCGGCGCACGAGATGCTCTTCTTGCCGCTGTATCTGAAGGATGCCCTCGGGAAGGCCACCATCGTGGGCTCGGACGGAAACGAGCGCAAGTTGGTTTGCGCGACTAACCTGCTTGCCGAGGAGGCAGAGGGGGGCGAAGAAGAAGGCGGATGGCTTACCCCGATGCTGTGCGCCACGATACTCTTTGTGCTCATACTGCTGATAACCTTCGTGGAATGGAGGAAGAAGACCTGTTATAGGTGGGTCGACTGTCTATTGTTCACCTCTTCAGGGGCGGCGGGAGTGGTGCTGTTCTTCCTCTGCTTCGTGTCTGTTCACCCTCACGTATGGCCCAATTGGCTGGTCGTATGGCTGCATCCGCTGGGGCTGATAGCCGCCGTGTTGTGCGCAGTAAAAAAGCTCGAGAGGGCTGCATATTACTACCATTTTATTAACTTTGCGGCGCTCACGCTGCTATTGGCAGGGTGGCATTTCATCCCGCAACACATGAATATGGCTTTTATCCCGCTTGTTGCCGCTCTTTGGCTTCGCTCCGGATATGGGATATACAGGTGGCGGGCACATATCTGAGGAGATGGAGAACAGAATGAGAAAAATAATAACGTCGCTTATCGCTATCTTGGTTGTCACCAACCTTGAGGCGCAGCAACGTGCCCCCAAACTGGTTGTTTGCATCACGGTAGACCAGTTGAGAGGTGATTATATAGAGTATTTCTACAATACATTAGGTGAGCGCGGTTTCAAGCGTTTGATGAACGAGGGGTTGGTGTATAACAATATCCGCTTCGAGTTCTCCGATGTGGATAGGGCAAGCGCATTTGCCACTCTTTTTACCGGAAGCAACCCTTGCTTCCATGGTGTTACCGGAAACAAAGTCTATGACTTCGACAATGACAAGGAGACCTCCGTATTATACGATAAGGACTATCTTGGAAACTATACGCGAGAGAACTACTCGCCGAAGATGCTCTTCAGCTCCACTATTGGCGATGAACTGAAGATAGCTTCTTCCGGACGCAGCGACGTGTATGCCATTGCCCCCGAGCCCGAGAGCGCAATCCTCTCTGCCGGACACGCTGCCAACGGCGCATTTTGGATGGACGACATAAACGGGAAGTGGGCCACCACAACCTACTATAAAGACATTCCTTGGTATGTGGACCGCTACAACAACGGACAGGAGTCGCTCCCTTCTCGTATAAACAAGATGGTATGGACGCCCTCCCTCCCTTTGGACAAGTACGATGCATTCCCATACCTCCAGGATGAAGTGGCGTTTAAGTATACCTTCGACGAGAAGACCAAGGATTGCTATCCGCGGCTGAAGACAACGCCTTTCATCAATAAGGAAATAAACAAGTTGGCGCTCCAGTTCCTTGAGTTTGGTGCCTTCGGTACGCGAAGTTGCCCGGACATGTTGGCGGTTACCTACTATGCCGGCAACTATAGGGGTAACATGAGTAAGGACTACACCCGCGAGATACAAGATACATATTGTCAGCTGGACAAAGACATCGAGCAGCTCTTGGATGCCATTGATAAGAAGGTAGGTCTTACCAACACCTTGGTGGTGTTCACCGGCACGGGCTACTACACCAGCGAAGAGGCGTATGCCGAGGGCCTACAGATAAACGGCGGCGAGTTTCACCCCAAGCGTTGCGTGGCTCTGCTCAATATGTACCTCATGGCGCTTTATGGTCAGCAGACCAACTGGGTGAAGGGTTATTACGACAATCAGATATTCCTCGACAGAAAAGCCATTGAGGATGCCAAGCTCAGTCTGTCGGAGATACAGAAGCGGTCGGCAGAGTTCCTTATGGAGTTTAGTGGTGTGCAGCATGTGACCACCGACGATGCCCTGCGTACCGGCTCATGGAACGAGGGTACGGCGAAGTTCCGCCAAGGCACTCATCACCTCAGACGCGGCGACCTTATTATAGAGTTGCAGCCGAGTTGGATAATCAACAACGACAATCCGAAAGAGAAGGTTAAGGTTATTCGCAACAATGCCGTCATCACTCCGCTCGTGTTCTTGGGCAGCGGCATCAAGCCGGAGCGTATCTATCGCGAAGTAAAGGCTACGGAGGTGGCTCCTTCGGTAACCCATGTGTTGAGGATACGGCCACCGAATGCATCCCAAAGTCTGCCTCTTTGGGAGTTGACGACCAAGAAGTAGACCCGTTCACTCTTTAGGCTGTGGGCCTCTTGCCCTGCCAACCTTGCCGTCAACGAATAATCACTTTACGAATAAACAAACGAATATATACATCATGGGATTTAATGAATTTATGACGAAGCTGTTCGGCAATAAGTCGCAGCGAGACCTGAAGGAAATCACTCCCTACGTGGAGAAGATTAAGGCCGTATATCCGTCAATCCAGGTGCTCTCGAACGATGAGCTGAGGGCCAAAACGGATGAGATTAAGCAACGCATCCGGGATTATGTTGCCGACGAACGCGCCGAGGTGGAAGAACTTCGCAAGGGCATAGATGAAAAGGAACTTGAAGAACGCGAAGCCATCTGGGCTAAGGTGGACAAGATAGAGAAGGCAATCACCGACAAACTGGAGATAATCCTCGAGGAGGTTCTCCCGGAGGCTTTTGCCATAATGAAAGATACGGCACGCCGCTTTGTTGAGAACGAAGAGGTGGTGGTTACTGCTAACGATTTCGACCGCGACCTGGCTGCCAAGCACGACTTTGTGCGCATCGAAGGCGACAAGGCCATCTACCTCAATCACTGGAAGGCCGGTGGCAATGAGATAGTGTGGGACATGGTGCACTACGACGTGCAGCTGTTTGGTGGCGTTGTTCTACATAAGGGTAAGATTGCAGAGATGGCAACCGGCGAGGGCAAGACCTTGGTGGCTACGCTGCCGGTATTTTTGAATGCCTTGACGCGAAACGGCGTGCATGTGGTGACGGTGAACGACTACCTCTCGAAGCGTGACTCCGAATGGATGGGTCCGCTTTATATGTTCCACGGACTTTCAGTGGACTGCATCGACAAGCACCAGCCTAACTCCGATGCCCGCCGTGCTGCCTATAACGCAGATATCACGTTTGGTACGAACAACGAGTTCGGTTTCGATTACCTGCGCGACAATATGGCGATAAGCCCTAGCGATTTGGTGCAGCGCAAGCACAACTACGCCATTGTGGATGAGGTCGACTCCGTTTTGATTGACGATGCCCGTACACCGCTCATCATCTCCGGTCCTATTCCCCGTGGCGAGGAGCAGTTGTTTGAGCAGTTCCGCCCCAATGTGGAGGTGGTGGTGAATGCGCAGAAGGATTTGTGTGCCAAGTTGCTTATCGAGGCCAAGAAGAAGATGGCGAGCAGCGATGCCAAAGAGGTGGAAGAGGGAACGGTACAGTTGTTCCGTGCCTTCAAGGGTTACCCGCGCAGCAAGGCTCTCATCAAATACCTCAGCGAGCAGGGCGTGAAGGCGCAGATGCTGAAGACCGAGGAATACTTCATGTCGGAGAATATGCGTCACATGCATGAGGCCACCGAGGAGCTCTATTTCGTTATCGACGAGAAGAACAACAGCGTAGAGTTGACGGATAAGGGTATCGACCTCCTTACGGGTAAGTCGGACGACCCCACGTTCTTTGTGCTCCCGGATATCACCTCCGAGCTCTCGCAGTTGGAGCACTTCAATGGTACGGACGAAGAGAAGCAGGCCAAGAAAGACGAGATTCTTTCGAACTACTCCGTGAAGAGCGAACGCGTACATACCATCAACCAGTTGCTGAAGGCATACACACTGTTTGAGAAGGACGACGAATACGTTGTGATAGACAATAAGGTGATGATTGTGGACGAGCAGACGGGTCGTATCATGGATGGCCGCCGCTACTCCGACGGTCTGCACCAGGCCATCGAGGCTAAGGAAGGTGTGAAGGTGGAAGCTGCCACGCAGACCTTTGCAACCATCACGCTCCAGAACTACTTCCGTATGTATCACAAGTTGGCAGGTATGACCGGTACGGCGGAGACTGAAGCCGGAGAGTTCTGGGATATCTATAAGTTGGATGTTGTGGTAATCCCGACGAACCGTCCGATTGCCCGTATCGATATGAACGACCGCATCTACAAGACCAAGCGCGAGAAATACGCTGCCGTGATTGAGGAGATATGCTCTTTGATAAATGCCGGGCGTCCGGTATTGGTGGGTACCACCTCCGTGGAGATTTCCGAGCTCTTGAGCCGTATGCTTACGCTGCGAAAGATAAAACACAATGTGTTGAATGCAAAGTTGCACCAGAAGGAGGCCGAGATTGTGGCCCTGGCAGGTCAGAGCGGCACGGTGACTATTGCCACCAACATGGCAGGTCGTGGTACCGATATCAAGCTCTCGCCCGAGGTGAAGGCTGCCGGTGGTTTGGCCATCATCGGTACGGAGCGCCATGAGAGCCGCCGTGTTGACCGCCAGTTGCGTGGTCGTTCGGGACGTCAGGGCGACCCGGGTTCTTCCGTATTCTTTGTCTCGCTCGAGGACGACCTCATGCGTCTGTTTGCTTCCGACAAGATTGCCGGGTTGATGGACCGCTTGGGCTTCAAGGAAGGCGAGGTCTTGGAGCACAATATGCTGAGCAAGTCGGTGGAACGTGCGCAGAAGAAGGTTGAGGAAAACAACTTCGGTATACGTAAGCGCCTCTTGGAGTACGACGATGTGATGAACTCGCAGCGTAATGTTATCTACACCCGCCGTCGTCATGCCTTGATGGGCGAGCGTATCGGCTTGGATGTGTTGAACACTATTTACGATACTGCCACAGCCATTGCCGAGCAGCATGTTGATGCGCTCGACTACGAAGGCTTCAAGCTTGAGTTGTTCAAGACTTTCGCCATGGAGTGTCCGTTCACGGATGAGGAGTTCAAGGGAATGAAAGCCTCCGAGGTGGGTGACCGCCTGTTCGACGAAGCCTTGAAGTTGTTTAAGCAACGCATGGAGCGTATGGCACAGGTGGCAAACCCCGTCATCAAGCAGGTATACGAGAATCAGGGCGCGATGTATGAAAACATTCTTATCCCCATCACCGACGGCAAGCGCATGTATAACATCTCCTGCAACCTCAAGGAAGCTTACGAGACGGAGAGCAAGGCCATCACGAAAGCCTTCCAGAAGGCCGTCGTGCTGCATACCATCGACGAGGCATGGAAGGAGCACCTGCGCGAGATGGATGAACTGCGCCACTCCGTGCAGAACGCAAGCTACGAAAACAAAGACCCGTTGCTGATTTACAAGCTTGAGTCGTATAACCTCTTCAAGGCGATGGTCGACACCATGAACCGCAAGACTGCCTCCATATTGATGCGCGGGCAGATTCCGGTGCGCGAGGAACCCACCGAGGAGGAGAAGCAGGCCATGGCAGCCCGCCAGGCAGCAGCCGCTGCTGCCGCACGCCGCCGCATTGAGGTAAGGCAAGCCGGTCCGGAGGTTCATCAGGACATGAGCCGCTATCGCACCGAGAAATCCGACCTCAGTGGCAACAATACTCAGCCGCGCGGACCGCAGCAGCCCATCCGCAACGAGAAACGCGTAGGACGCAACGACCCTTGCCCCTGCGGAAGCGGCAAGAAGTATAAGAACTGTCACGGCGCAGGGTTATAACCCCTGAAATATGCCGGACAAAGAGGGCGACCCAAGACGGGCCGCCTTTTTTTATGGGTCGCGCGGAGCATTCCGAGCCGCCGCAGCATAGAACAATCACGAAAGGCAATGCCATTATACGGAGAGAGCCTTCTTGCGATTGACTCTTGCTTACTCGCCTGGTTGTTATGGTTTTTGTTGTGAAACAACAGTTTGCGCGGAAGCTGTTACTATCGTCGTACCCCTACGCCGATGCCTTCCAAAAAATCCACACATCGGCGTAGGGGTACAACAGTCCCCCGAAAAAATCCACATATCGGCGTAGGGGTACAACAGACCCCTGAAAAAATCCACACATCGGCGTAGGGGTACGACAGTCCCTCGAAAAAATCCACACATCGGCGTAGGGGTACGACAGTCCCCTGAAAAAATCCACATATCGGCGTAGGGGTACGACAGTCCCCCGAAAAAATCCACACATCGGCGTAGGGGTACGACAGTCCCTCGAAAAAAATCCACATACCGGCGTAGGGGTACGACGATATGTTTTGGGAATGTAGTGGCGTATTGCGAGAGAGAAACGTAATGTTGTACACCGGGTCGGAATTGTCTATTAAGGAAGGAAAACAAAAAAAGCTGCATCGCGAACCTTATGTCGCGACACAGCTTTATGCCCACCAAAGAGGGCGAAATCTTTCTCTGCGGTTATTTTGCAGCGTAGTATGAATTGCCGTTCACAGCCTGACGGAACGCAAGAACACCTGCCTGGCTCAACTCAACGTTCATCTCTTTACCGTCGGGGAGATACATTACAACCTCGTCGTTATCGGCAAACTTCATCAGCTTTGTAGCCTCGCCGTTAGCCTCAATGCTCCAGCTCTTGTCTGCCTCGTTGAACACCAAGTCTACTGCCTTCTCTTCGCCTTCCTTCTGGATACGGTATCCGTCTTTCTTGGTCTCAACGGTATACGTGCCGTCTTTGCCATTGATGGTCTTCACCGTTCCGGCATCTGCCACGGGGCTGCTGCCACTCCAAAATTCAATGGAGTTGAGCACAATCAGGTCGGCAAGAGCCGAGATTTCGTAGACAGGGACAATGCAGAAGGCAATGAACACAAGTTCGTTCACAAACTTGCTGTTGATAGAGTTGTTCCAGTTGAGGAGTTTGTTCGTCAAGCCGAATGAGCCGATACATGACGAAAAGAGAACGCTGCTCGCCAAGGTGGCAGCCACAAGTAATGTTACACTTTTTTTCTTCATGACATTAAAATGTTTATTGTTTGTTGGTACGCGCAAAGGTAACAATATTCTTTCTTCACCTCTTTCCGCGATGCCCTCTATTTAGCCGTACATCGTCCCCACCCCTATTATTTCGTATATTTGCACGCGTAATTACAGGATAGATATGATTTCGGTAGAAGGACTAAGAGTGGAGTTTGGCGGATTCACGCTTTTCGATGATGTCTCGTTTGTTGTCAACAAGAAAGACCGTATTGCTTTGGTGGGTAAGAACGGGGCAGGCAAATCCACGATGTTGAAAATCTTCGCAGGGCTGCAGATGCCTACCGCGGGTACGGTGAGCATCCCCAAAGAAACCACAATAGGTTATCTCCCCCAGCATATGCAACTAACCGATAGTCGCACGGTGCGCGAAGAGGCAGAGCTCGCTTTCGGACATATCCGGGAAACGGAGAAGGAGATAGAACGGCTCAACACGGAGCTGGCGGAAAGAACCGACTACGATTCGGAGGCATATCAGAAACTTATTGAGAGGGTGACGCACCTCTCCGAACATTTTCAGATGATGGGAGGGGGCAACTATCAAGCAGAACTGGAGCGCACACTGATAGGTCTGGGATTTACGCGAGGGGACTTCGACCGCCCCACGGCAGAGTTTAGTGGCGGATGGCGCATGCGTATCGAACTGGCCAAACTGCTGCTCCGCAGGCCCGACGTCTTGCTGCTCGACGAGCCCACCAACCATCTTGATATCGAATCCATCCAATGGCTTGAGAACTTCATTGCCACGCGTGCCAACGCTGTGATACTCGTATCTCACGACCGAGCCTTTATAGATGGCACTACCTCGCGAACGATAGAGATTGAACTGGGACATATCTACGACTATAAGGTGCGCTATTCCGAATACGTGAAGCTGCGCGCCGAACGCCGCGAACAACAGCTACGTGCCGCCCGCAACCAGCAGAAGAAACTGGCGGATACGGAAGCCTTCATCGAACGCTTCCGCTACAAGGCAACGAAGTCGGTGCAGGTGCAGTCGCGCATCAAACAACTGGAAAAGGTGGAACGCATTGAGGTGGATGAGGTCGACACCGCAATGCTGAGTCTTAAGTTCCCGCCCGCCCCGCGCTCGGGCTCCTATCCGGTGATAATGGAGAATGTGACGAAAAGCTATGGCGACCATCTTATTTTCAAAGACGTCACGCTGACAATAAACCGCGGCGACAAGGTGGCGTTTGTGGGCAAAAACGGTGAGGGTAAGTCCACACTTGTAAAATGTATCATGGGGCAAATCGACTACGGAGGTAAACTGCAGATTGGCCACAACGTGAAGATTGGCTACTTCGCGCAAAACCAGGCGCAGCTTTTGGACGACAGTCTCACGGTATTCGACACCATCGACCGTGTGGCTGAAGGTGACATACGAACCAAGATTCGTGATATCCTCGGTGCCTTTATGTTTGGCGGCGAAGCATCGGACAAGAAGGTGAAGGTGCTCTCCGGTGGCGAACGGAGCCGCCTCGCAATGATTCGTCTGCTTTTGGAGCCTGTCAACCTCCTGATTCTCGACGAGCCGACCAACCATTTGGATATGCGTTCGAAGGATGTGCTGAAGGATGCACTGCGCGATTTCGACGGTACGGTGATTGTCGTCTCTCACGACCGTGAGTTTCTCGACGGCTTGGTCGACAAGGTCTATGAGTTTGGTGGCGGACGCGTAGTGGAGCATCTTGGCGGTATCTACGACTTCCTCGAGAAAAAGAAATTGGACAGCCTGCGCGAGCTTGAGCGCCCAACGCAGAAAGCTCCTTCTATAACCGATGCGGCTACTGCGCCTACAAAAGACAAACTCTCGTATGAAGCCCAGAAGGAATTTGCCCGGAGCGTAAAGAAGGCGGAAAAGGCTGTTGCCGATGCCGAAAACAAAATAACCGAACTGGAGGGTGCAATCGCAGCTCTCGAAGCCCGGATGGCTACACCGGAGGGCGCTGCCGATGCTTCGCTCTATGCCGATTATTCATCGAAGAAAAAAGAACTCTCCGACACGATGGATAAATGGACTGAACTGACCCTCGAGTTGGAGGCTCTCAATGGAAAAGCGCCGCAGTAATGAAACGGGCGCTTTTTTTTATATGTGGGTCTTAAACAAAAATCACCTACTTTTGTAGGTGACAAACATGGACTGATAGATAAAACACAAACGATATGCTGACACAAATTGTAAATGGTCGTATACTTACGCCGCAGGGCTGGATGAAAGGTGGTTCTGTCCTGATAGGCGATGACAAGATTCTGGAGGTAATGAACTGCGACCTCGCTGTGGTAGGAGCAAAGTTGATTGATGCAGGAGGAATGTATATCGTCCCCGGCGGAGTGGAGATTCATGTTCACGGCGGTGGCGGACGCGACTTCATGGAAGGAACGGAAGAAGCCTTCCGCACGGCGGTGGCTGCCCATCTGCAACATGGCACGACAAGTATTTTTCCTACCCTTTCTTCGTCGACCATCCCTATGATACGTGCAGCAGCGGAAACAACCGAGAAGCTGATGGCGGAGAAAGACAGTCCCGTCATGGGCCTTCACCTCGAAGGGCATTATTTCAACATAAAGATGGCAGGCGGTCAAATTCCGGAGAACATCAAGAATCCCGACCCCGAAGAATATATCCCCCTTTTGGAAGAAACGAATTGCATCAAGCGATGGGATGCCGCGCCGGAGCTTCCCGGAGCCATGCAGTTCGGTCGTTACATCACATCCAAAGGTGTGTTGGCGGCTGTGGGACATACGCAGGCGGAGTATGGCGACATCCAGACGGCTTATGATGTTGGATATACCCACGCAACGCATTTCTACAATGCGATGCCCGGCTTCCACAAACGCCGCGAATATAAATACGAAGGTACGGTGGAGAGTATCTATCTTATCGATGATATGACCGTGGAGGTTGTGGCAGACGGCATACACGTTCCGCCCACGATACTTCGTTTGGTATACAAAGTGAAGGGCGTGGAACGTACTTGCTTGATTACAGATGCGCTGGCTTGTGCGGCAAGCGACAGTAAGGTGGCTTTCGACCCACGTGTGATTATTGAAGACGGGGTGTGCAAGCTGGCAGACCGTTCGGCACTGGCAGGCAGCATCGCAACGATGGACCGACTGATTCGTACAATGGTGCAGAAAGTGGAAATCCCGCTTGAGGATGCCATACGTATGGCTTCCGAAACGCCTGCCCGTATCATGGGCATTTACGAGAGGAAAGGCTCCTTGCAAAGAGGCAAAGATGCCGACATGATGGTGCTCGATGATGACTTGAACGTGCGCGCCGTATGGTCGATGGGTAAACTGGTGGAAGGAACGAATAAACTGTTTTGAGATATGCTGACACAAATAATAAACGGACAGATACTGACACCGCAAGGCTGGTTGAAAGACGGCTCGGTTTTGATTGAAGACGGTAAGATATTGGAAGTTGCCAATAGCGACTTGGCGATAGTAGGTGCTGAGGTGGTGGATGCCGGGGGAATGTATATCGTTCCGGGCTTTGTGGCGATGAGCATACATGGTGGTGGTGGCTATGACTTCCGTACATGTACCAAGGAAGCCTTTCATGGAGCGGTGTATTCGCATCTCAGATATGGGGCTACAACTATTTTCCCCACACTCTCACCGCTCCCCTTGGCAGATATCAATAAGGCAGTAGCCTTGTGTGAGGATGTAATGGCTGAAAAAAACAGTCCCGTGATGGGGCTACAGCTCGAAGGTCCGTATCTGAATCCTAAGATGGCAGGCAGTTTGCTTACGGATGCTTTGAGAAATCCCGACCCCGAGGAATACCGACCGCTATTGGAAAGCACGACTTGTGTCAAACGTTGGGATGCAAGCCCCGAACTGCCGGGGGCATTAGACTTTGCCCGCTATATCCGTTCGAAAGGTATTCTTCCTGCCGTATCTCATACGGAAGCCGAGTATGGCGATATCAAGGCTGCATACGAAGCCGGATTTACCCATGCGGCTCACTTCTATAATGCGATGCCCGGTTTCCACAAACGCCGCGAATACAAATACGAAGGGACAGTGGAGAGCGTATTCCTTGAAGACGATATGACGGTTGAGGTGATAGCCGACGGCAGACATCTGCCCTCAACTATCCTTCGCTTGGTGTATAAACTAAAAGGTGTGGAACATACGTGCCTGACGACAGACGCATTGGCTTATGCCGCCGACGGAGGTCAACCGGTGGACGACCCTCGTATCATTATAGAAGATGATGTATGTAAGTTGGCAGACCACTCTTCATTGGTGGGAAGTCTTGCCACGATGGATAAACTTATCCGCACGATGGTACAGAAAGCCGCGGTGCCGTTGGCCGATGCCATTCGTATGGCTTCCGAGACGCCTGCCCGCATAATGGGAGTTGATGACCGTAAGGGCGCTCTGCAACACGGCAAGGATGCCGATATCGTTATTCTGGACCGTAAACTGAATGTCCGCGCTGTTTGGTCGATGGGTTGTCTGGTCGACGGAACAAATACATTGGCTTGATAAATATGAAGATTGACGTTTGTCTCTCTCCGGCATTATATCCGGCATATCATGATGTGGAGGCGATTGTTGTCGTTGTAGACGTGTTTCGTGCAACAACAACGATGGCGGCAGCATTCCAAAATGGTGTGCGTAGTATCCGTCCGGTGGCTTCTGTGGAAGAAGCCGTGGAATACAAACGTAGAGGTTGGCTGGTTGGTGCCGAACGCAATGTCAGGCGGTGCGACTTTGCCGATTTTGGGAATACACCCTTCGACTATACTAAGGAGAAGGTGAATGGTCGGGATGTGGTCTTCACAACCACCAACGGGACGAAGGCTATCACTGTTGCCAAGTCTGCATACCGCGTCATCACCGGCGCATTTGTCAACTTGCAGGCGGTGGCAAACTTCTGTAGGAAGCACCAACGGGATGTCATCGTGCTTTGCTCCGGTTGGCAGGATAAGGTAAACATAGAAGATACTTTGTTCGGGGGTGCGCTTACTGATGTTCTCACCGCGAGCGGCGAATATTGTGTAGCATCTGATGCGGCAGTCATTGCCCGTGATATGTGGACCGGCAACAAGAACAATCTGGATGATTATATCAACGCAACGGACCATGCGGCACGTTTGAGAGCAAACCACTTGGAGGATGCCATTCCCTATTGTCTAAGACTGAACATTGCGGAAGTTGTACCCGAACTTATGGTGGACGACGGCGTTTTGGTCCTCAGAGACGGATATATGAACATTGAGAAAGACAACTATCATGACAAAGAACAATAAGATGCGTTTTGGCGTAGTAGGAACGAACTTTATAACGGATTGGGTGATTGCCGGTGCACGGCAAGACGAACGTTTTGAACTCTCTGCCGTTTATTCGCGAACACAAGAGCGGGCGGATGAGTTCGCAGCCAAACATAATATTCCCCACACTTTTACTTCCCTTGAGGAGATGGCACAGAGCCCGCTGATTGACGCGGTATACATTGCCTCTCCCAATTTCTTGCATGCCGAGCAGAGTATCCTTTGCATGAAACACGGTAAGCACGTATTGTGTGAGAAACCTTTGGCCTCGAATGCGAAAGAGGTGAAACGTATGATTGAGGCTTCCAGGGCATACAACGTGACTCTTATGGAGGCAATGAAGCCAACGCTCACTCCAAACTTTCGTGCCGTTCGCGATAATCTGAACCATGTGGGAACGATACGCCGTTATTTCTCGAGCTATTGCCAATATTCGTCGCGCTACGATAAATATAAAGAAGGAATAGTGCTCAACGCTTTCCGCCCCGAACTGTCGAACGGAGCAATGATGGACATTGGTATATATACGCTCTATCCAATGGTAGTATTGTTCGGCAGACCGGAGAAGGTGGATGCCTGTGGCGTTCTGCTCTCTTCGGGAGTGGACGGGCAAGGGGCTGTGAACTTCCTCTATAAGGGGATGAATGCAACCATTCTTTATTCAAAGATTGCCAATTCCACTCTGCCGACGGAGATAGAAGGAGAGGACGGCAATATCCATTTAGACCGCATAAATATAATCCGTAAGGTAAGTTTTACACCCCGCGTTCCCTCAGGCGCAGGGCGGACAACGGTTGCCGAGGCGCAAGATATCAGTGCGGTGACAGACAAAGACGAATATTATTATGAGGTGGCTGAGTTTATAAATCTGATTTTTGCAGGCAAACGCGAATCGGAGGTTAACAGCCACGAAAACTCCCTCATCACTTTGGAAATCATCGACGAGATACGTCGTCAACTCGGAGTGGTATACCCCGCCGACCAACAATAGCCCTATTTGAGAGATATCTTGACTCTATCAGACCGAAGAGACGTTAGTCTTCGTCGTAGTCATCGAAGTCAAAATCAAAGTCAAAGCCGTCGCCTGCCGCTGAGGGGTCAGTAAACTGCTCCAGCTCACGGCGGTCTTTCTTTGTTGGACGCCCCAAACCACGGGCACGGTCCACAAAGCCGGAAATCTTGTTCATCTCAAGTATCTCATATTGGTCGGGCGTTGTAACATTCTCCAAATAGCCGGGCACCAGTTTGGCACCCATTCTGCGTTCTGTCAGTGCCAACACTTTGAACGAGAACGTCACGGGCGGCTTGCGTACCTGAATCACTTCGCCGACTTTTATCATTCGTGAAGGCTTTACGGTGACGCCGCCAACCATTACACGGCTTTTCTTGCAAGCCTCAGCCGCTATCGTACGGGTCTTGAAGATGCGCGTTGCCCACATCCATTTGTCTATTCTTACT
>CAVJCD010000011.1:0-22279 GCA_963648005.1 Tannerellaceae bacterium | reverse complement strand
ACTATGGACAGTGTAAAATACGAGTTGTTATTGCGTGAGTTGTATAGTTTGATGGAGTGTCATTCGTTGAGTGAGGTATTGGAGCGGATGGAAGGTTTGGCGAAGGTGGATGCTGTTCAGGATTTGTTTAGGGAGGCGTTGAAGGAGAGTAGTCTTGGTATGTTTAACGGTGTGCCTTATTGTTTTGCCGGTAAGATATATGAGAGTATATCTTGGAGTGATTTTGGGAATTTGGTATATGATATAATGAAGTTGTGTAAAGTTCCTTTTGGTTTTTACGGTAAGGTAACGAGTTTGACGCGTATATGCAGGAGTGTAGTAGAGAGCAAGGTATTGAAGGTGAACAACAGTTTGATGGTGTTTAATAATTGTGTGTATGATACGGAGACTGGTCAGACGCATGGTTTTGGCAGGGAGTGGGTACAGGTTACGAAGGTGAATTATGATTACGTGCCGGATGACAGGGCGTTTATATGGTTGCAGTTTTTGGACCAAGTTTTGCCTGACAAGGAGTTGCAGGAGTTGTTGCAGGAGTTTTTGGGTAGTATATTTATAGACAGGCAGAAGGCTAAGATAGAGACGTTGATGATATTGTATGGTAGTGGGAGTAATGGCAAGAGTGTGGTATATGAGACGATTACGGGGATATTGGGTAAGGAGAATGTGACTAATTTTCCTTTGACTGCGTTGATGTGTGGTGATGAGAGGAAGAAGAACATTGCGTACATCAATGGCAAGCGGTTGAATTATTGCAGTGAGATAAACACGTTGGCGTTTGGCAAGGACAGTGATGTTATAAAGGGTTTGATAAGTGGTGAGCCGGTGGAGGCGCGTGTGAATTACGGGAACAATTTTACTGCGAGGAACATTCCGTTGATGATGGCTAACACTAACAAGTTGCCCAAGTTGATAGATGACAGTTGGGGTATGAGGCGGAGGTTGTGTATAGTGCCGTTTTACGTTGAGATTCCCAAAGAGAGCCAGAGGATAACGTTGGCTGATGATTTGAGGTCGGAGTACAGTGGTGTGTTCAACTGGATAATGGAAGGCAGGAGGAAGTTTATGGAAGGGGAGTACAAGTTGCCGTATTCTGTTGTTGCGGACAGGGTATTGCAGGAGTATTCAAGTCAGGGCAATACTGCTACAAGGTTTATGTTTGAGAGTGGGTATATGAAGAAGTATTCTGATGTCAACGGTATAGAGCCGGCTTGGATTAAGCGGCACACGTTGTACCTTCAGTACAAGAGGTGGTGTTTTAACCGCAAGGAGGTTATTATGGAAGAAAAGGAGTTTTACGATGTATTGACGGAGACGGGGTATGAGATAAGGAGGAAGTCGGACGGGATGTATGTAGGTGTATTTGGTGCGTTGGCGGTAAAGCAGCTGCATGGCAGGAATGTGATTAAGGAGGCGGCAGAGAGGAAGAAGATAGAGGAAGATTGTGAAAAGAGGCTGTTGGAGATAGACAGTGAGCTTGAAGGCGGTGAGTTGAGTGAGGACGAGGCAAAGACAGAAAGGTGGCTTGCAAAGAGCAAGAGGCATCAGATGAAGATGGCTTTGGCGGCAGGGGCGAAGTACGGTTTGAGGGAATCGGAAGGAAAGCTCGTTGCGAAAGGTACTGTTGCTTTGGCGAAGTATTTGGCTGTAAGTCCTTCCAAGGTTGGGAAGATGATGCAAATGAAAGTGTTTGAAGGGATGTATAAGATAAACAAGTTTGCATACTACTTTGATGTTGATGCGTGTGTTGATGCGTTGAGGGAGTATGACGAGAAATACGGCGTGAACAAAAAGAAGATTTTCAAGTCTTCGTTGCCGGAACAGGTATTGTAAATTGATTTATTATGGAAGAAAAGAAAGATGTAGTTGCTTTTGAGAAGCAGTTTGGGAGTTTTGTTTTGCGGTTTGTACGCAAGGAGAATGACAGTCTTGTTGCAAGGTTGTGTTCCATTGCCGGCAACTGGAAGGTGGAATGGGGCGAGGACAACGAGATGTATCCGTTCTTGCGCTCGTTTGCGTCGTCTGACGAGTTTGACGAGTATTTGGGTGCGCTGTGCGTTCTGTTCTTTACTGCAACGAACATGAGGTGTGTCGATATAGACTTCCTGAACTCGTTTGCCGACATAGTAAATGCGCTGAATGAACGCAACATGAAGCTTAACCCGGCAGACGAAGACAAGGATGCAGAAGAACTGAAGGCAGTGCAGACTAAAGACGAAATGCTGAAAGACGAATCGGTACAGGAGTATATGAAAAATTTGGGGAGAGAGGCGGAAAAGTTGAATTAATGTGCTATATTTGTAGTGTCATTATTTGATAACTAGTTTATAATAGGTATTTGAATTGGGCAGCCTTGCGTTGTGATAACGTAGGCTGTTTTTTTATGCAGTTTCTTCTTTTATGCGCCTTACCATGTCTTTGTAGAAGGCTTCGTTTTTTTCGCATACTATGAATTTTCTTCCCAGCTTGCTTGCTGCTACTGCGGTAGTGCCACTGCCCGCAAACGGGTCTAGGATTGTGTCGCCTTTGTTTGAATGGATTTGTATAAGATTTGAAACAAATTCCAAAGGTTTCTGATTTGGGTGCGTTCCTTTGACGGTTGGCCCGGTATAGACTTTGGAGTAGGCTTTTAGCGGCAGTGCGTTCCAGTTGAACGGCGCGTTGCGCTTGTGCGCATAGATACAGAACTCTGTGTTGCTTAGATAGTGGCCGTAACGTGTGGGAATGGCGTTTGTCTTGCACCATGTGAGAAGTACAGGATTCATGCTTTCAGAGGTAAACCACTGCATAGTGCCGGCTATTTGCTGATTGGAGCAAAAAACAAGGATATTGGGGATTTTGCAGAGGCGGTCGAACTCGCAGAAAGCGCGGCTGAAATCGTAGCCGGAAGTAAGATTTGCAGCTTTTAATTCCCGTAGTTTTCTTTTAGACCTTTGGGCTATTTCGAAGTCTCCACTGGAAGACCACCTTTGGAATATATACGGCGGGTCGGTAAGAACGAGGTCAATGGACTTGTTCTGCATTTCGCGCATCACTTCAAAGCAGTCGGCATTGTACGCTATGCCGTCGGGGAAAACATCATAAACCATCGTAAAAGTTCTTTACTCCTTGATAGGTATCTTGTGTGAGGGGAATGGCAATGCAGCAGCAGTGTTTGTGCAGTGGCGGCAGATTGTCTGTCTCGTCTGCGGAATGAAGCCCCACGGCGTTATCACACATTGCGCACGGGTACGAACTGCCACGGCGGACGTAGTAGCCGTAGACATCGCGCTGCGTAACGAGATACTGCATCCAAACCTTTGCCACTATAAAAGAAGAAAGTTCTGCAAGGCCGCGCGGAGCGCTTGTCACTGCCTTTTTCTTGAAAGTCTCAACGTGCCGCTCCCAACGGGCGGAAAGCAGGGTGTCGCTTTTGATTTCAGAGAGAACGTAGTCGGTAAGGAATGTCGTTTCCATACCTTGCTTGTATTGCTCTATGATTTCAGTTTCGCTGTCGTCTTTTTTCATGCCGCAAAGGACAATGGTTTCCACTTCGCGGCAAATGCGGTCGGCGTAGGATTCTACGGCTTCTTGTATATCGTCACTGTTCAACCATTCATCTGCCATCAATTTACACGCCGTTACGTTTTCGTCGCGTTCCAGTTGTTCTTCTTCCGTGGCGTTGCGTGAAATGCTTTTGCGGTCGCCGACGGCGTAGGTCTTTATTACTTCCTTGATTCCCGCCTTCATCTTGTCAAGAAGCGGCTTTGTCTTGTCGTTCTTGGCAAACACGCTGTCTTTGCCGCACCGCACTGCTTCCATGAGCTTCACATCGTAATAGGAACGCTTGTCGAAGAACCAGTGTATAAGATACTTTGCTGCGGACAAAGAAAGGTTATATACCTTCCTCTGTGCCGCAGATTCGTAGTTGCGCCGTTTCCTGACATAGGTTTTTGCGGAGCGGACGAGTTTTTTTGTAACAATATCGTCAACCATAGCGGCGAGTGCCGCTTCTGAAAAAGTTATTTTACCCATATTTGTTTCCCCTTTAGGCAAAGTTACTCTTTGTTGTCGAGTTTGTAAAGCAAGTCGGCTGATTCTTCCTGCTTTTTCTCAATCATAAGCCTGTCCCATTCATCGTTTTTGCCGTAGCCGGAGAGTTCGGAGGCGGTATGCCGCGAAAGCACGCCGGAATTTACGGACTGCACAAGGTTGTTTATAAGTTCCGCGTTGTTTTGGTGAATGTAGGGCTTTATAGTCGGGAACACCCAGAAGTTGTAGAACTTCGTAAGCTGCTTCGTTTCCACTCCATAGCCGTAAAGGAACAGGCGTACAATGTCATTGAGCGGTGTTTTGAAATCCTTTGCGTCAAGCATGGCGCGTTCAAGCGAGGGGGAGTAGATGAGTTTTATTGCCACGCCCGGCAAATCCCCCGACTTTACTTCCGGCGGTACGACAGTGAACGACCCAAGGAATATCATTTTAAGCAGCGTTTCCAGTTGAAGCGTGAACGCTCCCGTAACATCGGGGCGGTCGAGATAGCTTGCATCGTCGTCCTTGCCCATGGATATGGCCTTTACCGCCCCGTACATATCGCCTTCAATATTCACATCGTCACCTTTGAGAATCATGATAGGAAAGGCATACGCTGCGTTGTTCTGTGTAAGGTTGGAGATTGCCAATTCGTAGTTGTCTATGCTGTCTTGCGCGAAAGTCCAGCATGAGCCGTGCTTGTCGCGGTGATAAGCCACTGGCACACTGTCGAAGCCGTGAGGTTGCGACGAAAGAAGGTCGTAACCTTCCAATCCATCGAGAGAAACGGGCGCAGCCCACGAAAGGGCGTCAATTCCGGCAGAACCTTTCTGTTTGCGGTAGACATACATATTCTTTTCATCCCACACTTCCACCCATTCTGTCTTGTGGCGTTCGGAGTAGGTGAAATAACGGCGGGCAAAGGTGTCGAGCCGCCCTGTTATTTCATTGTAGTGTGGATAAAGCGTGTCACCGTCCATAAACGAGAGAGTTTTTGTGTATAGTTTCCCGTTATAGAGATAGAAAACTATCGCTCCATCGCCCGTAATCTTGACCGAGCGCGCAAATTCATAGAAGCGTACTTCCATGTTCTTTTCAAGCCAGCCGCGTGTGGCCTGCAAAAACAAGTCGCTGTGGGTCTCGTCTTCCTTTGCGTCGGTGAGTTCAAACTGGATGCGGTTGCCGCAGAGATGAACGAGATGCTGTGCGGTAATAATCATCTGGAACGGCATGGCCACGCGAGAAATGCGCTGCCGGTAGAAATTCTTGTTGCCGTCGGCATCTTCGCTGAAGCGGATGCGGTCGGGGTAAAACACTGCGGAGTTGATTTTATGCCCCCACGGATAATATTCGCGGAGGAAATCAGACTGTGAGAGCGTTTGCCATTGCTGCGCTTCTATGGGGTAGGCAGCCGTGTTAAGGTCAGAAACAACCGAACCTTTGAGGTACTTTGCCGAAGTAATCCTTCCGAAAGGAGTTTTGGCGAAAACATCTGTCTTTATCATAATAAACCTAAACCTTTTATTCTACGTTGTTTATGCTTTATTTCAAAAATCATTCTCATTAGCAGCCCTTCTATAAAGTCAGGCGAATTGCCTACAATACGCTTCATAAGTGCTTTCTTGATTACGCACCAACCCTTGTCGTAAGACTTTTCATCCTTGCGTATAGCTTTGCGTTCGCGCATCAGAATGTCACGAAGGAGGTTATCACGAAAACCCTTGCCGGAATACCTGCGTTCCAGCAAGTCGGGCGCGATGGAAATTTCCCCGTCGATAAGTTTCTTGGCAAACATATATGCCGCTTGCGATTTCACGTTGCCGTAAATGTGTTTGAATTTCTCATCTACGGCTTCATTGTTGAGAAACGGCACTGCACGGGGAAAAAATCCTTTGAATACTTGCCCCAGTCCGTTAAGGTCGTAAGTAAAGTTTTCCTCGCTCACGCCCCATTCTTGCAGCTTGCCCTTAACGGCGTTAATTGCATCTTTCGCATTAAGGCGCAACACGCACAAATCGACTATATGCCAGCCTTTCCAAAGCCACAGGGTAAGATTGTCGCCACCTTCAAACGCCGCATCACAAGAAACGCGGCGCACTTCGTCTCCAAGTTGTGTTGAATTGGAAAAGAACGTCTCCATGTGGGGTATTTTAATCATGTCATCCCCGGCAGTCTTGAATTTCCAGTTGCCGCCCAAATCGCGTTCGCGCTGTTCTTCGGACTGGTTGGCAAGATTGGCAAGGTACGAAGGGTCGGATTTGAGCAGTATTTCGTTGTCGGCGAGTTTTGCTTCAACAAACGCTACTGACTTCACAAACAAATCTTCCGGCTTGCCGTATTTGGAATATTCCGGCTTCCAGTAGAGGTCTATAATGTTTTTACTCCGCATATAGACTTCTTCCCGTGTGTCGCCCCAGATAATAGTGGAAACATCGTCTCCGTCCATAAAGCAATAACGTATAATACTATCACGCTCCTTGATGGGAAAACCATCCTCGCCTATCCACCATGAAATAAACTTTGCCACCCACGAATCAGGGTCGGGGTTGCACGTACCGATAAAACGGTTGCGCAAACCAAAGGCATTACGGTTACAGGTAATGAGATACTTGAATTTGGCGTAGTCCATGTGGGTAATTTCATCCACCCCTATGTACGCATACTGCTTGCCTTGAAAACGAATTTTGAAATCATCAATACTGCCGGAGTGATAGGAAAATTTGAGAAAGCCCCCGTCGTAGAAATTCCATCGCATATCAGACTTTGAACGGTTGTATTCCCCAAATTGATTGTAGAACATTTGCGATGTTTCTATCATATCCGACAAGTCCTCTATTTCTTTACGCATGAGCAGCGCGCGAAAACGTGAAGCATAGATGTCGTAGAGAGCTTCCATAAGTAAGGCCGCAGTCTTGCCTCCGCCACGGGAGCCGCCGCCAATGACAATATCAGCAGGACAGGCAAGGATATTTTCTTGCCCGCCACACTGCGGGGAGATGAAATGGTTATCCCCCGATTTTAGAGCCTTTTCGCGGAGTTCGCAAAATTTTGAATACTCCAACGGCGCTTCGTTTTCGACTTCACCCATAAACTTTTGAAAAAAAGCATCTTTCGTATGCAAATTTATTGAAAAAAAATTGTTCGGCGAAGCAAACAAGTAAATATATATTCTTTATCTTTGCATTTGAGGTAGTGTTTCAATGCGGAAAAGAATACGCAAAAAACCAAATAGAAATTGTTTTATGGAACAAGACAAAATCATAGAAAGACTTAGAGGGGAGATTGGAAGCACCAGTCTTTCGGACAGGACGATTGCCGAGTACGTTTCACTAAACCTGCCCGACGCGGGCAGTGAGCCGGATGACGCTTATTTCACCAAGCACGCCGGAGTGTTGAAGTCTCTAAGCGGTAATCTAAGCCACGATGTGTCAGTGGCGGTAGACGACTTCAAAAAGAAGTGGAAACCGACACCAACGCCTAAACCAGACCCGGCACCCGAACCGGAAGGTTTGGAAGGAGTACTGAAAGCATTGCAAGGCTATCAAGCCAAGATTGAGGAAATGGAAAAGAAACTCTCGGAAAGCGAGAAGAAATCCGCTTCCAAAGAATTAATGCTGCAAGTAAAGGCAAAGATGCAGGAGCAGGGAGCGAAAGACGCATACGTATTGGAAAAAACCATTGCGGCTGCGGATTTCGGAGACGAGACCGACGTGGAGAAGCTAACAAAGTCGATGCTGGAGAAATATGATGCAGAGTACACCGCTTGCCGTGGCAACGGCAGCGCACCGCGAGTACTCCGTAACGACGGCAACGGCAGTGGGGCATCAAAAGAGATTGATGATTTCTTTAAGCGTAAAGCGTCAAGAGAGCATTGGTCGAAAAAGTAAAATCTAAAAGTAAAAGAAAATGGCAACACAAGGCAACACTTTTGCTTCGGGTAACACGAATTTCAGCCACGCCAAGCGTGTATGGCTTGAAGTGCTCGAAGTGTATAATGGAGGCGGCGTTATAAACAATGCTTCTGATTTCGTCAAGGACGGCGTAGGTGTAGTTCCTGCTGGAACTCCCGTGAAGCTGGAGGACGGAAAAATCACCGCCTATACCGATGCCAAGATACAGGCTTGTGCAGACGCAGCAGCCGTTGTAGCACTCGGTATTAACGGGTACTTGCAGAATGATGTTCACTATCGCGCCACCGGCGAAATAGGAACGGGTACTGTGGTATTCCACGGTAAAATGGACGCCAATATGATAGCTTCGGCTACTTTGGCAAAACTCAAACTCAACACCACTACCCCTATGGTAGTATTTGTTGGATAACCCTTAAAACAACGAAGAAATGAACAGACTTAATACAGAAACTTACGGTCAGTTGTTTGCCACCGCCCTCAACGGTGAGAGTTGGCAGAAATTCGTTGACAGGTACAACGAAAAGTACGACTACGAAGCAGTTCCCGACTTCTCGTTTGCTCCCACTTCGCTAAGCTACTCTTTCCAGCAGCTTATCGCACAGGCAGGAGCAAAGACACTCCCCGCATACGTAGATGTTGACAGCGCAGGGTATCTTGCAGCACTTAACGATGTGCAGGGTGTAACGGGCAACATTCCTACGCAAAAGAAATTCTATCGTCTTGACCGCCGCATCGTGCTTGAAAAGCTCCAGCTTATTGAACGTTACGGCCTCGATGCGATGGATAGCAGTATGCGTAATGCGTTCCTTTCGCTTCTTGATGAAAGTACTGACGGACTTATTAACTCGTTCTACAACGCGCTTGTTTATCAGCGTATGCAGATTGTCAGCACAGGCAAGTTCGTTATCGACACCCCCAACAACCCCCGTGGCTTGCATGGAATTACCATTGAGTTCGGTATTCCGACAGCCAACAAGGACGCTATATCCGGCACTTCACGCTGGTGGACTAACGCAGACCACACAACCGAAGGCTCGGCTTCTGACCCGCTCGGCTATCTTCGCAACCGCGTGAAGTATATACGCAAGGACGGCCACTACAACGGCGCGCTCCGCATGGAGCTTAGTCAAGACCTTTGGGATGATATGCTCAACCACAGCGCAGTATTAAAGGCAGTAGGCCTTCGTATGTACCCCGCCGCAGCAAGCGACGCCATTGCAACCAACCTTGCAAAGAACGCAGACGAAGACGCAGTGAAGGAAGTGATACGCAAGATAATCCGCGTAGACAGCATTGTTGTTCGCGATTCCTATGCGTTCATCGACAAACCTTCAACCGATGCAGAAGGTAATCCCGATTTGGTAGCAACCCGTATCGAGAGTTTCGACGCAAAGGTAGTAGCGTTTGTTCCCGACGGAGAACTTGGCAACATTCAGGGCGTAGAACCTATCACTCTCGGTTATGACGAGGACAAGGTTGCCAGCTTTGAAGGCGGCAGACTGAAGTTGACGCAGTATGCAGAGCCGCGCACCCACTCTCTCTACATTGAAAGTGAAGCTGCACAGATTTGCGTACCCGACAAACCCGGTTATATGTTCATCAGTACGGTAACTGCTTAAACCTACTGACAAATGGCAGACGGCAATTCTGACCTCTCAACGCTGACATTGGGCGATTACCTTCGTGGCCTTACAAGTTACGAAGTGCCCGATAACGCGCTTGTCACTATAATGTTACGCAGAAGTCTCACGCTAGAGACTTCTGCTTCCCTCGTTTCGGAGAAAGACCGCGACCTGTGTACGGCAGACTTGTATATGTGGTGTGCAACCACGCCTAGTGTCAAGAACGACACAGAAGATGCAGATGCAGGATGGAAACACAAAGAAGGAGGATGGCAGACGAGCGCATACGACAAAAGGCTGTTAAGGCAGATGGCAAACGACATTTACTCCAAATGGGGTGAAGAATCGGGCAGCCGTAGCTATTTCACTATTCATAATTTCTAAAAGGTTTTCAAGATGTCTTCCGTAAGCAATCCGCGCTTCCCGCACACGTGCAAGGTTTACCGTCTCGCAGAGATAGACAATTTCAGCGACGGGGAGGAAATTGTACTGTATGAAGGGAAATGCCGGAAGAACGTAAACACAAGTCTCCGTACTTTTAAGACCGATGGGGTAATCAAGAGTGACTACTCGTTGAGCATCCCCGGTACGGTAAAAGGCATAAGAGCTGGAGATTTGGTCGACGTGACGGATATGCAGGGCGATTTCAAGGCTTGCCTTGTGAGTGACTGCTACGCCGGAAACCTCGGTACTACGGTATATTTCAACGTAACGCAGAACTAGCAATCATGGCTTCGGAGAACGAAATAGCACTGAATAACGGCTTTTTGATGGCCAAAGCGATAATGCTTCAGGTAATCAAGCAAAAACTGGTGGAGTTTTCCGAAACGATGCTTCGCGATGCGTACGGTTTGCGCGGGCAGGGGTGGAGCAGTTGGAGTGGTAACACGGAAACGAGTTACTCTTGTGGTGTTGCCCTTAACGGTTCAATGGTATATACGAAAAGCGTGGGTGACAGCGCTCCTTCTCCTTTAATACCGAAACTGAAGAAGAATCAGTCAAAAATGCTGAAGGTTGACTATTCTGGCAGAGTAAGGCAAAAAAGGACGGGTACGGTAAATGTCACTGACCCCTACGGCACGGAAACCGCCAAAAAGACGATAAACGAAGTGAAATCCAAAAGCAATTCCGGCTTGGCGTTTAGAATGGCCACGGGTACGGAGTATTCACAATGGCTGGAGTTTGTGAAAGGATGGAAAGTTCTAGGCGGCAGTTTCGCTGTTGCGGAAGGACGATTGAGAACCATAATGAACAGAAAGTAAAACTTGATAGCCGGAAATATGAAAACGGAGTTTAACTACGACGGAATACTGGAGAATATCTGCAAGACACTGAAAAACAGTCTAGGCTTAAAGATATTCGTGGGCAGTCGCCCCGCAGCGGTGGAAAGCACAATGAATGTGTTTGCGGTGGTAGAACTAGGCAACGGTATTACGGACAACGGCGATACCTACCAAAGTTCCACGTTGCTTGTAAGCCTTTTTGTAAGGGATAAGCAGGGGAATCTGGAGAACACCAAAAAACTTGGTGAACTGATAAGGAAATGTACGGGTCTGTTTCCAATGAAGGACGAACTCTTTACCGCGTTGTCTCCACGGCTCTTATACAAGGGCAGTGATACAATGGGGTTTCATGCGGCAAGTATTCAAGGCACTTTAATAATAAACAAGTAAAAACGTAAAGAAATGGCAGAAATTTCTATAACCACAGGGTTAGACAAGCTCCGCGTGCTTTTTAACTCGATGAAGAACGTGTACTACAATTCGACTGCCAATGCAGCTTTGGCTTCGCTGGCAAAGTTTGATATGGAGCTTCCCGTTCTCGATGATGGCGTAACCTTTAATACTGGCGACGCAAGCGTTACCCGCGTTAAGCTCACCACACAGGCAGAGTGGACGAGCATTGCAGACGCAGGCGACAGCGACATTTCGTTCCAAGTAGCGAGTGTAGCCGGAGAAGTGACAGAACTTCTCATGGGTAAGAAAACCTCGACACCCGTAACCATGACTAACACCATAGGTGGTGTAGCCTTCAAGGGAGACGGATTCTCGACAGAACCCAAGAAAGTAACCGGCTCGCTGTTCTTGACCAGCCAAGACGGTTCTAGCGCAATCTATCTTCCCAACATCGAAGCGTATGCTTCGTTTGTGAGTGAGAGTGACAAACCCGCGTACTTCAACGTAAATGTAACTCCCCTTGCAGACGCGAACGGAGCAAATATGTATATGCTTGCACCTTCGGAGTAAAGAAGAACTAGCGTCTAAAGCTACGCTGTAAAGAATACGGGGCAGCAGAGGGCATTGCGGATATAGCGGTGTAACTCTACTGCCCTATTTTAGTATAAAAATTCAATAAAGACACAATAAAAGACACAAGACAATGGCAAAAGAGAAAGGAACTACGCAGCCGACAGAGCAGGACGAAAAAACGTTGAACTCTGTAATAGAGAATGGGGCTGACATTGTGGAACTTCGCGGAAAGAAAGTAAAAGTACGTTGGCTGGGATATTTCGCCTTGCGGAAAATGACCAAAGTAATGCTAGACGAAGGTGCGGATGAGCAAAGCGTACTGTGTAAGAGCGTTGCGGCAATAAAGCTGAACGGCTACTGGAAAATAAAGTTTCTATGGTGGGCGTTGTGGCGCTGGTATTTCTACGTGAAGCAGTACACAGAGAAAGAACTTCTGCCAATTGTGGAGTGTGCTAAAAAAAAAGTACCGCTGGAATCTTACTTGACCGCTACCATATTATTGACCGCGATGAAAGACACAGCGATGCAGATGACGAGGAAGGAAGCAGAGAATATCCTTCAAGGACGCTATGGGGCAGCCTGTGGGAGTTAAGCAAACGCACTCCGTGGCTAAGTGAACCTATGCGGATTTTCGGCATTGCGGTAACACCTCCGCTATACTACATCATGAACAATATGACAATAGCACAAGTGGAACTCATGGCTAGCGATGTGGCGGTAGTAAACACCAAGATGCAGAAAGACAAAAAAGAAAAATTCCAAAGTCCGAAGCGCAAGGCATTGGAAGATGCAGCGCAAAGATGGAAGGAAAAATACAGTAACAAAGAAAATAAAGGCATAGAGTTCGACGGCTCAAAATGGAAGCCGGTAGGACTTTAATAAATATACAAAAGTTATGGCAAATCTTGGCAATCTCTATTTCGACATCTTGGTCAAAGACAAGACTGATGCGGAAATCAAGAAAATAAAGAGCAAACTCGTCAGGGAACTTGAAGCGTCGCTTACCCTGAAGAATATACAGGTAGACAAGACATCACTTGTAAACGGGATAAAAAACGCTTTGAAAGGACAGACGTTTGAAATAGACGTAAAGACAAAAGGCGGTACGGCGGTTACGGGCAACGGCTCGTTGACACCCGGTGAGTTGCGCGCCGTACGCGCGGCTGCACTGCAAGCGCAGACCCAAGCCAAGATAGACAATCTGGCCGCAAGGACAGCAGCTACGCAGCAGAGAATGGCCGCAGCGATAACGCGGGCATCTGGAGCACATCTTGCGGCGGCATCTGCCGTTGACAAGCACACGCACTCGTTGAACTTGTTTGGTAGCGCAGGTAATCGTGCGGTAGGATTTCTAGGTTCGCTAAGAAGCGAATTGGGAAAATTCGCACAGATATACTTCTTTCAAGATTTGGCAAGAAGTGTAATCAACACTGGCGGCGAATTGGAAAACCAGAGAATAGCAATGTCTTCAATCTTAAAGGATGCGGGCAAGGCTCAGACAATATTCGACAAAGTGCAGACGCTTGCCGTAAAGTCTCCGTTCGGGGTATTACAACTCAATTCCTACGCGAAGCAATTGACAGCCTATTCCGTACCTTACAATGAACTTTACGACACAATGAAGCGTTTGGCCGATGTAAGCGCCGGAGTGGGCGTAAGCATGGATAGGATAATCCTAGCCTACGGGCAGATAAAAGCCAAGCACGTACTGGCTGGAACGGAACTAAGGCAGCTAACAGAAGCAAACTTGCCCATTATAGACATACTCTCAAAACAATACAGTGCGCAAGAAGGGCGATTGGTCAGTGCGGCAGAAATCTATGAAAGGATAAGCAAAAAACAAGTCAGCTTCGAGGATGTAAAGAAGGCATTTGAAACCATGACGGATGCCGGAGGGCAGTTCTACAATATGCAGGAGGCAATGAGCGAAAGCCTGAAGTCGAAGTGGAAGAACTTAGCCGATGCAGTAGACATAGCCTTTGGCAAGGTAGCGAACAGCAGTGTCGGTGACATACTGAAAGATACGGCAGAACTTTTGACGAAAATAACTACACAGTGGGAAACCGTCTCTGGATTGATAATAGGAGCTATTGCCGGAGCCAAGCTATTTAGGGCGACAACCATACTCGCTTCACGGGCTATGGATATGAACACTGCGCGGGCGTTTTATGGCGCACGTGCAAGTGTGACTTACGCCAGCACATCAGGACTGACGGGAGCGGCCAAGTTTTCGGCTGAAAAACAAAACATACTCGCGGGCAGGACTGTAATCGGTTCTTTAAGCCAACAAAACTTGCTGAATCAAAGCAAGGCGAAGTATTTGGTAATGTCGAAACAGGTAAACCAATACGAAGCTAAGGCGCTGCAAAATCTCTACGGATGGAACAGCGCCATGATGACTTCGTTGCAAAGCGCAGGGAGGATAAAAACCGCGATGATGGGTATAAGGCTTCTTGCTACGGAAATCAAGATGACTTTTTTGAGTATGCTACCCATGCTAGCTGTTTCGGCGGCACTCTCGGTTGTCGGTGGAGTTGTAGGGAAAATAAAACAACGCAGCGATGACTTGAAGAATAATCTTGATTCCATAGCGCAAGCAAGCGGAGAATCGTTCAAGAGCCTGAAGGGAATACACGATGAACTAGCCGTAACAAACCCGGACAAAGCAGGCAGCATGGAATTGTTGGCAGCCGTAGAAAAAATGAAATCCGCACTCAAAGACTACTTCCCCCGAAGTGCGGGTGAGGAATTTGACAAGGCTTTCGGCAAGGACGCGAACGGCAAAATCAAGACACTTTCGGAGAGCTTCAAGCAGCTTAAAAGCTCGATAGAAGCGGCACAAAGAGCTGTAAGTCTGCAAAAGACGATGAGCGAAGCACTGGAGAACATAAACCATGACGATGAAGGTATATTCGGAATCAGAGCTTCACTTTCCAACGGAGCAGTTGACTATGCAGAAAGTTTGGAAAAACTTGACAAGTATCTGCGTCAAAACTCAAAAAGCAGCGAAGTCTGGTCAGATGGGATTCAAAATGCCTTAAAAAACACGAAAGGTCTGTCTGAATATCTAGACAAAGCAGGAATTTCGCTCAACAATGTATCGGGGGTGATAAGCGCGATAGCTGCAAGTGGAAACGAAAGCTGGATTCAAGCGTTTGGGCAAAAAGTACTTGATACAAAGCTATCACGCTTAATGTACCAAGCCAACGCTCAACGTGAATACCTTATAGCAACTGCCAAAAAAACATCAGATGAGTTTATAAGAGCCATGAACATAAAAGGCATCAAACGCAACTCGCAGGAATGGAATATGGCGGCACAGGCTGCGCTTGAAAACTTCTTTGACCAGCACAAGATACAGGACGAACGTGTAAAGCAACAGATACGCGATACGTTCGTGGAGAAAAAGATATTCGTACACGTGCAGGGCGTATTTTCGGGAGAAGAAAACACTTTGAGTGACTTACAGAAATACGTGGACAGGATGTTTGGCGGGGAGTTCACCAACCAGATAAAGAACGGCAACGGCATGGCAGGAACTAAAGATGCGATAAAAAAAGAGGTGAAAGCCTTGAAAGAAGAAGTCTCTGCCACGCAAGATGTATTGAAAAAGATGGGCATAAATGCCGACGGGAAGAATGCAGTTAAGGAATCGGCTATATATGGCGGCGCAGGGCTTGACGCAATAAAAGCCTACAACAAAGCCCTCAAAGAGTACAATACAGGACACAAAGGGCTGCAACTGTTAGGCTGGAACGAGGACGAAGAAAAAAAACAAAAGAAAGCAGAGGACAAGGCGCTGGAGACCGCCCGCAAGCAGTTGGCAGAGCTGAAAGAAGCCTATTCGGAGTACAAGAAGCTGAAAGACGATTTAGGCCATGACAAAGCGCTAAGCGAGATGAAAAACTCGCCCTTTGCCGCATGGTTTAACGGAGGCGACTTGACCGACGAAGAATACAATAGGCAACTCGACAAGCTAAGAAGCAGAATGTCGGGTACGAGTACCAGCCGAAGGGCTTTCAGACTTGAAATAGACAAGATAAAGTTCAATGTAAAGGAAGAAGCGCTAAAAAAAGCCGCAGACGAAGCATACGCAGAAATACAGGCATGGCTTTCAGACTTTACTACACGCTGGGATTTATACAAGTCACTAAACAAGACCACGGGCAACAAGGAGATAGCACAACTGGCGTTTACCGGCTTAGATATGTGGGATGAGAGTGCGATAAAGCTCCGTGAAAAATTAGAGCAGGAGATGAGCGAAAACGGCATCTATGGCGCACTTGTGTTCGACATGAACAACAAAGAGGCTGAATTGTTCTTCAACAAGAACAAAGGGCTGATAGAACTCTACAAGGAAATCCAAAAACAGATACGCGAGACAGGTAAAACGTGGCTCAACGAGACTGCGAACATGGCGGCTTCGGTAATGACGAACGAGGAAAAGATAGAGAACTTGAAGAACAAGTTGCAAGAAGTCCGCGAAAAAGCGCAGAACGGAGAAATAACGACAGAAGACGCCGGGATAAGAACGAAGTACTACGAACAGGAAATAGCAAAACTGGAACAAGAAGCCTTCAAATTGTCGGATGTGTACCAACGCATTTTCGGCAGTTGGGATTACATGGGTGCGAAGAAACTGCGCGATATACTGGCAGAGATAAACCAGTTGCTAGGCAGTGCGAAAAAGAACGGCAAGAACGGATATACCGTAACAGATGCAGAAGGCAACATTTTCAAGGTAACAGAGGGAGATTTGAAGAGCCTGACGAACAAAGTACTGGAGGTAAACAAAAAGCTCAATAAGGTAGACCCGTTTAAGCAGATAACCAAGAGCATAAAAGCACTGTTCAAGAAAGATGCGACCACGAACGAGAAGCAGCAGGCATTGCAGGATTTGGCAAATAGTGTACTGACCGTAAACGAATATGTAGGCGAATTGTCAAATTCCTTTGGTAATCTTTTCAAAGCGAAGGGCAACAACAACCTTGCCGACACGATGGAAATGGTGGGCACTGTAAGCAGTGGCATAAGCAGCGTAATACAAGGCTTCCAAAGTGGCGGTGTTGTAGGCGGTGCAGTAGCTACACTTTCGTCAGTGGCCAATATTTTCACGAAATCAATAGAGCAGAGAAACGCGCGGCTTGAGCGGCAGATAGCGAAGTCACAGCGCAAAATAACGCAACTGGAGAACTATATGTCGAACTTCGAGAGTAAGTCAACTTATACGCTCGGCAACACATATAAACAGCAAGTAAACCCGCTGGACCTCAACGATGAGAACGCAGATTTGGCTCGGCTTAAAACGATACAAGGACTAATAAACAAGGAAAAAAACAAGACGCGTGGCTACGACGCTACAAGACTTGAAACCTTGCAAAAGGAATATGCGCTTCTTGAAAAGATACACAATACACAGGACGGACGGCTTTATCAGTCGCAAATGCAAGTATTGCTGGCCCAGAAATACGCCGAAGTGCGCGAGATATACAATCAAAGAGACAAGGAGTGGGCAAAATCAGGAACATCGCTTGACAAGATAGAAGAATACAACCAAAAGATAAAAGAAGGGTTACAGGAAATTCGCGACTACGAAGAAGAAGTAGCCAACACGCTTTACGGCATAAGCCTAAAGAGCTGGGCCGACGACCTTTCAGACACTTTGGTGAGCGCTTGGCTTGACGGAAGCGACGCTGCGGATGCCTATTCGGAAAAGGTGGGCGATATCATGACGGATATGGTAAAAAAATGGATGAGCATAGAACTCGTCCAGCCCGCCATGAAGCAGTTGCAGACTATGCTGTTTGGCGAAGAAGGAACGGACGGCTTTATGTCCGACGGTATGCTTTCGGAAGCCGAGATAACCCAAATAGCCGGAAAAATGACCGGGTTACAGGATAACATCAGTACATGGTCGAACACTGTAAACGGACTGATAGATTCGTTAAAGGAAAGCGGCGTAGCGTTCAGTGACAGTTCAACAGGACTAAGCAAGAGTATTCAAGGAGTAACCGAGAGTACGGCAGACTTGCTCGCTTCGTACATAAACGCCATGAGAGCCGACGTCAGTTTCTCGCGTGACTATTTGCGCGAGATAGCGCAGGAAAGTCTTACGGGAATATCCTCACTGGCACAGCAGCAGTTGTCGGAACTCCGCGCCATAACAAGCAACACAAACAAGAATGTGATGCTTGTGACGGAAGTGAGAGACTTGTTGAAACAAAACTCGACACTTGGCAAGGGATTCAAGATTGCATAATAACAATATAAATATACAATTATGATTGCATCAAGAAACAGTCTGTCGTATTTAAGGGCAAAGAATCCGTTTTACGAAGCGGTATCACTGTTTTGGCGCTGCCAACACAAGGATTTGAGTACGCAAAACGCAACAGGAGTGAAGTTCTTTGATATACGCATCGCGCTTTCAAAAAAGAAAGGATTGGTGTTTGTATGCGGCAAGGTAGTGTTGGATTCAAGCGGTTTTGACTTTTATGAGTTGGTACGCGACCTAGAAAGTGCGGGGTGCTACTACCGTGTAACGTTGGAATACGGTGGGGAATACGAAGAAAAATGGTTTGCTGCGTTTATGAGCAGAAACATCAGTATTCTAGGCTTGGAACACTGCGTGGAGTGTGTGATAAACCGCACAAAGGAAACGGTCTACAAGAAAGAAGGAGTAGACTTCACGGTTGTTGACAAGACGGTAAAACCCGAAGGTTTCAAGAATAACGTAAACAAGTTGCTGTCAAACATCCGCAATTATGACGAGATGGACTATCCACCCTGTACGGAAATAACCGACTACAAGAAACGCGAGAAAAAGAAAGTATTTGTGTTTGACTTTGTGTAAATTTGTAGGCAATGAATAGGTATTCTATATATATACAACGCGAAGGCGAGACTGCGGCGAAAAACTCCGTAGAAGAATGGAATGTTGCGGTAACTGCAATATGTGCAGACACGGATGGGGGTTTCCGCGATTTCACTTCTCGCGAATGGGCAGATGAGGACGGAGAAGATGTGTATATACCCGCCATACCGCGATTGAAAGCCTTTGATGCGAAATGGAAGGTATGCTACAAAGGCGACGCGAGTACGGCGTATGAGACACTGGAAGCCATGCGGGAAAAACTGACAGGCGCACTACTTAATATCTACGACACGTATTCTTCTCATGGCTATGCCGGGTGTTACTTGAAAGAGTTTAGCGACCCGACATACGCAAGGAACGGAGAAGAAGATGTGCTGCAATTCTCGATAACATTCCGCGTAACAAAGCCACGGACAAGAATTGTCCTCACGCAAAACAACGGAGTAATAGCTCTAACTGAAAATTAAGCAAGCAATGTGGAATATATACAGCAAGGACGGAAAGACGTTAAGAGCCACGGTAGACAAGCTAGAGTACCACGGCACTTACATGGGAGAAAAGTATCTAAGTGTAAGCGTGACATCTTCAAATCCCATTTCGTTTGAAATAGGAGACTACATAGAATACCGCGATGAGCGCTTTGAGATAAACTACGGCCCCGGCGTCGTAATGACCGCACCGGCAGACTTGTCGGGAGAAGGATTTTCCTACGACAGTATAAAGTTCAATTCGCTTTCCGATGAGCTGACGCGATGTATGTTCCTCGATGTAGTAAAGAGCGACAACAAGCTGCACTACACAAGTCTTGCCAAATTCAGCTTCTATTGCAACACGGTACAAGACCTTGCCGATAGAATACAAGCCAACCTAGACCGAGTTTACGGAGAAGGAACGTGGACTGTAACAGCCAATCCTGCGTTAGCAGAGGAAGAAAACATTAGTATCAGCGTAGACACACAAACGATATGGGATGTACTTTCTACTGTACCCGACAAATTCGAAGCCGACTTTATAGTAAAAGGACGGACAATAACCATTGGAGTAGAGAACGAAGAAGCCGACAAAATCTTCACATGGGGCAAAAATAACGGCCTTTATGAGATAGAACGGGAGGGCGACAGCTCGCAACTGATAATAACCCGTCTTAGAGCCTACGGAAGCACAAAGAATCTGCCGGAGCGGTATTATAACAAACTTACGGATGCGGACGGGAAAAAGATAGTACCCGACAACATGGCGGTAACGCATCTAATGCTTCCCGGTTTCCCCAAAACCACACTAGACCCGTATATCGACAGTGGAAATATAGACACTTTAGGCATACGCGAGAAGTCTGTATTCTTTGACGGAAGCGGCGATGAGGACGAGATATATCCCACGTTGGAAGACATGACTGCGGACGATTTGAAGGCAGCCGGAATAAGTGTAAGTATTGACAGCGGAGACAACGGAAATCTGGATGAAGTAGTATCAGCCGAGAACCCTACGGACAGCGGCCTTGAAGACGATGTGACAGAAGCCACATTCAAGATAACCATCAAAGATGTAGGCTTTGACATTAATGACTACCTTTCAGGCGAGACCGCGACAATTTCAATGAAGGACGGATTTTGCGGCGGCAGGGAATTTGAAATAACGAGATGTATAAAAAGTGGAAACAAATACATTCTTACTTGTAAGCGCACACTCGATAACGATTTAGGACTTTATTTCCCGTACAAAGATTTCTACGTAAAGCCCCACGACAAGTTCGTGCTTCTGAACATAGAAATGCCGGATGTCTACATTTCAGCCGCAAGCGGCAGACTACTTACAAAAGCCACGGAATATCTGGCCGAGAACTGCATACCGAAATACACCTACGCGCCAAAGATAGACGAGATATATATGGCCCGTCAGCACGATTACGCGCTCATGACAGGCCAAAAAAGCTATCACGACACCATTTGTGAAGGTATGAAGATGCACTTCAAAAATGAAGATTTGGGGATAGATACAAGCATAATAATTTCTGAACTCACAATAAACGAGAACGGCGCGGAAGGAATACCGACTTACGATGTAACGCTAAGCGAAGACAACGATTCCGGCACAATATCAAAGATGCAGTCAGCGATAGACGGCATTGTGAGCGGCGAAATCAAGATAAGCAGCGAGACCGTAGTAAAAAACTCAACATGGTTAAAAAATGAATTAAATGCCAAGTTGAGCAAAACAGAAGCCGACACTGCGGCGGGGCATATAACCTTCGCTGACGGACTGACGAGTGAGGGCGCGGCAGATTTCAACGGCATCAGCAACAACGGCGACTATTCCGGCACGGGAGATGTGGCGGTTGAGGGAGGTGTGACTGCCAATAAGGTTACGGCACAGGCGATGGAAACCGTTTCGGCGGTAGTGAAGGAACTGTTCCAAAGCGAGAGTTTCCGTAGCGGACTGGCGGGCGAAGGCTTCGCGCTGACTATTGACGGAGAGAACATATCCACGCTGGAGGTAGACAAGCTGACCGTGCGGCAGACGATGCGCATATTTGAGCTGCTGGTAGACAAGGTAAGAAGCACAAGCGGCACTATTGTAGCGAGTGCGGGCAACGGCAAGATAGAGAGCGTGACATACGACGGCACGTATTATACGCTGACATTAGAGAACGGCAACGAGTTTGTTGCCGGCGACTTGATACGCTGCCAGACTTACAACGGCACGGACATTAAGTCCTATTGGGTTGAAGTAGCGGAAGCCGGAACGGACTATGTGAAGGTAAAGAAGTCCGAATTTGACGAAAACGTTTCCCCGGCGGAGGGTGACGAGGTGGTACTGATGGGTAACAGCGAGAATACTACACGGCAAAGCCTCGTCACTATCTCTGCCACGGAGAACGGAGTTCCCGCGATAGACATTTACCGCAATGTGAACACCAAGAGCCTTGCAGGGAAGTTGTCTACACGATTGGGCGTACTTGAAGGGATAACGGACAGTGCATTTCCCTACGACAACCAGCCGCAGGGTGTGGGGCTATATTCCGACAACGCGTATCTGAAAGGCAAGTTTGTATTGTCTAGCGGAGAGGATGTGTCGACCAAGTTTGCCATTCTTGAAGGACAGGTAAAAAGCGAAATCGCCAGTGTCAAGAACGACACCAATCAAGACAGCTACATATACAACGGCAGCTTCCTTGACGGCTTCAGCGGATGGCAGACGGGCAAAGCCCCGACAACAAATTTCTACGGTGCGGGCAACGTGAGCAGTGCCGGCAAATGGATATGGGCAAACGGCAACCTTCTATCCAAGAAGGATGGCAAGGGAATAACGCTATACAACGACAACGGACGAACGGTAGTGCGGCTTGACGGCGGTACAATACTGACGCAGACCAACGCGGACTTCGCTTCCAAGCCTAGTGCGGTGCAAGGCGTAAAGCTAACCATGATGGCAAAGGTGACGACTGCCGGAACGTTGTTAGCCTCGTTCAGAAACAGCCCAAGCGCGGACGGGTACAAGGCCATGAGCGTTTCGCAGACATTGAGCGTGACGGACGACTACAAGAAGGTAAGCGTATCGGGGCAATGGAACGGCACAGGCGATATAACGATAGCCTTTACGGGCGAGTTGTACGCC
>CAVJCD010000010.1:21751-22469 GCA_963648005.1 Tannerellaceae bacterium | reverse complement strand
GTGAATCCATACAATCACGGCTATTATGATTAATGCCATCGGAGGCAAAATCATCAAACCATTGTTTACATACCCGAAATCGTAGAATGCCTGCGGAATCACCTGGAAGCCAAACAACGTGCCCGAACCCAACAATTCACGGAAGAAACCTACAATCACAAGAATCAGAGCGTAGCCCAAACCATTACCGATACCGTCGAGGAAAGACTCCCACGGGCCATTACCCAAAGCAAACGCCTCCAAGCGTCCCATCAAGATACAGTTGGTAATAATCAAACCAACGTATACCGAAAGCTGCTTATTTACATCATAGGCGAATGCTTTCAAAACTTCACTAATAATAGTTACCAATGCTGCAACAACCACCAACTGTACGATAATACGGATACGGTTAGGAATGGTGTTACGCAGCAACGAAATGATAACGTTGGCAAAAGCCACAACAGCCGTCACGGAAATACCCATCACAATGGCCGGCTCAAGTTTTGATGTTACAGCCAAAGCAGAGCAGATACCCAACATCTGTACAATGACCGGGTTGTTTGCGCTCAGCGGGCCTAACAAAACTCCTTTGTTTTTATCTGATAATAATCCCATCTTATTACTGTTTTTGTGAGGTTAAAAACTTAACATAGCCACTTAAGCTACCCGACAACATACGATCGACACCCTTACTGGTAATTGTACCACCGGAAATGCCGTCAACATAGTCCTGACC
>CAVJCD010000010.1:0-21699 GCA_963648005.1 Tannerellaceae bacterium | reverse complement strand
GGCTTAACAACAGCCACTGATTTGAATTCGCCATTCATGAACAACTTCTTGCCTTTGAATTTGCTACTAAAATCAGGTTTAGCTATCTCAGCACCCAATCCCGGAGTTTCACCCTGGTGGCTGAAGTCTGCACCAAAAATTGTGTTCATGTCGTCTTCAACAGAAAGATACCCCCACAGAGGTCCCCACAAACCGGTACCGGACAAAGCCATGATGTATTTGTTTTTACCGTCTACATTGGCAACAAACACCGGATGCTGTTCCGGTTTGGCAGAAAAGGCATCACCTTCCACCTTTTTCCCATTTTCGTCCACAAGGAACGATTCCTTTATCAACTCACCGAATTTTGCCTCGGCTTCGCTTGACTGCACCGTCACTCCTATCGAACGAAGAATCTGCTGACGCTTGTCATTGTCTTCGTTCTTCTGTTGGAATACTCTAAGCGACTGAGACGTAAATGCCAACACAACAGCCACCAACACAACCATTACGGAAGCATAGACAACCGTGTATGTATTACCGTCTCTATCCACACCCTTCTTCTTGCCACCGGCTTCGGCTTTTATTTCTTCAAACTCGGAAACAGGAGCATTACATGTGGGACAAGTATCCGGAGCGTTATTCCCATCGTGGATATATCCACATACTTTACATTTATATTTTGCCATAATCTCCTTCTTACATTATTTGATTACACGTTTCAATCTGCGGTTGATGTTCGCTTCCACTACGTAATAGTCAATCAGCGGAGCAAATACATTCATCAGCAAGATAGCAAGCATCATGCCTTCGGGATAACCAGGGTTCAATACTCGGATAATGATAGCCATTGCTCCGACCAAGAAACCGTAGATGTATTTTCCCGTTTCAGTACGTGCAGATGTCACAGGGTCGGTAGCCATAAATACGGCACCAAAAGCAAAGCCTCCCAAGAACAAATGGTCGATAGGAGAAACTGTCATGGCAACAGTTGAACCAATCATATTGAAGACAGACACCATAAAGGCGCCACCAACAAATACCGACAGCATTGTTTTCCAACTTGCAATACGGGTATACAAGAGGATAACAGCGCCAATCAAGATGGCAATCACAGAGGTCTCACCAATTGACCCGGGCATCAGTCCAACGAAATAATCCCAAGTAGTCATCGGGTTATTCAATATGTCAACTGCTTGGAACGAACCAATTTGGTCTTTGGTAGCAATAGCAATCTGCCCCAGCGGAGTAGCTCCCGAGAAGCCGTCAACAACCTGCCCTGCTCCAATCCCGAATGTATCGGAGGTGCGAACAAAGACCTGGTCGCCCGACATGGCTGCCGGATAAGCAAAGAACAAGAATGCACGTGTCACCAACGCTACGTTAAACACGTTGTAGCCCGTACCGCCAAACACTTCCTTGGCAAAAATCACAGCAAAGGCAGTGGCCACAGCAATCATCCACAGCGGAGTATCAACCGGGACAATCATCGGGATTAGTATACCGGAAACCAAGAAACCTTCCTGAATTTCTTCTTTCTTTATCTGAGCCACGGTAAATTCGATACCCAGACCCACAACATACGAAACAATAATCTTAGGTAGTACAGCCAGGAATCCAAAGATGAATGTCATCCAAAATCCGGGGTTGGCACCAACAGCCAAGTTGTGTTGATAGCCCACATTATACATACCAAAAAGCAAAGCAGGCAACAAAGCGATGATGACCACAGTCATGGTACGCTTTGAATCGATAGAGTCGTGAATATGCACGCCCGATTTCGATGTGGTATTCGGGACAAACATGAATGTCTCGAAGCCCTCGAATACGGAACGGAACATCGCCAGCTTTCCGCCTTCCTCAAAGTTAGGCTTAATCTTGTCGAGGTAATTCCTTAACGCTTTCAATTTTTTATGATTTTTATGTTATTAATTCATTTCCTTGTACAACAAATCCAATCCTTGACGTACGATTTTCTGAATCTCAATCTTGGAAGTGTCAACAAATTCGCAAAGAGCAAAGTCCTCAGGAGCAACTTCATAGATGCCCAAGTTCTCCATCTTGTCGATATCGAAAGCAATAATGGCCTTCAGCAAGTATTCGGGATAGATATCCATCGGGAACACCTTGTCGTATTCGTTCGACATTATCATGGCACGTTTCCCACCTTTTATTCGTGCATCTATCACATATTCTTTGCTCTTGGGAGCCAACCATGTAAAGAAGGAATGGCTAACGCTGTACTTCCCGAATCCGGGAGTAGCCCAACCAAAGAAATCGTTAGTGTTGTTTCCTTCGGGGATTACCGTGATTTGATTGTCGTATGCACCGAGGTAGTCTTCTTTACCGACTTTCGTTCCGGTCAACACATTTCCGCTGATGATACGGAGGTCATCGCTGCCTTCCGAAATCTTTCCGCTGACCAAACTGCTGATAGTACAACCGGAAATGGCTTTGACGTATCCTCTTTCTGTTGTCTCAGAGCCGGTGATGGCAACCAAACGGCTGAAATCGGCTACGCCCTTGTTGAACAAACGACCGATGATTATTACGTCTGCAGGATTTACCACCCATACCACTTCGCCTTTGTTCACCGGTTTGATATGGTTGATTTGCACACCCACGTTGCCTGCCGGGTGCGGTCCTTCGAACTCAACAGTTTCAACGCCTTTCACATTCACAGAAGAACCGTTCTTGATGCCGACGTAGACTTTCCCCTTCGTAAGCTTTGCCAATGCATCCAACCCTGTCTGGAAATCGTCTTCCTGACCTTTCAAGATAAAGTCGAAATTCGGAGCCAACGGGGCAGAATAGAATGCCGACACAAAAATGTCGCGCGGCTCATCCGTAGGCGTAGCTACGATGTCGTACGGACGTTGTTTGATGAAAGGCCACATACCTCCATTGAGCAATGCTTCTTTCACCTCTTCGCTCTTTAGCGAAGACACATTCTTCTTGCCGAAATCCTCATACTCGATTTGCGCATCCGGCTTAACAACCACGCCAAGCACCTTACGCTTCTCTCCTCGGTTTACGGCAGTCACTTCACCACTGACGGGCGAAACGAACTTGATTTCCGGGCGGTTCTTGTCAATCATCAATACAGAACCGGCTTTGACCTTATCTCCTACTTTGGCAACAACCTTGGGAACAATGCCGTTGTAATAGTCAGGGACGATAGCATAACTATCGCTCGCCCCAGCGTTTAGCAGCACTTCCGAAGCCTTGCCTTTCAGATTAATGTCTAAACCCTTTTTAATCTTAATCACATTTGCCATGATACAGTTAAAATTGTTTATACGTAATTTCCCGCAAAAGTATACATTTTTCATGTTTTAAAGCATAACCCTTGGAAAGAAATAAAGAAATAATTCCATAATTTTACCCCGTCTAAAAAAAGAGTTGAGAGATGAGAGTATATGGTTTATTATTCCTAATGTTTTTCCTTGGGGCAACCCGCGGTAATGCCCAGCAGACGTACTTTACCGACGTCAACAGTAATCTTATCAAGTCTCTTGAGGTGAAGGTGGCGGACCAGCTTATCTCTTCGCCCTACATTGAGTTGGAAGGAGACGGGCAGATTCAGATTAATTTCGATGTCTTGGAGCAAGGCATTGAACGCTACTGCTACTCCGTTATCCATTGCGATGCCTCCTGGCAGAAGTCCATCCTCTCTCCCATCCAATACATGAGTGGATTTCAAGGGTTAACCATCGACGATTATGCCACTTCCATAAGCACCACAACGGGCTACACCAACTACAACCTGATGTTGCCAAACGATGATGTCCAATTTAAAGTCTCGGGCAATTATGCAGTTCAGATTTATAAGGAAGACGCACCCGACAGGATACTTCTTACTGCCTGTTTCTCTGTCGTGGAGCCCAAGGTGGAGCTTTCTGCCTCTGTGAGTGGCAACACCGACATCGACACCAATCAAAGCCATCAGCAAGTCAGCTTCAGCATCAACACCAAGAACTTCTCTATCCCCTACCCGCAAACCGACCTAAAGGTGTTTGTCTACCAGAACAACCGTCGCGACAATGCTGTCTCGGGCATTCAGCCCACGTCTGTTTCCGACAACAAGATAACCTATTCCAACAACCGCAGTCTGATTTTCCCTGCCGGAAACGAATATCGTCGCACGGAGTTCTTGAGCACAAAGTATAATGGCATGCATGTGGAGCACGTGTCCTTCCACAACCCTTATTATAATGTAGAGCTGACAACCGACCTTGAGCGGGGCAATCAGACGTATCAATACGACCAGGACCAAGACGGCAGATTCTTTATCCGCTGCAGCAGCTGCGACAATCCCGAGACTGAAGCCGACTATTTCATTGTCCACTTTGCATTGGAGTGCGAGCCTCTCCTCAACGGGAGTGTATACCTAAGTGGCAACCTCTTCCACAACGTGCTTGACGAGAAGAGCAAGATGGGATATAATTTCGAGACCAAGCGGTATGAAAAGGCAGTGCTCTTGAAACAAGGCAGCTACAATTATCAATATTTGTTCGTGCCCTCTGGTAGCAACATCGGAGAGACAGGCCCCATAGAAGGCGATTATTATCAGGCAGAAAACGAATACACCATCTGCATCTACTATCGCCCCATGGGAGCCCAATACGACCGCCTAATAGGTCTCACCACCATCCAAAACGCCATGCAAGTGCTGTGAGAGAGCCCACAAAGCATCTCAATTGCATTCTCTATGATTAGGGTTAACCCGGGTTTATAGATTATTACTGCAGTTCGTTTTTGTCTCGATTCACAAAAGAATTGTGTAGAATCATTCAAACTCAGTTTGATGGTCCTTGAAGAATTCGTAATATACCTTTATATTAGGAAGTTCAGTCCATTTACATGTAGAAACGGGTACTTCATCCATATTGTATATTCTTGCGAAGGGTAACGAGAGAATGAATGGGCTATGAGTTGACATAATGAACTGACAATTATAAAAACGAGCCATACCCAAGATGAACTGAACCAACTCCAACTGCATCTCTGCCGATAACGAGTTTTCCGGTTCATCAAGCAGATACAGACCACCTGGTTGTATTGCATCAGTGAAATACTTAAAGCCATTTTCTCCGTTAGAGTATGTTCTCTCATCAACACCAACATTGCTTCGTATATACTTTGCAGTAGAGCCTCTTAGTTTTTGGTAATAATCAAGGAACGAATTCATATTTTCGGGGTCTTCGGCATTGAAGCCTCTCGGACCATTTTCCCAACCATCCTTCCTAATATTTACAATATCATGCGATGTCACTTCACGCTTGAAACTGAGGTTCTCATTTCTTTCACGTACTTCAATAATGTGGTTGAACACATCGTCACTTGAAATAAAACGTGAAACTTTCATCAGTCCTCTCATCTTCAACGGGTTTTCATCACGAAAGGAATAGTTACAGCCTGAAAGATACGGGTCAAAGAAATCGGTCTTATTATAAGGTGTGTTTCGTTTCAGGTCGAGTTTCTCGCCTATGATATTCAACACTGTACTTTTCCCCGACCCATTACTGCCGCACAAAATTGTTATGTCAGAAAATGTTATTTCCCTTAATTGCTTTTGTGGAAACAGTTGGTAGGGATAGAACGAGTCGTAGCATCCTTTCGTTCTATTGCGAAAGAAACTCCATTCTTGGTCATCTGATAAAAGATTGAATCTTTCAAGATATATCATAACTAGCATCCATTATAATAAAACATACACCTGTACATAATAAACACCTATCAGGCAAAGGCAATCCGCCAGCCTTATCATCATATACATCCCGAATGTTAACGCGATTGAACAAATTGACCAAATCTTTTCCACTATGATAATTGTTTGGAGAATCATCACCTAAAACATAAGGAAGGAGTTCTTTTATGGAGTATTGCGATAGTTTCATATTGTCAATTGTTTTATTCAATTTAATTATATGCCTACTAACTTAGTCCAATTAATGTTTCAAGCAAAGCACAAACGTTTCAAAGTTGCGATTTTATTTCCGAATATTCAAAAAAGTGAAAGAAAATGCTCTAAAATCTAACTGGCGGAAAAAATCTACCAAATTGACTATGTGAATCCATACGATAACAAATACAAATCCGTTTTCCTCCCTACCAAAGAGGAATCGTAGGTACGTAAACTATTCAACATCATCGCCCAGGATTGCTAAACTGGTTATAACATTAAGGAAAACAAGGTTAAGCCTCCTCAAAAGAGTGCTTATTATGAATGAATGATTAAACAAATCAAAAACTTTTTCTATGGGGAATATTTTTCTTTACCCTTCCAAAACAACGAACTCTCGGGGAAACGGTTTGGAGGGAAACGGGGTTTCCAACGGATATAATGCATAACCCACATAGTTGTTCACGAATTATCAGTGTGGTGCTTGCGTATAGATACCAACATCTCTATCTTCTCACAGGTGTGGGGCGATTGGACCACGGGGGTGGAACGAGCGATTCACATATGTGGAACGATTGGACCACAGATGTGGAACGAATAAGCATAAGGGTACATGTGGGGAGAGAGGGATATGTTGGGATGTATAATATCGGGGCCCTTTAATATTTATTGGTAAGGCGGGAGGGATTGTGAATTGCTTTTCATATTTTTGCACTGACAGTTCAGCCCAACCATACGAATCACAATACCAATAACCAAAAACACAAGATTATGGAAACGGTTCTTTTATCGACGGCAAACAACAGCGTTCAGGCTAACCTGTTGCAGAGTGTACTGAGAAACGAAGGCATTGAGTCGTTTCTCAAGAACGAGCACCTCTCCACGGTATTCGGCAATATTCCCGGATTCCAGATAGAGATTCATGTTTTGGAGAGCGATTATGAGAGGGCAAAAGAAATCCTGAAGAACGGATTTCCGGAGCTTGTGGACGGCGAAAACGAAACTACAGAAAACGAACAAGACAATTAAATAACAACAACAAGAGATGAAACGTCGTGACTTCTTAAAGACCGGAGCCCTGACAGGGGCTGCGTTATCCTTAGATTTTAGCGGTCTGCAAGCCGCATTGAGCAATAATGCAATCACTGTGGAGCAAGCCCCCGAGATGGTTGCCGTAATGGGCGGCGAGCCTGAGGTTATGCTTGGCAAGGCATTAGACGCTTTAGGCGGAATAGGGAAATTTATCAAGAAGGGTCAAAAAGTGGTTATCAAGCCCAATATCGGATGGGACCGTGCACCCGAGTTGGCAAGCAACACCAATCCGCTACTCATCAAGGCCTTGGTGAAGAAATGCCTTGAGGCTGGAGCCGGCAAAGTAACTGTCTTTGACCATACCTGCGACAATTGGCAGAAATGCTACGAGAGCAGTGGCATAGCCAAGGCTGTAAAAGAGGCAGGAGGCGTTATTGTGCCTGCCAACGACGAGAAATACTATAAGGAAGTATCCATCCCGGGCGGAGTGAAGCTCAAGTCTGCCAAGATACACGAGGCTCTGATTGAGGCTGATGCATGGATAAACGTGCCCGTATTGAAGAACCATGGCGGGGCAAAGCTCTCGTGCGCCATGAAAAACTATATGGGTATAGTGTGGGACCGCAGATTCTTCCACCAAAACGACCTGCAGCAATGCATTGCCGACATATGCACCTGGAAGAAGCGCCCGGTTCTGAACATCGTGGATGCCTATCGTATCATGCATCAGAACGGACCTCAAGGCAAAAGCACGGCAGATGTGGCTACGCTGAAATCCATCATCCTATCGCCCAACATCGTAGCCATCGACACAGCAGCCCTCGCCCTCTTCAACCAGGTAAAGAAGCTGGATAAGGCTGCCGTAGGTCATATTGGCAAGGGCGAAGAGCTCAAGCTTGGGTCGTCGGACTTGAAAAAGATAAACATCAAACGTATCAAGATATAAATGAAACGACATAACCATCTGAAAGGGTTGCGGGTTGTTCTCGCAACCGTTTTTTTCGTACCCTTACTACTGTTCTTCTTAGACTTCACCTCAAGGATGCCTTTGGAGGTGCATGGGTTGCTACACCTTCAGTTGCTTCCTGCCATCCTTGCGGGGATGCTGGGCGTTGTGGTTATGCTGTTGCTGCTCACGCTGTTGCTGGGACGTATCTATTGCTCGGTGATATGCCCTGCCGGAGTTTTCCAAGACATCATCAACCGCTTGTTTTGCATTGGGAAGAAGAAGAGAAAAGGCGCAAGGCGATTCACTTATCATAAGCCAATGAACCTTATGAGATATGCGTTGCTGCTTCTTTCGGCGGTAACCCTTTTGCTGGGATTCTCAGGTCTTTGCCTATTGCTCGACCCCTACAGCAACTTCGGACGCATTGCCGCCAATTTGTTTCGCCCCGCTGTCATGTGGGGAAACAACATATTGGCAGAGGGGCTGATGAAGATGGACAACTACTCGTTGTTTCAGGTCACAATCAGCACCGTGAGCATTGCCGGACTGGTGTCGGGTATTGTGGCGTTAGTGGTATTTGCGGTTTTGGTCATCTTCCGCGGACGTTTGTTTTGCAACACGCTATGTCCCGTGGGGGCTCTGCTTAGTCTGGTGTCGCGCTATTCTCTCTTTCGCATCACTTTCAACAAGGATACGTGCACGCATTGCGGCAACTGCGAGCATAGCTGTAAGGCAGAGGCTATCGATGCCAAGCATATGACCATAGATACGTCGCGTTGTGTGGATTGCTTCAACTGCATCTCCTCGTGCCCCAAAGGAGACCTGAGATATCGCTTCAACCCACCTTGGGGCATAAAGAAAGAGGCTGAGAATAAAGAAGAAGCCTCTAAGGAAGAGGTGGCAACCTCAAGCAGCCGACGCACATTCCTGGCTACGGGAGCCACCCTTGCCGCCTCGCTACCCTTGGCATCTGCTGCCCGGGGTGGCAAGAAGCATCATCGAGGGCAAGGCACTTCTCTCCCACTCACCCCTCCGGGCTCATTAAGCTTGGAACGCTTCAAGGACAAGTGCACGGGATGCCATTTATGCGTTGTGAGATGCCCCAGCCAGGTGTTGCGCCCCGCAGGAATGGAATATGGTTTCGATTATCTCTTGAAGCCGCGTATGGCGTATATCAACAGCTATTGCAACTACGAGTGCACCGTATGTTCCGAGGTCTGCCCCTCGGGAGCCATCAAGCCCATCACCAAGGAAGAGAAACGGCGGCTACAGGTAGGCATTGCCACCTTCTTCAAGGGCCGATGCATAGTGAATACGGAGGAGACCGACTGCGGTGCATGCTCGGAGCATTGCCCCACGCAGGCTGTGCATATGGTGCCCTATAAAGGAACACTGACCATCCCCGAGGTAAACCCCGAGCTCTGTGTAGGTTGCGGAGGATGCGAATCGATATGCCCCGTACGCCCAATGCGGGCAATCATAGTGAAACCCAATGCTGTGCACCAACATATCGAGATAAAAGAGGAGGAAGCCCCTAAGGGTGAGGTGGAGGTTGACGACTTCGGTTTCTAAGAGAAAAGCATTACCTTTGTCTTGAAATTTTGCGTAATGAAGTTCGAGTTACAACACAACGATACAAAGACAAATGCAAGGGCGGGCTTGATTTGCACCGAACATGGGGTAATTGAGACGCCTATTTTTATGCCCGTTGGTACGCAAGGTACAGTGAAAGGTGTGCATATGACCGAACTGAGGGACGATATACATGCGCAAATAATCCTTGGCAACACCTACCATCTCTACCTTCGTCCGGGTCTGGAGATACTGGAAAAGGCAGGCGGGTTGCATAAGTTCAACACTTGGAGCCGCCCCATCCTTACCGACAGCGGAGGTTTTCAGGTGTTCTCGCTCTCCGACAACCGCAAGCTGCATGAGGAAGGTGCCGAGTTCCGCTCGCATATCGACGGCTCCAAACACCTGTTTACTCCGGAGAAAGTGATGGACATACAACGCATCATCGGTGCCGATATCATCATGGCTTTCGATGAATGTTGCCCCGGAGATGCCGATTATGAGTATGCAAAGAGGTCATTGGGGCTTACGGAACGTTGGCTCGACCGTTGCATAAAGCGTTTCAACAGCACCGAACCAAGGTATGGCTACTCCCAAAGCCTCTTCCCCATAGTGCAAGGGTGCGTCTACGGGGACCTTCGTCGCCGGGCTGCAGAGAACGTAGCAGAGAAAGGTGCCGACGGAAATGCCATAGGCGGACTGGCAGTAGGCGAACCTACGGAGAAGATGTATGAGATGATTGAGCTGGTGAACGACATACTGCCCAAAGACAAACCGCGTTATCTCATGGGGGTAGGCACTCCTATCAATCTCCTTGAAGCCATAGAGCGCGGAGTGGATATGTTCGACTGCATAATGCCAACCCGTAATGGGCGCAACGGACAGCTGTTCACCCGCTATGGCACAATAAACATGCGCAACAAGAAATGGGAAAGCGACTTCTCGCCCATCGACCCCGATGCGCATTCTTTTGTGGACACACTCTATAGCAGGGCTTATCTCCATCACCTTTTCAAGGCAAACGAGATGCTTGGTCTGCAGATAGCCTCCATCCACAACCTTGCTTTCTACCTGTGGCTGGTAGGTGAAGCGCGCCGTCATATCATGGCCGACGATTTTGCCTTGTGGAAAAGCCATATGGTTGGGCAACTAAACAAACGATTGTGATGAGCTTCAAACTGAAACGGATAGACTGGTATATCATCAAGCAGTTTCTCGGGACGTATGTCTTTGCGATACTGCTCATCATATCCATCTCCGTTGTGTTCGACATAAACGAAAAGATTGACAAGTTCCTAAAGCCGGAGGTGCCGCTTGGGGCTATCATAGTGGACTATTACCTCAATTTTATCCCCTACTTCGCCAACCTCTTCAGTCCGCTGTTTACATTCATTGCGGTCATATTCTTTACCTCAAAGCTGGCAGACAACTCCGAAATAATAGCCATGCTGGCAAGCGGAATGAGCTTCCGCAGACTAATGGTGCCCTATGCCATCTCGGCGGCAGTCATCGCAATAACGAGCTTCATACTCAGCGGATTCATCATCCCGCCTGCCAACAGTACCCGCATTGACTTCCAAAACAAGTATATCAAGAACAAAAAGGTGGAATATGCCCGAAACATTCAGATAGAGGTGGAGCCGGGGGTTATTGCCTATTTCGACCGCTACGACTCACGTCCTAACATGGGCTACCGTTTTTCTCTTGAGCATTTCGACGGCAAGAAGCTTGTTTCCAAACTTACAGCCGGCTCCATCAAGTATGATTCCCTGTATCATTGGACGGTCATCGACTATATGATTCGCGACTTCGACGGTATGCGCGAGCATATCACTCAAGGCACACGTAAGGACACAACGCTGACAATCATACCCTCCGACTTCCTTATATCGGTAAACGACTGCGAGACAATGACCTCCCCTCAGCTTGCAAGGTATATCAACCGTCAGAAAACGCGGGGTATTGGCAACATACAGACCTTCGAGATTGAGTATCACAAACGCTTTGCCTCCATCATGGCTGCCTTCATCCTGACCGCCATAGGCGCATCCCTCTCTTCGCGCAAGATTAAAGGGGGCATGGGGATGAATATCGGTATAGGACTGGCTCTTAGCTTCTCGTATATCCTCTTCACCACCGTGTCGTCTACCTTTGCCATAAACGGATACGTGAGTGCCATGGTTGCCGCGTGGATACCCAACATCCTCTACACGTTTATCGCTATCTATCTCTACAACAAAGCACCCCGATAGACAAAAAAAAGAGACTGACCCTTCAGATGGTCAATCTCCTTCCTTATTGTCGGGGTACCAGGATTCGAACCTGGGACCCCTTGCTCCCAAAGCAAGTGCGCTAACCGGACTGCGCTACACCCCGTCTTTGCATCCCCGCTATCGCGGATTGCGGTGCAAAGGTAGATATTTGTTTTTATACACCAAATATTTTATCTCTTTATTGCTCCGGAATTATTGCTGTCGGGGAGACGTCATTTCTCTATCCTGATGCGGGCATCCACGGCAAACAATCCATGGTCGGTAGCTACAAGAGGATTGATATCCATCTCCTTTATTTCGGATGCAAAACGCAGCAGAGTGGAAAGGCGGACAATGATATCGGCATACTGCTGCTCGTCGATGCCCTTCTGCCCACGCGTACCCTTTATGATTGGATAGCCTCTAAGGGAACGAATCATCGAGAAAGTCTCGTCGTACGACAGCGGTGCCAAGCCATAAGAGACGTCCTTAAGCACTTCAACGAAGATGCCCCCCAAGCCACAGAGGATAACATGACCGAAGTCCTTCTCGTATTTGGCACCAAGGAAGAGCTCCCTACCCTTCAACATGGGCTGCACCATAACGGCCTTCACATCCTTTAGGCGCATCATTCTCTCGAACTCAAACATAAGATGTTCCTCGCCACGAATATTCAAAGCCACGCCGCCTATATCACTCTTATGCACCGGGCCCACCACCTTTGCCACCACGGGATAGTTCACCTTCCGGGCAAACGCCGCCAGCTCATCCCTGTCGGTTGAAGCCAATTCCTCCACCAACGGTATGTTGGCAGCACCCAATAGGGTACGAACTTGTTCGGGAGCAAGATACCCGCTTGAAGGAAGCTGGTCGATTATGCGACGCACTGCGGGCACATCCACGCCATAGAGCTGTATGTCGCTACTCATTGGCTTAGGTGTGTTGAGCACACGCGAGAGAGCCGTGCCCAGCGTTACCTCATCCGAGAAATTAACATGTCCTTTCTTCACAAAGCTACGCACCTCCGGTCCGGCAGTAACGATGGACGGCAGTACGGGGAAGATAGGTTTCTTGCATTCTTCCATCTTCTTGTGGAGCACCTTATAGGCATCATACAGCTTTACAAGCCCCGGACTACCGAAGATAACCATCATAAGGTCCACCTCATCGAAACGCTTCTCGCAATAGTCTATTGCCGTAGCCAGGTGTTCGGGCGTACCTGTGCCGATAATATCTATGGGGTTGCCCACAGCCGCACCGGGATATAGCTTCGTCTTCAGCTCGGCAGCCACGGGGCCTTCCAAGTTAGGCACATTCAATCTACCTTTCGAGAGCGCGTCGGCAAGCATCACTGCCGGACCTCCGGCATGGGTTATGATGGCGCAGTTTCGTCCCGTCACAGCCTTCAAGGTAAAGATGCTTGCCACGGTGGTAAGCTCTTCCCTACTGAAACAGCGCACAATGCCTGCCTTGCGAAACAGTGCTTCTACAGCCGAATCCGAACTGGCTATTGCCCCGGTATGCGAAGAAGCGGCACGCTTGCCCGACTCTGTGCTTCCGGCTTTGATGGCTGCTATGTGGCATCCTTTGCGAATCAACGACGAAGCATGATAGAGCAATTTGTCGGGGCTCTTTATCTGTTCGATGTAGAGCATCTTTATCTTCGAATCGAGAAGGGGGTCGAAGTTGCGGTCCATATACTCAATCACCTCCTCCACTCCTATCTGTTTGGAGTTGCCAACGGACCATACCGACGAGAAGCGCAGACCTTTGGTCAGTGCCGACTCTATGATGAAGAGGGCTGTACCGCCGGAACTTGAGATAAAATCCACCCCTCCAGGGTGAAACTCCGGTATGGGTTGCGTAAATACGCCGTGAAAGTTCATGTTCATCAGTCCGATGCAGTTGGGACCAATCATCGAGGCGCCCGCTTCGTTCACGCTGTCGAGCATACGCTTCTCAAGCGTTGCCCCTTGGGGGGTCTCTTCGCCGAAGCCGGCAGAGACCACAATAAAAGCTTTTACGTGTTTTTGTTTTGCCAATATGTCAACAACTTCGGGGCAGGAAGGACCGGGAATGGAGATGATGGCCATCTCGGTATCCGGTATGTCGTTTACCGAATGATAGGACTTCACCCCCTGCACTTCGTCTTCCTTGGCATTTACGACATAGAGGTCTCCTTTGTACTTGCCGTCAATGAGATTGCGCACCAAACATCCACCGGGCTTGTGCAGGTTGTTTGAACCACCTACAACTACGATACTCTTAGGGTCAATAAGTTCTCGGTTAATCATGGTATAAAGGCTTTTACGTTATTCGGAGCAAATATAAATTTTCTCCGTGTCAATATAAAGCCTCTATTCAAACATTTTGTCTATCCCCCCAACATCGGCGGGTATGCTCTTGCGCTCTTCTTCAGTGGTAGTCTTGCAAGGGTCGGCATATTGTTCGGGCACGTCGAAGTCCTCGTCTTCGGAATAGCCAAGCGACTTGTCGGCATACACCTTCTGCATATACAGTCCGTAGATAGGCAAAGCCATGCTTGCTCCTTGCCCCTCTTGCATACGGTCGAAGTGGATACTACGGTCCTCACCGCCTACCCAACAGCCCGACACCAAGCTTGGCGTGAAGCCCATAAACCAACCGTCGGAGTTGTTTTGCGTTGTTCCCGTCTTGCCTCCCATAGGAGCCTTTATGCCGTAACGGAAACGTACGCGGCTACCGGTACCGCCGTCAATCACACTACGCAGCATATACAGCATCTTGTAGGCAGCATCTTCGGGCAATACTTCGCTCATCTGCTGGTTGAAATTGGCTATGGTGTTGCCATATTGGTCTTCTATACGGGTCACATACATAGGTTCAACGCGTATACCCTTATTGGCAAAGGTGGTATAGGCACCAACCATCTCACCCACCGACACATCCGGCGTACCCAAAGAGACGGAAATAACCGGGTCGATATGTCCTTTTATCCCGAACGAATGCAGCAGACGCACGAATGTATAAGGCGAGAGTTGTTTCATCAGGTAAGCCGTCACCCAGTTCGAAGAGTTCTGCAAGCCCCATTTCAAAGAGACCATCTCGCCCACCTTCTTTGCTCCGGCATTCTTGGGAGCCCATAATATACCGTTCTCGTCGGTCAGCTTCTGCTCAACGTGAAGCATCTCACCACACGGACTAAAACCCTCAATCATAGCCAAGGAATAGAGGAAAGGCTTGATGGTGGAGCCCACCTGACGGCGGCCGCCGTTAATCATGTCATACTGGAAGTCGTTATAATCGATGCCACCGACGTATGCCTTTACATACCCTGTACGCGGGTCCATCGACATAAACGCCGTACGCATGAAGCTCTTGTAGTAGCGTATGGAATCCCAAGGCGACATAATGGTATCGATAGGGCCGTTCCAACTAAACACGCTCATCTCCACCGGCTTCTGGAACTCTTTGCGCATCTCGGCTTCCTTCATCCCCGATTTTTTCATCGCACGGTAGCGGTCGGTCTGATGCATTGCGCGCATAAGCATCGTATCCACCTGTCCTGCACTCACATCGCGCGAGAACGGAGCATAGCTGCGTCCCTTCTTTTCCTTGAAGAAGACAGGTTGCAAGTCTTTCCCTATATGCTGGCGGACCGCATCCTCGGCATACTGCTGCATGCGGGAATCTATTGTTGTGTAGATTTTCAAGCCGTCGGTATACACGTTATAATACTCTCCGTCGGCCTTCTTGTTCTTGTTGCACCAACCATAAAGAGGATTTGTTTCCCACGCCAAAGAGTCTTCTGAGAACTTCTGACCCTGCCATGAGGCATAATGCTTGCGTTCGGGCTTCTTGGCTGTAAGGGTCAAGCGCAGATACTCACGGAAATAGGGAGCGGGACCGCCCTTATGGTCCATACGGCTGAAGCGGACCGTCAGAGGCTGAGCCATCAATGAATCGCATTCCGCACGGCTTATATACCCGGCTTTCTCCATCTGACGCAAAACGGTGTTGCGACGCCCACGGGTACGTTCGTTCTGACGTACGGGGTTGTAATAAGAAGGGTTCTTACACATACCTATCAGCGTTGCCGCCTCTTCTATCTTAAGGTTCTTGGGCGTTGTGCCGAAATAGACACGCGCAGCCGACTGTATGCCAACGGCATTGTAGAGAAAATCGAACTTGTTGAGATACATGCTGATGATTTCCTCCTTGGTGTAATAGCGCTCCAACTGGACGGCTATAACCCACTCTATAGGCTTCTGAAACAAACGTTCCATCACATTGTCGGCACTGGGCGAGAAGAGCTGCTTGGCAAGCTGTTGGGTGATGGTACTGCCACCGCCCCCGCTCTTCTGCATCAAGATACCTCTTTTCACGACGGCACGAAACAATCCCAGGGCATCAATACCGCTATGCTGCGTAAAACGTATGTCTTCGGTAGCAATCAAGGCTCTCACCAAAGAAGGTGAAAGGTCCTTATAGCTCGTCATGATACGGTTGTCCTGACTGTGCGCATAGCTTCCAAGGGTCTTTCCGTCGGCGGAAACAATCTGCGAAGCATATTTGTCGATAGGATTTTCGAGCTGCTCTACGGGAGGCATATACCCTATGGAGCCGTTTGCTATTGCGGTAAAAAGCAGGAACACAACCCCCACTGCTGCCACAAACAATATCCAGAATGTAATTATAATGCTCTTTGTTACTTTTGAAGCCATCTTCTCATTTGCTTATGAAATCGCAAAGATAAAGTTTTATTCAATAAGAGGTCTTGCCAAACTTTCGGATTTTGGTCCTCAAAGCGCCTTTCAACCCCAAGCCATAGCCCTAGGGGTTATTCCGCCCTATAGTCTCCTATCTGCTTGAAGCCGTTGAGGAAGTCCTTTACCCCCATGCGCTTCTTTCCGGCCAGTTGGAGAGAAAGGAGGCGAACATAGCCATCCTCCACTGCCACATCCACATAGCTTTTGGCGTCGGTAAGAATGGTGCCCGCCTTATGGCTATGCATGGCGGGGCGTTTCTCTGTCTCGTATATCTTCAACGTCGTACGTGTGCCAAGGGGCGACACCAGCTCCGTCCATGCGGCAGGATAAGGCGAAAGCCCACGAACAAAATCGTAAACCCTCTTCAGGGGAGTGTTCCAATCAATCCTACAGGTGTCTTTAAAGATTTTGGGAGCGGACCTAAGCTCTGCCCCATCCTTGATGAATGCTTCTTGGGAAATGGCCTCTGCCTTGCCTTCCAAGAGGAGATTCACCGTCTCCTTAACCAAGTCGGCACCCATAACCATCAAGCTATCGTGCACCTTCCCTACATCATCGCCATCGAGAATAGGCAAGCGGCGCTGAAGAATAATCTTACCGGTATCTATCTCATGCGAGAGAAAGAAGGTGGTTACGCCCGTCTGGGTTTCACCGTTTATCACAGCCCAGTTGATGGGCGCTGCCCCACGATATTGCGGCAGAAGGGATGCATGGAGATTGAACGTACCCATGCGGGGCATGCTCCATACCACCTCCGGCAACATACGGAAGGCAACCACAATCTGAAGGTCGGCTTTCAAAGCGCGCAATTCGCCAAGGAAAGCCTCGTCCCTCAACTTCTCGGGCTGCAAGACGGGGAGGTTCTGCGACAAGGCATACTCCTTCACGGCACTTGCCTGAAGCACACTTCCGTGACGACCCATAGGCTTGTCGGGCATCGTTACCACCCCCACCACATTATATCCGCCTTCCACCAAGGCGCGCAGGCTCTCCACAGCGAAATCGGGAGTGCCCATATACACAATACGCAAATCTTTCTTTTCCATTTCCTAGTCTCCTGAAAAGTTCTCAACCAGCACCTTGCGGTACGAATTAAATATCTTGGACTTCGACATGAAGCCAACGTATCTGCCCTCTTCATCCACAACGGGAAGGTTCCATGCCTTCGTGTCGTCGAACACACTCATAATCTTCTCCATGGGCATCCCAATCTGAATCTTTGCCGGTGCCGACACCATGAAGGTATATACCTTGAATCTGTTATAAAGCTCCGGACGAAACATGATGTTGCGGATGTTGTCAAGCTGCACGATGCCCAGCAAAACACCCTTCTCGTCCACCACGGGGAACGAGTTTCGCGTGCTCTTGGTGATGACCTTCACCACATCGCCCAACGACATATCCGGTGATACCGCCTGGAAGTCCCTCTCAATGACGCTGTCGGTGTTCAAGAGGGTCAATACGGCACGGTCCTTATGGTGGGTCAACAGCTCACCCTTCTGCGCCAAACGCATCGAATAGATGCTGTGTGGCTCGAAGGTCAGAATCGTGAGATACGAACTGATGGACACAATCATAAGCGGCAAAAAGAGGTCGTAGCCACCCGTCAGCTCCGCTATGAGGAACACTCCGGTAAGGGGGGCATGCATCACGCCCGACATTATCCCCGCCATGCCCAAGAGGGCAAAGTTCTTTTCCGAGAGATACATGGTGAAGGGGAAATAGTTCGACGCATGAGCAAAAAGAAATCCTGCTATACAGCCAAGATACAAACTCGGAGCAAATATACCGCCACATCCGCCTCCGGCATTGGTGGCACTCGAGGCAAACACCTTGGTAAGAAGGATTAGGAACAAGAACACTATTATCCCCCAATACGTATCGCTTAGATTGTAGAACAAACTCTTGTCCATGATATGCGAGAACTGCCCGTTGAGCAGCGAACCTATGGTGTCGTAGCCCTCGCCATAGAGCGGCGGGAAGAGGAAGATAAGCACACTAAGCATAACACCTCCCAACAAGAATTTCTTCCAATAGTCGCCAAGACGGCGATACATCCCCTCCACATGGTTCATCACCCGCGTGAAATAGAGCGATACCAGCCCGCAGAAAACGCCCAACAACAAGACATACGGTATGCGTTCCATCACAAACACTTCGGTCTGCGAGAACTTAAACATGGCCTCCGTACCCGTAAAGATATAGGAGACGGTGGCTGCCGTTACCGAAGAAATCAAAAGGGGCAACACCGATGTCATGGTCAAGTCAAGCATCAGCACCTCGATGACAAACACCAACCCGGCAATAGGAGCCTTGAAGATGCCGGCAATAGCTCCGGCAGCGCCACAGCCAACCAACAACATAAGCGTTTTCTGCTCCATGCGAAACAGCCGTCCGAGGTTTGAACCTATGGCTGCCCCCGTGAGAACGATAGGCGCCTCTGCTCCGACCGACCCGCCAAAACCAATGGTAACCGAACTTGCCACTATGGAGGACCATACGTTATGCGGTTTTATGCGGCTCTTGCGCTGCGAGATGGCATACAGAATCTTCGTTACACCGTGGCTTATATCGTCGCGCACAACATATTTCACAAACAAACCTGCCAAGAGGATACCCACCACAGGATAAATGAGATAGAGGTAGTTTGCCCCGTCCTCATTGAAATTCCCGGTAAGGATTTGCTGTATCAGATGTATCAACTGCTTTAAGACAATTGCCGAGAGGGCCGTACATATGCCCACCAAGAAACTGACAACCAAAATGAAATGCTCTTCCTTTATATGCTTGTCCCGCCATAGCAGGAACTTGTAAAACCAATTCTCCTCTGCCATCACTTAGATTCCTTTACCCGTAAGCACCGTCTTCACCGTATAAAACAATATGGTTATATCGAGTGCCAACGACATATTTTCGTAATACAACACATCATATCTCAAGCGCTCAATCATCTTCTCCACATCACCGGCATAGCCATACTTCACCATCCCCAAGGATGTGATGCCCGGCTTCACGTTGTGAAGGAGATAATAGTAGGGCGCTTTCTTCACTATTTGGTCGATAAAGAATTTCCGCTCGGGACGCGGACCAACAATCGACATATCCCCCTTCAATACGTTCCAAAACTGAGGAAACTCGTCCAACCTGTATTTCCTCAACACACGGCCGAAGGGAGTAACCCTGCTGTCGTCTTCCGAAGAGAGCTGCGGACCGCCGCTTTCGGCATCCACATACATCGTCCTGAACTTATAGATATTGAAAGGCCGACCCATGTAACCTATCCTCTCTTGCCTGAAGAACACCGCCCCGGGTGAATCTCGCTTGACCCTTAGAGCGATATAAAGATACATTGGCGAGAGGAGTATCAGCACCAAGAGCGACAGCACCTTGTCCATCACCAGCTTGATGTTTCGCTCCACCTCCGACATATTGTTGTCGGTAATATCCACCAAGGGCACTCCACGGATGGTCTTTATCTTCACCCCCGAGAGGGCACCAATCTTGCCCGCCAATACTTTTACGGGCAAGCCATAGGGATAGAGCCGGTAAAGGATATCTGTCTGGCGCTTCTCGTCTTCCGTCTCCAAAGCCACCACCAGCTCGTTGACCTCCAGGTCTGCTATCATAGATGTCAAATCCGTCAACAATGCCACATCGTCCTCGGGCACAAAGCCAACGATATGACAGCCCAACCTGCAAAGGCTGCCGGCTATCCCCTTGGCTTTTTCTCCTCCGCCTACTATCAGCACGTTGACGGCCCACTCCCCGCTTCGAATCTTCTTCAAACCCTCGAGCGTAATCATCAGTCGGGGTATATAAGTGAGGAAGAACTGCAGCCCCAAAAGAGCGAAGAACAACTCATAGTAGATATGAAACGAACGCGGAAGGTCGTTGAGCACCACCACGAAGAAGATGAACACAACCCCTATCACCACGGTCACAAACGTGGTGAACAGCTCCCCGAGGCGCGACTTGCCCAAGGGCTTGTTGTAGTAGCCCGAGAAATAGTGGAGCACCACCCAAAAGAAGGGGATAAACAACTGGCCTTTCATCACCTGGGCATAGGTCATGTAGTCTGCAAACGAAGCAGCCCCCTCGTATACGGCAACCTCCTCGTAGCGCAGACAATTGAACAAGAACCACACAACCGCTGCCGAGAGGAAGTCCGAAAGGACATATTTTACCACCTGTCTGTTTCTTTTCATCATCACCTGATTATCCGGAAAAGCCCACCGTCGCCCAACTTGATGATGCTCGACGGCGTAGCACGGCTCATATCGTCTCTGCGATAGGAAACAACGTAGTCCACACTCTCCTTTATCACATCCGACACTTCAGAAAAATTGGCGGGCGAAGGCTCTCCGCTAAGGTTGGCAGAAGTGGAGACAAGCGGACGGCGGAACCTCTCGCACAAACGCCGCGAGAACTCCTCCCCGGTGATACGTATGCCAACGCTCCCATCGCTTGCCAACAGGTTTGCGGCAAGGTTCTTTGCATGAGAATAGATAATGGTGAGGGGCTTGTCTGCCACGTCTATCAGGCTCCAAGCCACATCGGGGATATCGTCCACATACCTCTCCAGCATTGCCGGGTTGTCCATCAAGACCAACATTGCCTTGGCATCCGAACGTTTCTTTATCTCATACACGCGTTTTACGGCTTCTTCGTTGGTGGCATCGCAACCTATACCCCATATTGTGTCTGTGGGATAGAGAATAACGCCTCCCGCCAGCATCACCTCACAAGCCTTTTTAATATCTTCTGTCATCACCTTATGTTAGATATCTACAAACGTACAGCTTTTTTTGCACCCGCCCGCCAAAACGAAAGGAATAATTCTTACCGCCCTTGCCGTCGGCTATGCTTCATATTCCACATGCCTTATGCCGTTTATTTCACAAAAGCAAGAAGGTTAGGGAGAAAGAAAATCCCCCACGCCGTGAGGGACTTGTGGTTTTGGCGGGGGGGGGGAATATAATAGTATTAGACTAATGTCTGCTTAGGCACAGCGTTTGAATGCAGTGGATTCTCTGAAGCGGTTATCCAAATCCTTGAGTTCTTTCTTTACACCTTCAAGCAGAGCCAATCTGTCATTCTTTGTCTTACGCAGCGCATTCCACTCGTTCTCTTCCATGTCATTGCTCATCGAATCAATCAAGTCGTGTATCTGACCTTCAAGACGGTACCGGAGATATAGACATAGATACTTTTTGATGCAATCCGCTTGGTGCACCTCAAGAGGCTGTTCCGACGGGTTACGCC